>CAYUOL010000280.1:0-2915 GCA_964446345.1 uncultured Iamiaceae bacterium | reverse complement strand
GGGTGGTCGAGGTTCTCGAGGTTCTCGGGGTGCTCGGGGGTCGATCGGTCGTCGCTCGTCATCGCAGTCCTCCTGATCGCTGTCCTCCTGGCACCGAGACCCGGAGCTCGGCCAAACCGGTGCGGGCACGCCCACATTCCCCCCACCCCGGCGGGGCATGCGAGGCGGTCTCGCCGCACCCGGCGGCGGATCGCTGCGGTGCCGGGCCCGACGGTCCCCGGGACCGTCACACCCCCTGCTTAGGGTGGTCACATGCCTGAAGTTCCACGCGTGTCATCTGCGGCCGAGCGCCCCGCCGCCGGCGCCGGCCCGGCCACCGCCGAACCCGCCATCTACGGGCTCGACATCGAGACCGACACCACGGTCGACGGCCTCGATCCCGCCGTCGCGCGCATCGTGGCCGTCGCCGTGGCCGGGCCCGACGGCGTGCGGGTGTTCGACGACGCCGACGAGGCCCTCTTGCTCGACCGCCTCGACTGGCACCTGGCCGCGCTCGAACCCGGCGTCATCACGACCTGGAACGGCTCGGGGTTCGACCTGCCGTTCCTCGCCGACCGCGCGGGGCGCTGCGGGGTGCGCCTCGGGCTGCAGCTGTGGCTCGATCCGTCGATCCGCCTCCGGGGCGACGCGCTCCCGGGTCACCTCGGCGCCTACCGCGGCTCGTGGCACAGCCACGTCCACCTCGATGCGTATCGCGTCTACCGGGCCGACGTCGTCCCCGCCCTCGGCGTGTCGGGTGGTCTCAAGGCGATCGCGCGGGTCTGTGGGCTGGCACCCGTCGAGGTGTGCGCGGCCCGCCTGCACGAGCTGAGCGACGACGAGGTGCGGGCCTACGTGGCCAGCGACGCCTGCTGCACCCGGCTGCTGGTCCGGCGCCGGTGGCCGAGCGCACGGGCGGCGATCGACGACCCACGGCCCGCCGCCCGTGACCTCCAGCCGGTCCGCCCGCTGCTCGCGCCCGCCGGCCCGGTCGCCGACGCGCGTTCGCGTGCCGTCTCGGGCGAGACCGTAGGATGAGCGCCGAAGCAGCAGCCGCCGGGCCCCTGGGCGTGCGGCGTGGGAGGAGACGAGTGACCGAGCGCCTCGGCCAACCAGCCGACGACGTCGCGACCGAAGCCGTGGGCGCGGGGCGACGGGTGACGCCGACCTCCACCTCGACGTTCGGGGTCAGCCGGCGGGAGAACCACGACTCGTCCGACTTCTACGCCCGCTTCACGCCGCCGGTCACCAGCGACGACGACACGGTCAACCCCTACGGCCCGGTCGACTGGATCCGCTTCGGCGACGCCCGGGCGATGGACGACGACCGGGCGACCGACGAGGCCCCGCCGCGGATCAAGCCCAACTCGGTGGCGCTCGTCGTGACCTCACCCCCCTACTTCGCCGGCAAGGCCTACGAAGAGGAGCTCGGGCAGGGGCACATCCCGGGTGACTACCTCGAGTACCTCCAGATGCTGCGCGACGTCTTCGCGAAGTGCGTCGAGAAGCTCGAGCCGGGCGGGCGCATCGCGGTGAACGTCGCCAACCTCGGCCGCAAGCCCTACCGCTCGCTCTCGGCCGACATCATCCGCATCCTGCAGGACGACCTCGGGTTGCTGCTGCGCGGCGAGATCATCTGGCGCAAGGCCGAGGGCAGCACGGGCAGCTGCGCGTGGGGGTCGTTCCAGAACGCCTCCAACCCCGTCATCCGCGACCTCACCGAACGGGTGGTGGTGGCGAGCAAGGGCCGCTTCGACCGCGCCGTCGACCGCAAGAAGCGCGAGAAGCGCGGCCTGCCGTTCGAGAACAGCATCTTCAAAGACGACTTCATGGATTGGACGACCGACGTCTGGGACATCGGCACCGAGAGCGCCACGAAGGTCGGTCACCCGGCACCCTTCCCCGTCGAGCTGCCCCAGCGACTCATCGAGCTCTACACGTACAAGGGCGACCTGGTCCTCGACCCGTTCATGGGCTCGGGCACGTCGGCGATCGCGGCCATCCGCACGCACCGCCACTACGTGGGCTTCGACACCGACAACGACTACGTGCACGCGGCGCGCGAGCGCGCGCAGCTCGCCCTCGCCGAACGCGAAGCCGCGACCTCCGACGAGGTGCAGCAGCGGCCGTGGCGCGTCGTCGGGGCGCGGGGCACCACCGACGACACCGACCGGGCGCTGCGCGAAGGCTCGATGCTGAAGGAGCTGGCGGGGCGCATGCTGCGCGAGGCCGGGTTCACCGTCGCCAACCTCGACGCGAAGGACATGTCGAAGCCGGTGCGCCTCAAGAACGCGGTCGACGTGTCGTTCAGCGCGACCGATGCCGACGGCAACCGCTGGTTCTTCGACCTCGCGGGCGCGCTCACCCGGGGCAACGACCGCGCCGGCCTCCGGCCCGCCGACGTGCTGTGGAAGGCGCTCGGCAAGGCCGCCGTGCTCGACGCCGCGCCACCCGAGCCGCATCGCTTCGTGCTCCTCACCACCGACCTCCCGCCGCGCCAGAGCCCCGGCGCGGGGGCGTTGCGAGCGGCGCGAGGCGCCGACGGCCCCGTGTTCGACGTCCTCTCCCTGATGGAGCCGAGCACCCCGACGACGCTGGCGCACTACGCCCGCACCGGCCACGCGAGCGCGCCGGTCGGCGAGCTGTACCCCGACCGGCGCGCCCGGCCCGCGCGCTGACGGGCACCCGGCACCGGTGGCCACCGACAAGACGAAGCTGACCGAGCTGGGCACGGCCGTGGGTCTCGTGTACGAGCCCCAAGACGACACGTGGCCGGCGGCCATCGAGAACCTCGACGTGCCGGGTCTCGCACGCGAGGCCTGGCAGCCGTACGTCCTGCCGGCGACGCGCACGGCTGATCCCCAGCGCGGCCTGCTCCTGCGCGCCATCGCGAACGGGCACGACTTCCGGCGCGTCGTGCTCGGCGGCCGACGCCC
>CAYUOL010000279.1:0-8965 GCA_964446345.1 uncultured Iamiaceae bacterium | reverse complement strand
TGCCCGCGCATGACCGGCGGGCGCGACGGTGGGTGACGGGTCGGCGCCATCGCCCTGTCACGGGCTCCGGGGACGTCGACTCGCGGCGCCGGTTGGCCTTCTGAAGCGCACCGAACGCCGTCCGACGAAGGCGACCCCGAAGGAAGAGTGACGTGTCAACCAACCCGGTAGCCTCGGCAGCATGGCCAAGAAGGCGCGGCTGACGCCGCGGGAGGACGAGGTGTGGCGGTCCTACCTGCGCATGCACGCCCAGTTGCTCCGGCACCTGAACCGCCAGCTGCAGGCCGACAGCGACCTGTCCCTCCAGGACTACGAGGTGCTCGTCCACCTGTCCGAGGCCCCCGACAGCCGGTTGCGCGCCTTCGAGCTCGGCACCGCGCTGCAGTGGGAGAAGAGCCGGCTCTCGCACCACCTGTCGCGCATGGAGAAGCGGGGGCTCGTCGCGCGCGAGGACTGCACGACCGATGCTCGCGGCGCGTTCGTCGTCCTCACGCCCGCGGGCCGCGGCGCGATCGAGGCGAACGCACCGGCGCACGTCGCCGAGGTCCGTTCCGCGTTCATCGACGCACTGACCCCGGAGCAGCTCGACACCCTCGGCACCATCGCCGCCACGGTGCTCTCGCGCCTCGACCCGGGTGACGCCTGCGAGGGCTGACGATCGAGCGGGAACTTCGAGGACCGTGTCGCGAACCTCGGGCCCTCATCCGTTTGTCCACCGATGAGCGAACGAGCACAGCCGGCCAGGTCCCCCCGCTCGTCGGTGTGCTCGACGCCGCGGGCCCGGTCATCCGAGCGGTCCCGGTGGGTCGTCCGCCCTGCCGCGTTGGGGTTGTTGCTCGTGGGTTCGAGCGTGGTGCCGGCGGTCGTCGCGCCGGCCGCGTCCGCCGCGACGGCGGGGCAGTCGTTCGTCTTCGACCAACCGGGCACGTCCACGTTCGTCGTCCCCGCTGGCGTCTGCTCCGTCACGGTGCGAGCGCGCGGTGCGGCCGGCGGTCGGGGGCCATCGCCCGAGTCGTTCTTCTACCGCCGCTTCGGGCAGGCCGGCGCGGCGGGGCGCGGCGGTGAGGTGACCGCGACGATCGCGGTCGCGGGCGGCCAACACCTCGAGGTGACCGTCGGCGAGCAGGGGCAACCGACGCGCGGCGGGTTCGGGGGTGGAGGGGCCGGCGCAGGCGGTGGCGGGGGCGCGTCGGACATCCGGGTCGGTGGAAGTGCGCTGGCCGACCGGGTCCTGGTGGCGGCGGGCGGCGGCGGCGCCTCCGGGGGTACGGGGGTCCCGTGGCTCGAGTACCCGGGGGGCGGAGTTGCCCTCCTCACCTACACGGCGCTCGACGGCGCGGGCGGGGGCGACGCCGGTGCACCCGGCGAGGCCGGCCTCTACGGCGAGCGCGGGGTCTCGTACGGAACCGTCAGCGTGCCGTCGCCCCTGGTGAAGCCGAACACCGGAGGCGCTGGCGCCACCGCGACGGCCGGCGGGGTCGGGGGCACGTCCGGGGAGCGCCCCGAGCTGGCCGGGGCCAGCGGTCGACTCGGGCAGGGCGGCGATGCCGCGAGAGACCCGGCGTACTACTGGGACCCGCACCGCTTCACCGGCGGCGGGGGAGGAGGTGGGTACTTCGGTGGCGGCGCCGGGGCCCCGGGCGGCGACGCGTCCTACTACCTGGCCGACGATCTCACCGGTGCGCACTACGAGGCCGTCCGGTCGCACTCGGGGGGCGGCGGTGGCAGCAACTTCGCCGCCATGTCGCTGGCCGCGGTCTCGATGCGCACCGACGTGAGCACGGGCCACGGATCGGTGCAGATCGACGCGAACGTGTCGCCCGAGCCATGCGATCTCCCGGGTCTCGCCACGACGACCACCACGTCGACGACCGTTGCCGCCGCCGACCCGCCGCCGACTCCGGCCCCGTGGCCCCCAGCGACGCTCGGCGCAGGCGCGGCACGCCCAGCCCACGCCGTGGACGCACCCGGCGCGTTCGCCGGCTGAGGCGTCAGCGCTTCAGGTACGCGTCCGCGAGCTTCGGGGGAGCGGTGGCCAACCACGCGTCGACGATCGCCTCGCGCAGGTCCTTCTTGCGCACCTTCTTCAGTTGGATGAGCACCGCCGCGTAGCCGTCGAAGTGCGGGATCGTGAAGAAGCCGGGCAGGTCCTGGGCCAGCACGACCTCCTTCTCCTCCAGGTCCGCCACCCGCACCGCGACGATCGGTCCGTCGGGAGGTGTCTCGGTGCCGAAGCGCTTGATGTCCGCCTTGCTGAACGGGCGCTCCCAGGCGAAGCCCTTGCCGGCGACCATCCACGTGCGCTGGCGGTAGCGCTCACCGACCGTCACGTCCGGCAGCGACACGGCGGTCTTCTCGGCGTCCTCGATCGTGGCGGGCATGCCCCGGAACGGTAGTCACCGCGGCTGCCTGACGACGGCGGCGCCTACGAGGTTCCGCGTCAGCCGCGTGCCACGACCAGCCCCCGCAGCTCCTGCTCGACGGCGGCGAGGTCTCGCCCGGCCGTGACGGGGTCGAGCGTCGGCTCGAGCGGGACCACCGAGGAGCCGTCTGGCCGGGCGAGGAACGCCCGGCCGCCCATGGCGACGTCGTGGCCGACGACCGCACGGGTGGGATCCGTCGTGACCGCGAGCGGGAGCACGATCGAAGCGCCGATTGGTGCGTGGCTGATGGCTTCCGCCGGCGTCGGTTGCCGATCAGGTGGTCGCGATCGCGGCCCGGTGCCGGCGCTGAGGCGCATCGTCACGAGGTCGCCCGGCGCGAGGAGAAGCTCGGCGGGCAGCGTCGCACGGTGGTCGATGTGGTCGATGCGCACGTAGACGACGATCGCGTCGGAGACGACGTCGGCCGCGCCGGGCACCGGGCCAGGACCGGGATCCGAGAGCAGCTGATGGGTGGTGGTCAAGGCGCTGATGCCGATCACGCGTCCCGTGGCGACCGCGTCCGTCGTCGCCGCGACCTGCCGCACCTCCGTGGGGGCCGTCCGGTCCACCAGGGCGTCGCTGCGGGTCACGATCTCGCGCAGGTCCGCGAGGGGCGCCGGCGGCGACGGTTGCTCGCGGAGCTCGATCGCCGGCGGGATCGCACCCGGCGCAGCCAGTCGGCACAGCGCCTGCCCGGTGTCGTCGGCAGAGCAGACGAGCGCGCTCTCGTCGGACACCGGGAACAGCGTGCTCGGCGACTCCGCCCACCCGGGGTGGGCATCGCCGATGCGGCGCGCACCGGTGAGCAGATCGATCGTGACGACCTGGCCGAGCCCCGTCAGCACCCAGAGGTCGTGCCCGCGCACCGCCGCGTCCGCGATCGGACGGTCGGTCCCTGACCCGATGTCCATCGCCCCGAGCGACACCCCCCGGCGGGTGTCGACCAGCTCCATCGACGGTCCGTGTTCGATGAGGAGGATGCCGTCGGCGAGATGCGCCTGACCCAGCAGGGCACCGATCGGGTCGAGCTCGATCGCGGTCGTCGCGCCGTCCGCATCGATCCGGGTGACGGAGTTGGTCGTGCGTCCGGCCAGCCAAGTGGTCTGGCCGTCGGTGACGACCGAGGTCGCGCTCGGGGCCGGTCGCTCCCGGATCACGTGGCCGTCCGTCGCGTCGCGCTCCTGCAGCGGCTCCTGCGCGACCCAGAGCCGATCGCCGCTCGTGGTCAGCGTGGCGCCGGGGTGCACGGTGTCGATCTGGCGCGGTTCGGCTCCCACCCGATCGACGGTCAAGAGCGCGGCGGCGCCCTGCTCGTCGTCGGCGACGAACCACACGCGCTCCCCCGCGGCGGCCAGCGCACCGCGGTGCACGGCACCCGGGGTCGCGTGGTTCGCGACGAGGGCGCCCGTCCCGATGTCGAACGCCGCAAGGCCGCCGGCGGCGGGCAGGGTGACGTCTCCAAACGATCGGTACCCCACCCACAGGTGACGGCCGACGACCAACGAGGTGCGGATGACGACGTTGCGCAAGCCCCCGCGCACGGTGGTCGCGATGACAGACGGCGGTGCCGGCGTCGACACCGTCGTGGGGGTATGCGCGGTGACCGTGTCGGTCGGGGCGCGGCGCGTGACCAACCACCCCGCGCCCACCAGCAGCACGAAGGCCGCGGCGACGGCTCCGAGCCTGATCGTCGAGGACCGGCGCCGGTCGGCCGATCGGACGTCTTCGAGCGCCACGGCGCCGCGCGCCGCACCCCGCGCGCGTTCGACGACGGTCGCGAGATCCACCGGCTCGACGTCCGCGTCGAACGCGTCCCGGATGCGGCGGTCGAGATCAGCGGTCATCAGGTCCTCCCACGGCGACGCCGACGGCGAGCCCTTCGCGCAGCCGCTTGAGGCCGCGACGCAGGTGGGTGTTGACCGTGGAGATCGAGCAGTCCATGACGTCGGCCGCCTCCCGCAGTGTCCAGCCGTACGCGTGCACGAGCACCACGGCCTGGCGTTGGTTGTCCGAGAGCTCCCACAGCACGGCCCACAGCTGCGGGTCGACGCTCGCCGGTTGCGGTTCGGGGGCCGACGCGGCGCCGAGACGATCGGCGGTCACCGCCTTGCGCGGCCGCGTCCGGCTGTGTCCCACTCGGTAGAGGTAGCCAACGGCGTTCGTCATGTCCTGCACCTCGCTCCAGTGCTCGTACGCCCAGGCGAGCGCTTCAGCCGTGGCCTCGCGCCCGCGCTCGATCCCGAGTCGCGCGACGAGGGCACGGCGCAGGCGCGGTTCCGCATCAGCGAAGAACCGCTCGAAGTCGTCGGGGGCGTCGGGGGCGTCGGGGGCGTCGGGCACGGTGGGATCCGGGGCGGTGGCGGTGGGCTGGCCACGTGCACACTTGCAGAGAGCATCGGGCGCCGGCTTCGTGCGACACCCGCGCCCGGGTCGTCGGGAATTAGTTGACGTGTCATCCGGTTCTCTGGGTGTGGATTGTGGGGTCGGGGATCAGCCGAGGGCTGACGGCCCACGAGAGAACCTGGACACCGGAGGTGCCCGCCATGCCTGCCATCACCGTCGACAACACCCTCGTGCTGCCCCGCCTGCAGGCGCCGGCCGACGCCACCCGTCGCCCGGTGCAGACCGTCGTCAACGCGCACCATGCGGTCGAGGGCGCCGGCTTCGAGGTGTGGCGCCCCTTCCCCGGCAAGGTCGACGCCCACGTGGCGGACCCGTTCTTCCTGCTCGATCAGCTCGGCCCGGTCGACTACGCCCCGAACGAGCCCGTGGGCGCGCCCTGGCACCCGCACCGCGGGTTCGAGACCGTCACCTACGTGATGGACGGCGTCATCGAGCACCACGACTCGAACGGCGGCGGCGGCGTGATCGGCGAGGGCGACACGCAGTGGATGACCGCTGGCGCCGGCATCCTCCACGACGAGGTGCCGACGCAGACCTTCCTGCGCAACGGCGGCCGCAGCCACGGCGTGCAGCTGTGGGTGAACCTGCCGGCGGCGCTGAAGTTCTCCCCGCCCCGGTACCAGGCGATCACCCGCAACGACCTCGTGCTGCTCTCGTCGAACGACGGCGGCGCGCTCGTGCGGGTCATCGCCGGTTCGATCGGCGGGCACGACGGTCCGGGCGTCACCCACACGCCCATCAGCTACGTGCACGCGAGCGTCGTGCCGGGGGCGCAGCTCGAGGTGCCGTGGAACCCGACCTTCTCGAGCATGGCCTACGTGCTGTCGGGTCGGGGCTACGCCGGTGCCGAGCGGCGACCCGTCGAGGAGCACCAGCTCGTGGTGTTCGGTCCGGGCGACGTGGTCACGATCGGGGCGGCGGACCAGCAGCCGGACGACTACTCGCCGAACCTCGAGGTGCTGCTGCTCGGCGGTCTGCCGATCCGGGAGCCGATCGCGCACTACGGCCCGTTCCTCATGAACACCCGGCAGGAGATCATCGACGCCATCGAGGACTTCAACAGCGGGCGCATGGGCTCGATCCCGGCAAGCGCCCTGTAACGGGGCGGGGCAAGCCGACAAGGTCGGTACCGGCACCGGCACCGGCGGTACCCTGCCCAGTGCGACACGCCCGGCCGGTGTCGCAGCCCGCGGGTTCCCTGTTCGGCGGTCGGGCCTGCCCCGCCCGCGCGGTGGCGGACGACAGGCGAGGGACGTTGCGGATGTTCGTGCACCAGAGGCTCATGGCCGTCGTCGTGTTCATGGCCTTGCTCGGGGGCGCTCTCGCGGCCGTCGCCACGACCGCCGGTCCCGCCGCCGCCGCGGCGACGGGGTCGACCCCGGCCGCGGCGGCGGGCGGGATCGACCAGCCGACCGGCATCACGACGGGCCCTGACGGGAACGTGTGGTTCACGAACGCCGGGAACAACACGATCGGCCGCGTGACACCGACGGGGACCGTCACGAGCTTCGGGGATGCGACGATCGACCGACCCCAAGGCATCACGGCGGGTCCGGATGGCAACCTCTGGTTCGCCGAGGCGAGCGGGATCGGGAGGATCACCCCCGCCGGCGTCGTGTCCTCCTTCCCCAACAACGGGTTCGGCGGCGCGGCGAAGATCACCACTGGGTCGGATGGGAACTTGTGGTTCACGAGCTCCCCATCCGGGAAGGTCGGCCGGATCACCACGGCGGGCGTCATCACGTTGTTCAGCTCGGCAGGCGCAGGTCCGAACGGGATAGCCGCAGGGCCCGATGGCGCGCTCTGGTTCACCAACCTCGCGTCTCCCTCCATCGGGCGCATGGCCACCGACGGATCGGTGACCATCTACACCGACGCCACGATCGTCACCCCTTGGGACATCACGGCCGGTCCCGATGGCAACCTCTGGTTCACGAACAACGGCAACAACTCGATCGGCCGCATCAACCCGACGACCGGTGTCGTGGAGAAGTTCACGGGCGACGGAATCAACGGCCCCATCGGGATCACCACCGGTCCCAACGGGTCGATGTGGTTCACGAACAGAGACTCGCTCGGCGAGATCACGATGGCCGGGATCGTGTCGCGCCATCCCGGTGCTGGGATGGCGAACCCGTTGGGGATCACAACGGGTCCTGATGGACGGTTGTGGTTCACCAACTTGACCAACAACTCGATCGGGCAGTTGCAGGTGGCCACCGTCGACACCTTCACCGCTGCGTTCATCAGCGCTCCCTATGCGATCACGACCCACAACGACGCGCTGTGGTTCACCAACAGCGGCAGCGACGCCGGGTTCGGGAGGGTCGAGACCGACGGGACCGTGTTTGGGCCGGTGCTCGGGGGCGCGCACACCTACGGGATCCTGTCGGGCCCCGACGGGAACCTCTGGGCCACCCGGCAGAGCGGCGCCGACAGCGTGATGCGCAATGAGGGCAAAGGTCAGAGCACCGTTGCGGCGCCCCGGGGCTTCCGGGGCATGGCGGCGGGGCCGGGGGGCACGATCTGGGCGGCGGCGTCGGCGACGAACGAGGTCGTGAGCGTGAAGCCCGACCTCTCCGCCCCGATCGCGTTCGGTCTCCCGGAGTTCGGGGGGCCGGAGCAGATCACGATGGGTCCGGACGGGAACATGTGGTTCACCAACGCGGCCAAGGACTCGATCAGCCGCGGCTCGTTCGCCGTGGAGTTCACGACCTTCACGGATCCCAGCATCTCGTTGCCGGTGGGCATCGTGACGGGCCCGGACGGTGCCCTGTGGTTCACGAACGCGGGCAATGGGTCGATCGGGCGGATCACGACGGCGGGTGCCGTGACGAACTTCCCGATCGAGGGCGCGGTCGAGCCGGTGGGCATCACGGTGGGTCCCGACGGCAACCTGTGGTTCACCGACCGGGCCAAGAACACGGTCGTGCGGTTGTCCACGAACGGGCAGTTCACGACGTATCCCGCCGGGGGGATCGCGCCGCGGGGGATCACGACCGGGCCCGACGGGAAGATCTGGTACACCCTCGAGGGCTCGAACGCGATCGGCCGGCTGACTCCGGAGGTCGTGTCCAGCATCGCGTCACCGTCGTCGCCGACCGCGGTGGTCGCAACAGCCGGGAAGCAGTCCGCCGCCGTCACGTGGGCGACGCCGTCGTCGGCGGGGACCTCACCGATCACCGGCTACACGGTCACGTCGTATCCGGATGACAAGACGTGCACGACGACGGGGGCGTTGAGCTGTGTGGTGTCGGGGTTGACGGCGGGCACGCCGTACACGTTCACGGTGGTGGCGACGAACAGCATCGGTGACAGCGCATTGTCGGGGGCGTCGAACAGCGTCGTGCCGTGGGATGGTGCGGGCTACCACCCGGTCGCGCCCGCGCGGATCCTGGACTCGCGGACGGCGACGGGGGGCTGGTCGGGCAAGCTCGTGGCGGGGGCGTCGAGGCAGCTGCACGTGACGGGGCTGGGCGGGGCGTCCAACGTGCCCGCCACGGCGACGGCGGTGGTCATGAACGTGACCGCGACCTCCGGGACGCTCGGCTCGTTCGTGTCCGTGTGGCCCACCGGGGCGACGCAGCCGACGGCGTCGAACCTGAACTTCGGGCCCGGGGAGACCATCCCGAACCTCGTGACCGTGAAGCTCGGCACCGGCGGCAAGGTCAGCTTCGCCAACGCCCTCGGCGGCGTCGACATCGTCGCCGACGTCGTCGGCTACTACGACGACGGTGTCGGGCCCGGCGACCTGTTCACGGGGATCATGCCGACGCGCCTGTTGGACTCGCGGACCCCGAACGGGGGCTGGGGCGCGAAGCTGGTCGCGGGCGCGCCCCGTGACCTCGTGGTGCGCCAGCCCGGCAACGCCGCCGGGGTGCCGGCGACGGCGACGGCGATCGTCGCCAACGTGACCGTCACCGCGGGGACCGCTGGCTCGTTCGTGTCGGTGTGGCCTTCCGGGGTCTCCCAACCGAACGTGTCGAACGTGAACTTCGCGCCCGGCCAGACCATCCCCAACCTCGCCATCGTCAAGATCGGCACCAACGGCGCCGTGCGCTTCGCCAACGCCATCGGCGGCGTCGACGTGATCGTCGACGTCGTCGGCTACTTCGACCCCACCACCGGGTCGCGGTTCC
>CAYUOL010000278.1:0-9020 GCA_964446345.1 uncultured Iamiaceae bacterium | reverse complement strand
ATGGGATCGGGTGGCTCCGGCGTCGCCGGGTCGGCAGCGAGCTCGGCGGCGGGGACGACGGAGGGAACGACGGGCGGGGCGGTCGGATCGACGACGGTCCGGGCGCGCGCCGGCGTCGGCGCGAGCACCGCCGGCGGGCGCCGCGCGGGCCCGGGCGCGGGGGAGCGCTCGGCACCGTCGAGGTCGAGCAGCGGGGGCCGCACCGGCCCGGGATCCACCGCGGCGACCGTGTGGCCGGCGCCGGGTGCGTACGTGTCGAGCGGTGCGCGCGGAGCGGGCGGAGGTCGCGAGGCCTCGCCGAGCACCGAGGCCGTCGTGACGACCCAGCGCTCGTCGGCCTGGATCTGGCGCAGCTCCTCCGCGAAGTCGATGGCCGTCGCCGGCCGCGCCGCCGGGTCCTTGGCCATGGCGCGCCCGAGCGCGTCCGACAGCGCGAGGGGCACGCCGTCGGCGAGCAACGGCGGCACGGGGTCGCACAGGATGCGCAGGATCACGGCCGCGGGTGCCTCACCGTCGGCCGCGGAGAACGCGGCCCGGCCGGCGAGCAGCTGGTACATCGACGACGCGAGCCCGTAGACGTCGGTGGCGGCGGAGGCCGGCGAGCCGTCGAGCAGCTCGGGCGCCGCGTGCAGGGTCGTGTAGCCGATGGACGCGGCGGCCTCGGCACCGGCGCCCTGCAGCTGGGCCACGCCGAAGTCGCCCAGGGCCGGCTCGCCGTAGGACGTGACCAGGATCTTCTGCGGCTTGATGTCGCGATGCAGCACGCCGCTGCGGTGCGCCGTCTCGAGCGCGCCGGCCACCTTGATCGCCATGGCGACCGCGTCGGGCGCGGGCACGGGCCCCTCGTCGCGCAGCACCTGGGTCATCGATCGTTCGCACAGCTCGAGCACCAGCACCGGCCGGCCGTCGCGGCTGCGCAGGGTGCGGTACAAGGTGACGATGTGGGGGTGCGTGCTGAGCGCCGCCAGCACCTGCGCCTCGCGGTCGAACATCTCGAGAGCGTGGGGCGGCGCGTCCTGGGCCTCGAGGACCTTCAGCGCCACGGGCCGGTTCGTGGCGAGCTCGCGCGCCCGGAACACGGTGGCGAAGCTGCCGCGGGCGAGCTGCGTGAGATCGGCGAAGCCGGGGATCTCCGCATCTGCCTGCTGCGCTGCGCGTCGGGCCGATCGCTTCACGGGGCGATGGTACCGGGCCCTCCGGGGGCCGGGGCCGGCGCCGCGCCGAGCCGCGAGTTGCCTCGCGAAGGCCCGCCTCGTATCGTGGCAGGTCGCTTCGGCGCGAGGCAGGTTCCCCGCCGGCAGCCGTTCGAGCACCAGCCAGTCAGATCAGAGCAGTCAGATCAGAGCCAGTCAGAGCAGATCGAAGGTCACGCGCGTGTCCACGTATACCCCCAAAGCCAGCGAGATCGAGCGCACCTGGTACGTCGTCGACGCCGAGGGCATGACCCTCGGGCGCATGGCCACCGAGGTCGCCCGCGTGCTGCGCGGCAAGCACAAGCCCACGTACACGCCGCACATCGACACCGGCGACTTCGTGATCATCGTCAACGCCGACAAGGTCGTGCTCTCGAGCGGCAAGGCCGACAAGAAGATGGTGTACGACCACTCCGGCTACCCGGGTGGCATCAAGAGCCGCACCTACCAGCAGCTGCTCGACACGAAGCCGCAGGAAGCGGTGCGCCGTTCGGTCCGGGGCATGGTGCCCAAGAACCGCCTCGGCCGCGCCCAGATGCGCAAGCTCAAGGTCTACGGCGGTCCGACCCACCCGCACGCCGCGCAGAAGCCGGCGCCGTTGCTGATCGACGACGCGAAGCGCGCCGTCGCGAGCTGAGCGCCCGCACCCCACCGCCCCCCGAACGCCCCCCGCACCGACGACGCACCCGAAGAAGCAGAAGAGGACCAGCACGATGGCCAAGCCCTTGACCCAGACCACCGGTCGCCGCAAGCGGGCGGTGGCTCGCGTGCGCCTGCGCCCCGGCGACGGCAAGATCACGATCAACAAGCGCACGGTCGAGGACTACTTCCCCTCCGACACGCACCGCATGATCCTCAGCGAGCCGCTGCGCCTCACCAACACCGCCGAGATGTACGACGTCGACGCGACGATCGACGGCGGCGGCCCCTCGGGCCAGGCCGGCGCGCTGCGCCACGGCATCGCCCGCTCGCTGATCGAGCTCGACCCCGAGCTGCGCACCGAGCTCAAGCGGGCCGGCTTCCTCACCCGTGACGACCGCGAGAAGGAATCGAAGAAGTACGGCCTGAAGAAGGCCCGCAAGGCGCCGCAGTACTCCAAGCGCTGAGGGCCCCTCGGTCCGCCCTGTGCACCCCACGACGGCCATCGACGCCGCTGGACTGGCATCCACTGCATCTCGGGCGGTCGCATGACGCTGAAGTTCGGAACCGATGGGGTGCGCGGGCACGCCGACGAGCTCGACGACGCGTTCGTCTTCGCCCTGGGGCGGTCGGCGGCGGCGGTCCTGGGCCCCGGCGGAGATCATCGCTTCGTCGTCGGCCGTGACACGCGCGAGTCCGGGCCGCGCATCGAGCGGGCGCTGCACGCGGGGCTGGTCGACGGCGGCGCGACCGTCGAGGTGCTCGGCGTGGTGCCGACCCCGGCGGTGGCTGCACGCAGCGCCGCGCACCGCGTGGCGGCCGCGATGATCTCGGCGTCGCACAACGCGTTCACCGACAACGGCATCAAGTTCTTCGCCGCCGGTGGCCTCAAGCTCAGCGACGCGGTCGAGGCCCAGCTCGAGCAGGAGCTCGACGGCCTGCACGAGTCGCACCCGGACGGGACGCGCGGGTTCGCCGACCCGACGCTGGCGGCGGCGCTCGCCCCCGTCGACGTCGCCGGGCACGTGCAGGAGTACGAAGACCTGGTGGTGGGGTCGCTCGAAGGGCGCCGCCTCGACGACCTCCGGGTGGTGATCGACTGCGCGAACGGCGCGTCGGCGCACGTCGCACCGGCGTTGCTGCGGCGCCTCGGCGCCGACGTGACCGTGCTTCACGCCGAACCCGACGGGCGCAACATCAACGAGGCGTGCGGTTCGACCCACCCGGAGTCCCTGCAGCGCGCCGTGGTCGCGCAGGGCGCCGCCATCGGCCTCGCGTTCGACGGCGACGCGGACCGCGTGCTGGCCGTCGACGAGACCGGGGCGCTGGTGGACGGCGACCACCTCATCGCCCTGTGCGCGATCGACCTGCGCGAGCGCGGGGCGCTCGTCGACGACACCGTCGTGGTCACCGTGATGACGAACCTGGGGTTCCGCATCGCGATGGCCGAGCGCGGCATCGAGGTCGTCGAGACGCAGGTGGGCGATCGCTACGTGCTCGAGGCGCTCGAGGCGGGCGGGTACGTGATCGGGGGCGAGCAGTCCGGTCACGTGATCTTCCGCCACATCGCGACCACCGGCGACGGGCTGCTGACCGGCGTCCAGGTGCTCGACCTGGTGAAGCGGTCGGGCCGCCCCTTCTCGGCGCTGGCCGCCGAGTCGATGACGCAGCTGCCGCAGGTGCTGAAGAACGTGCGGGTCGCGCACCGAGACCCGGCGGTCGCCGAGCACCTCGCCGACGACATCCGCGCCGTCGAGGACCAGCTCGGGTCCACGGGCCGCGTGCTGGTGCGGGCCAGCGGCACCGAACCCCTGGTGCGGGTCATGATCGAGGCCCCCGACGAGGCGCTGGCCGATGCGCTCGCCGACCGCCTCATCGACGCCGTCGTCCGCGTGTGTGGGGTCGCCTAGTCGGTCCCCATCCCCGGCCCACGTAGAGTGGAGGGCTCATGTGCGGAATCATTGCCATCGTTCGGCGGCGCTCGGAACGGACGCCGCCCACCTCCCACGAGCTGCTCGCGCTGCTCGATCCGGTGCCGGGCCTGCTCGACCGGCCGGCCCACGACCGCCTGCGCGAGGCGCTGACCGGTGCCGCCACCCGGGTCGAGGAGGCGGATCGCCTGCTCCGCGGCTCGCCGGGCGCCCAGGCGCTGCTCGCGGACCGGTCGCTGCTGGCCCGGCTCGAGAACACGACCGCCGGGCTCGCCACCCAGATCGAAGAGATCGAGCGCGACCTCGACACCGAGGCGGGCGCCGCGCTGTCCGACCTCGAAGCGGTCAACGCCGCGCTGATCCGCTTGAAGGACGCGGTGTGGGCGGTGCAGCACGATCGCATCCGTGCGGCGCGGGCCGTGGAGGCGTTCGCCGGCCGTGACCCGGGCGTCGCCGCGATCGAGGCGTACCTCTCGATCCAGCAGGCGCTCTCCTCCATCGACCGCCTCGAGGTCCGCGGCCGCGACAGCGCGGGCCTGCACGTGCTCGTGCGCAACCACGGCCTCGACCTCACGTCGCCGGCGTTGGCCAAGGTGCTCGCGGACCGCGCCGCCGATCCGCTCTTCGGTGCGCTCGCGGTGCGGACGCCGCAGCGCCACCTCAGCTTCGTCTACAAGGCCGCGGCCGAGATCGGCGAGCTGGGCGACAACACGAACGCCTTGCGCGCCCAGATCAGCTCCGACTCGTTGCTGCGCCAGGCCCTGACCGCGCCCGACGCCGAGGTGATCGTGCTCGGCCACACCCGCTGGGCCAGCGTCGGCATCATCAGCCAGCCCAACGCGCACCCGCTCAACAGCGACGAGCTCGGGCGCACCGATGGCCCGTACGTCACCGCCGTGCTCAACGGCGACGTCGACAACTTCGCCGACCTCAAGGCGACCCAGTCGCTGCGCATCGCCACCGAGATCACCACCGACGCCAAGGTCATCCCGACGCTGCTGTCGCGCCAGATCGAGAGCGGCACCGAGCTGCTCGAGGCGTTCCGGTCCACCGTGAGCGAGCTCGAGGGATCGGTGGCGATCGCCGCCAGCTCGGCGAGCGAACCCGACCAGCTGCTCCTCGCGCTGCGCGGCAGCGGCCAGGCGCTCTACGTCGGTCTCGCCGAAGACACGTTCATCGTGGCCAGCGAGCCGTACGGCGTTGTCGAGGAGACCGACACCTACGTGCGCATGGACGGCGAGACGCCGGCGGATCCCGACAACCCTGCGACGAGGGGCCAGGTGCTGCGCCTCACGTCGAGCGACGCCGGGACGATCGCGGGCATCACGCGCCTCGCGTACGACGGCAGCAGCACGCCGATCACCGAGGCCGACCTCGGCACCGCGTCGATCACCACGCGCGACATCGATCGCGGCGACGCCCCGCACTTCCTCCTCAAGGAGATCTCCGAGGCGCCCTCGTCGTTCCGCAAGACGCTCCGCGGCAAGATCGACGAGATCGACGGCCGGTTGCACGTGGCGCTGCCCGCCGAGACGCTGTCCGACGACCTGCGCGCCTCGTTGCGCGCCGGCGCGATCAAGCGGGTGCTGGTCATCGGCCAGGGCACCGCGGCCGTCGCCGGCCAGAGCCTCACGGTGGCGTTGGGTGAGGCCCTGCCCCCCGGCACGATCGAGGTGGCGTCCAAGCTCGCCACCGAGCTGTCGGGGTTCGAGCTGGGTGACGACATGTCCGACACGCTCGTCGTCGCCGTCAGCCAGTCGGGCACCACCACCGACACCAACCGCACGGTCGACCTCGTGCGCTCGCGCGGCGGCAAGGTGGTGGCGATCGTCAACCGTCGCGGCTCCGACCTCACCGACAAGGCCGACGGTGTGCTGTACACGTCCGACGGGCGCGACGTCGAGATGTCGGTCGCGTCGACCAAGGCCTTCTACAGCCAGATCGCTGCCTGCTTCCTGCTCGGCTACGCGATCGCCGAAGAGGTGGGGGTCGCCCCGGGCTTCGACTCCACCGCGGTGCTCGAGGCGCTGCGCGACCTGCCGGCGAAGATGGCCCGCACGATCGAGCTGCGCCCGCAGCTGGCCGAGGCGGCGCAGCGCTACGCCCCCAGCCGGCGCTACTGGGCGATCGTCGGCAACGGCGTGAACCGCATCGCGGCCCAGGAGGTGCGGATCAAGCTCAGCGAGCTCTGCTACAAGTCGATCGCCTGCGACGCCACCGAGGACAAGAAGCACATCGACCTGTCGTGCGAGCCGATGATCCTGGTGTGCGCCGCCGGGCTCGAGGGGTCGACGGCGGACGACGTGGCCAAAGAGGTCGCCATCTTCCGGGCGCACAAGGCGGCGCCGATCGTGTTCGCCAGCGAGGGCGAGGAGCGCTTCTCGGCCGCGCTGCAGGCCATCCTCGTGCCGGCGACGCACCCGACGCTCGCGTTCGTGCTCTCGGCGATGGCCGGCCACCTCTTCGGCTACGAGGCCGCGCTCGCCATCGATGCGCTGGCCCGGCCGCTGCGCGAAGCGCGGGGTGCCATCGAGGCCGCGGTGTCCGCCGCCCACGGGTCCGCCGACGAGACGGACCGCCTGCTCGACCGCCTCGACCCGAAGCTCGAGCCGCTCGCCAACCGCTTCTTCGAGCACCTGCGCAACAACGACTACAACGGCCACCTCGAAGCCAGCACGGCCGTGAAGCTGGCGTCGCTGTTCCGCTTCGCGCTGGGGGTGCTGCCGCTCGAGGCGTACCAGATCGAGTACGGCCGCCAGGGCTCGCCGAGCGTCGTGGTCGAAGACCTCACGGCCGCGCTCACCCGCGCGATCGAGGAGCTGACCCGGCCGGTCGATGCGATCAAGCACCAGGCCAAGACCGTGACGGTCGGCATCTCGCGCAGCGACGAGACGCTGCTGCAGGTCGGCCTCGTGCGCGAGGTGCTCGCCGCCGGCGTCGCCCGCGACCGCTTGAGCTACAGCTCGCTGCGCACGCTGTCCGCGCTCGACCCGCTGATCGACGAGATCCTCGGCTACACGCGGTACGGCATCGAAGGATCGTGGGACAGCCCCGACGGTCGCTCCGAGCTGACCGTCGCCATCGTCGACCGCGGCGGCATCGGCCGCGAGCTGCGCTCGCGCACCGACGAGAACCCGGAGCTGCGCGGCACCAAGCGCCAGGTGGCGTTCGAGCGCGTGGTCACGCTCGCGCGCGGGCGCAGCGACGGCCGCACGGTGTTGATCGTCCCCGAGGTCAAGGACAAGCACACGACCGGGCTGACGCTGCTGCACGTGTCGCTGCGTGAAGACCTGCCGGTCACGGCGCTGCGGACCGTCCTGCAGGGCTACCGGGCCCGCTACAACGCGCTGAAGAACGCCGTCACCGAGACCGAGCCCAACTTCCGCGATGACCTGATCGCGTCGATCCCGGTCGTCGAGCTCATGACGGCGCCGGTCTCCGACCTCGCCGACCACTGGCGCTCCTGACCGTGCGCGAACCCGTCCTGAGCTCGGGGGGCGCCGCGTGATCGGGATCGGGATCGACCTGGTCGAGATGGAGCGCTTCCGCAAGGTGCTCGAGCGCTCGCCCGGCCTCGTCGATCGGTGCTTCACCGCGGACGAGGCCGCGTACGCGCGGCGGCGCAACGACCCGACCGAGCGCTTCGCCGTGCGCTTCGCCGCGAAGGAGGCGGTGATGAAGGCGATGGGCGTCGGCATCGGCCGCATCCGCATGATCGACATCGAGGTCGTCCGGGCGGAATCCGGCCAGCCGTCGCTCGTGCTGCACGGCACGGCGGCCGAGCTGTCCGACGAGCTCGGCATCCAGCGCTGGTTGCTGACGCTGACGCACGCGGACCACGCGGCCGAAGCCATCGCCGTGGCGCTCTGAGGGGCGGCGGCGCCCGGCGGTCGGTGCCATGCTGGCGCCATGCGCCCCGTCGTGACCCCGGACGAGATGAACGCGATCGACGCCGCCGCGCCCGAGCCCGTCGAGGTGCTGATCGGCCGGGCCGGGGGCGCCGTGGCCCGCGCGGCGCTGGCCATGCTCGGAGGCGCCTACGGGCGGCGCGTCGTGGTGATCGCGGGCAAGGGGAACAACGGCAACGACGGCCGCGAGGCGGCGCGGCGCCTGCGGGGGCGGGGCGTGCACGTCACCGAGCGGGCGTCGGGCGACACCACGCCGGTGGCGCCCTGCGACCTCGTGATCGACGCCGCGTTCGGCACGGGGTTCCGCGGGGCGTACGACGCCCCCGAGGTGGCGCCGGGCACGCCGGTGCTCGCCGTCGACATCCCCTCGGGCGTCGACGGACTGACCGGCGCCGGCGGCGGGCGCGTGCTCGCTGCCGATCGCACCGTCACGTTCGCGGCCCACAAGCCCGGCCTGCTGCTGCACCCGGGGGCCGAGCGCACGGGCGCGATCGAGGTCGCCGACATCGGGCTGGATGTGTCCTCGGCGACGATCCACCTCGTCGAGCCGGCCGACCTGGCCGCGTGGTACCCGGCCCGCGGTGCGACGGGTCACAAGTGGCAGTCCGCGGTGTGGGTCGTCGGCGGGAGCCCCGGCCTCGAAGGTGCGGCCGTGCTCACCTCGTCCGCCGCGAACCGCGCCGGGGCGGGGTACGTGCGGTGGAGCTCGCCGGGTGAGATGCCGACGGTGCACAAGCCCGTCGAGGTGGTCGGCACCGAGCTGCCGGCGACGGGTTGGGCGGGCACCGTGCTCGAAGGGGCGTCGCGCTTCGCCGTCATCGCGCTGGGCAACGGCCTCGGCGTGGGCGACGACGTCGTGGCCGACGTGCAGCAGGTGGTCGCCGGCGCCCCCGTGCCCACGGTCGTCGACGCCGACGCGATCACGGCGCTCGCCCGGGACGGGCGCGCGCACGAGCTCACGACCCCCACGACGATCCTCACCCCGCACGAGGGCGAGTTCGCCCGCCTCGCCGGCCACGAGGTCGGCCCCGACCGCATCGCCGACGTGCGGGCGCTGGCCGCCCGGCTGGGAGCGATCGTGCTGTTGAAGGGCCCCACCACCGTCGTCGCGGGCCCGGACGGGCGGGTGCTGCTGTCCACCACGGGGGACGCGCGCTTGGCGACGCTCGGAACCGGCGACGTGCTCGCGGGGGCGATCGCGGCGCTCGTCGCCCGCGGCGTGCCGCCGTTCGAGGCGGCGGCGGCCGGGGCATGCCTGCACGGGCTCGCGGGGGCCCTAGGCTGGCGGGACGGATTGGTGGCCGGCGACGTCGTCGACCTGCTGCCCGCCGTCCTCGAGGACCTCACCT
>CAYUOL010000277.1:0-9033 GCA_964446345.1 uncultured Iamiaceae bacterium | reverse complement strand
GACCACTTGCCGACCTCGAGGGCCTTGATGGAGCTCGGGACCTCATCCTGGTATCGCTGGCAGTACTTCTCGAACTCCTGGTCGACCTCCTTTTGGGTGCCCGTGAAGGTCGTCCAGATCCCGAGGGCCCAGTCGAGATCCGGGCGCTCTGGGTAGAGGGCCTCCGTTATCGTGCGGAGCTCCTCGTAGTTGACCTCGATGTAGTAGGACAGGCGGTGGAACGTGTCCTGCGGGGGGACGATCTCGGCGGCGGCGCGGGCCTTGCTCGTTTCCGGCACGGGCAGGAGGTACTGGCGGAAGGCGTCCGCCGCCTCGAGGGCGGTGAGCGCCGCGCTGGCAAGATCCTCGTCGCGGAGGAGGGCGACGACGGCATCGCGGGCCCGCTTCGACGAGAGGATCATATCGACGGCCTCACGGTGTTCGGCGGCCGGCTTGGGGGCGCTCGACCGGAGGGCCTCGAGGGTGAGGTGGCCGGGGTCCTTCGAGTCGACGGCGACGGACGCCCCCCCGACGGTGACGCGCTCGACCGCCTCGTTCAGCTTTTTCACGTCGGCCCCGCTCCGCACGTGAACGCTCGGGTCGAACTCGAACCAGTTTCGGAGGAACTGGCCGATGATCTCCTTCGCGACGGCCGCCGGCATTTCGACCTGGCCGGGGGGCGGGGGGAGGGGGAAACGGTCCAGGACATCCTTGACCTCGGGGTAACGGAGCCCGGCCTTGGCCGTCTCGCGGAGGCGGGCGTTGGCCTCCTTTCCGACCGAGTACGAGGCGTGGGTCGCGGCGACCAGGAGAGCGGCGGCCTTCGCCTCGGCCATCTGTGCCTCGCGAGCAACGGCGGCAGCCCGATCCACGGCGGCGGCCTTCTTCGCCTCGTCCTTCATATCCTCCTCAGACAGGAGGCTCGTCGTGTTCGCCTTGCGTTTTAACTCGGCCGCGTTGCGCGCCGCAGTCTGAGCCTCCTTCGCGACCGCGAGGGTCGCCTCGAGCCGCTCGACAAGCTTGTCGGGGTTGAAGGGCGCAGTTGACGGGTCGTTGGCCGCGGTTTTCTTGTCCTCGGGGATCCACCGGCGCTGCTCGGCGGGGACCTCCCACTCGTGGAGGACCTGAAAGATGAAGCCAACGAGGCCGGTCATGAGGAAGCGGCGCAGATAGTCCTCCCGGAGGTTCGTGTAGCTGCAGGCGACGACCGTCTTCTTAGCGGTCTCGGGGTTGGCGTTCGAATCCGGGGCCGGCCCCGCGATGCCGGCGTAAGGATTAACGCGTTTCTGGATCTCGAGTAGCGCCTCGTGCGAGATGCTCTCGTCGAGGAGCTTGTCGGGGTTGTCAAGGATGTCTTTGACGAGCGTGTCGTATTCACGATCCCGGTCGGCGGACTGCTCCATGCCCAACCCGGGGGTGGCGGGCCCTCTTGCGGCGGGGCCGGCGGCGGCGGGCGCGCCGTTGGTGTGGGTAGCGGGCTGCGGAAGGGTCGGGCCCTGGGCATTCTTTTTGGCGGCGGGCGGGGGCCTGGCGGGGTGTTTGGCGGAGTGGCGGCGACCTGACATCGCGGATTCTTGCGAGACTTTCGTGCGATATGGGGTGGGACAACGGTCCAATTGCCGCGCCCACTGTGGGAGGGCCCCGCACTTGGAGGTTCGGCCGGCCTCCGATACCGGAGGCCGCGGCACGAAGCCGAACGTCAACCCGAAGAGCGGACCGCTCAACGCACCGGAATGGAAGCCTCCATACAGTACATAACCAACAAGATCGAAGCCGCGAAGCGGCTGTTCATTCGACTCCCGGCGGCCGGCGTCGATATCAGGGTCTCCCAGGAGCTCATCGGCGAGATCGGGGCGATCCACATCCGGTTCGCCCTCGCGACAACCCCGTTCGTCGTGACGGCTAAGGGCGGGCAGGCAAAGCTGCAGCAGGCCCGGGACGGATTCGCCCGGGCCCTCGCGACAGGGGACTTCGCCGGCGAGATTGACCGAATGGTCCTCCGCGGGGAGGCCGCCCTCCGGGCGGCGGGCGTCGTCCTCCGCGACGATGCCGAGGCGGCCCGCCCGACGAAAAAAGGGCGGGGCCGGCCCGCCCTGGCCGCGCCCCCGGGGGCCCGCCGCCCGGGGACCGGGGCGAAGCCCGGCCCCCCGCCCGAGGTTTGCGCCGAGCTGCAGGGTCTCCTTGACTTCTACCCGCGCATCCCCGGCCCCTACGGCGACGTCCCGACCGCCCAGCAGGTCGACTGCGACTCGTGCCCGAGCTGCGGCGGCCGGATGGCCGTCGACCCCGGCCGCTCGGAGCTCCTTTGCGGCGATTGCGGCGTTGTCCAGAAGCTCGAGGGCGTCGTCTTCGACGAAGCCCAGTTTTATAGCCAGGAGGGCCAGAAAGCGAAGTCCGGAACCTTCAACCCGAACCGCCATTTCCAGTTCTGGTGGACCCATATCCTGGCGCGCGAGCCGGAGGAGGAGCTCGGCGACAAGGACGACCCAGACAACCAGTACGGCGAGAAACTCCTCGAGTCCCTCCAAAAACTCATTAAGCGCGACCGGAGGATCATCCTTCAGAGGCTCTCTGTCAACGACATCCGAAACATGCTGCGCGACCGCGAGGTGAACCGGACCGACCTGAACAAGAACGTCCCGCTCATCCTAAAGAAGCTCACCGGGATCGGTCCGCCGCAATTATCGGAAGCGATCGCGGCCCGTGTCGAGAACCTCTTCAGCAAGGCGATCGAAATCGGCGAGCGTGTTCGCCGCGTGGGTCGTGTCAATCGCAACTACTACCCGTACTACATATTCAAGATCCTCGACGCGCTTCTCGACGAGAACGATCCCGAGATGGCCGAAAACCGCCGTGTCCTGTACTATATATACATCCAGAGCAGGGAGACCGTTGAGGCTGATGACGCCGACTGGGAGCAGATTTGTCAGGAGCTGAAAGAGATTACCTTTACCCCGACCGACCGCACAAAAGCACAACAGTATTACCCGGTATGAACTATGGGACATCCTTCCATTGGCTTCGCATTGATTTTGGCGTAGATCAGCCCGCCCCAGCGCTGCCGTCATCGTCACGTCCGCCCTAGCTCGTTCTTATGCCGTCGCGGGCGCTGCTGTCGTCGTCGGCGCTGCTGTCGTCGTCGGCGCTGCTGTCGTCGTCGGCGCTGCTGTCGTCGTTGGCGCTGCTGTCGTCGTCGTCGCCGCTGTCATTGTCGCTGCCGCTGCTGTTACGGATTGAACGTGCTGAAGTGTCTTCGGCGGCGTCTCGCGATCCGGAGTGGGGTTTGGCGCTCCATCCGTTTGTCGTGTGTGCTTTTCATTCATCCAGGGCATATACTTGCACATCTCATGAATGAAGTCATGGGTGCCGGCGGCGCTCGGAAGATGGGGGACTATCTTTATCTCTTTATCGGTCGCCCAGCACACGGACAAGGAGTTTTTCCAGGGTTTGCGGTCCCCGGGACATATGGCATCCGCGGTGCCATCATTGACGTCGATCAAGAGGAACCGCATGTTCTGCATGGGCATAAACTGCGTTCCTATCTCGAAGTACCCAGACGGGGCACGGCCAAGGTCAATATTCGCCGGGACAATTCCTGCCAGGGCCTGCCCGTACAGGACGTTCCACCAGTTGGTCTGATCGCCAGACCCTGGCAACGCCTTCGCCCGTGGGAGCCTCCAGAGGCCACCGGGCGCATCAACCGTGTACAGGATTCGCGCGTCAGACCGGCGGACTATTACGTACAGAAGTACGACCGATGCTGAATTCATGGGTCTGCCAGGTATGTCCGAGCAGCAGTCAGTTCAAATAAAATGGGCGGGCCCTTAGGGGGCCCGGGCCATCGCCACGCGGCACTCGGCGATCCAGTGCGCAAGGAGGCCGACCTCAAGCTGGGGGCAGTGGATGATTTTCCCGCTTCGGCGGCGGCCCGTCTTGTGAAATCCGCAGTCCTGCCCGACATGAAGGTCGGGGCGCTGTTTCCCGATGTCGTCGACACGCGGGCAGCCGTATTTGCCGATATCGATCGCCCGAATATTTGGGATCGCCTGGCATGCCCAGAGCCCTTCATTACCCCCCTTGTGGATAATGACGACGGTGCACCGCGTCGCCTCAGCGACCGTCTCATAGAGAATACGGATTGAACGGAGGAGCTCTGTCGAGCATGCCACGGGGTAGCCCGTGTAGTGATCCTTCTGGGGGTGCACCGGAAGGCCGTGGATCCCATGCGTGTAATCGATGTTCTGGTCACGAACGAGGGGCGGGGCGTGAATGTCGCAGAAGTAGATGCTCCCCGCACTGAGATGCTCTGCGGTGAAGAGCAGCCACCCAAGTTCCCGAGCACGGTAGCCATCGTTTTCGCGGGAGACGACCACTCGCTGGTCGATCCCCCCGGTGCAGTAGCCGTCGATGTCGATCAGCAGGAAGGCATAGGGCCCCCCCGGGAGATCGGCGGTGGGCGGCGCGGAACTCATATAGTTCCGACGCGCGGTGTCCTCAAATGTCTGCCCGCGGTCATACGCGATGTCGGCCCTCTGCAGCTACGCCGGGGCGCTCGGGGAGCCCGGCCAGGGTATCCACCGGCCGCGGCTCGCCGGCCTTGCCGCGGCCGACCTTATTGCGACCGGGCTGGCCGCCTACTTCATAGCAAGGGTGGCCGGCCACGCGCGCCCTAGTCCCGGTTTCATCCCGTTCGCGGTCGTCTTCATCCTCCTTATGGTCCTGGCGATCTTCGTCCACGAGGCCTTCTGCGTAAAAACGCGCCTTAACATGCTGATTAAGCGCTTCTGGGCGCGCGCCCGCGGACCGCCTAGATCTCTGCACCTATGATCTCGCCGATCTCGGACGCGGTCAGGGCCACGTTCGTTGCCTTGCCCATGTTAAGGAGGAGCTCTATCTGCTGGCTTGTTAATGTCTTGTTCGGGGACTTCCTCCAATGGGCCATAAGGGCTTTCGCCGTATCCGGGTCATCGAACGCAGAGCCCATCCCGGCGAGTATCTCGCTCGGCAGCGCCCGTTCGATGCTACTGCCGCAGACCCTGAATAGACTTTCGGCTTTCAAGAGCTCGCAGGGGCGGTAGTCGATGATTTTGACCGTTATGTCGGCTTCCAGGAGACGGCGCGCCGCCTCGTAGTAGATGGACCGCAGGGTGGGGATCCCGCACGGAACGATCACATACACTTGAGCCTCTTTGTTCACGTTCGTCGGCCGGAGGACGCGCCCGATGATCTGCGAATAGCGGACCGGGTTGACCCAGTCGGGGCGTACGATCACAAGGTGCGAGGCCCGGATATTGATCGACTCCGACTTATTGAGACGGATCACTAGGATCGAACGCACGTAAGATTCGAATTCGCGGATTTTTGAGACCGCGTTCAGGAACGGGATAATGACCCAGCCGGTGTTTGCCACGATGGCGTTCAGCTCCCCCGCGAGTATATCGCCGGTGTCCCCATCCGGGATGAACATAGCAATGTTGCCCTGTCTGATCTGTGCGAGGGCTGCGGTTAAGGCGCGCCGATACTCGTCGACGTTTTTCGCGATCGAATCTATCTTCTCTTTAGAGGGGGTCAGCGACCGCGATTCGTCAAAGTCTCGGGACGCGTACGCCTTTATTGAGATCCGCTGGAAGTTGACGGTCGGAACCGACCCTACCATGTACTGGGCGGATATGGTGCTAATTTCCCATGGCGCGTAGTTCGATCCCCACGGCGTTTGGCTGAGCGATATGGCGCTGGCCGACAGACACAAGTGCCAGGAGCTCCACTTGAGCGCATACCAGCTCCGAGTGGAAAGTGTGTGCGCCTCGTCGATGATGAGCCGCGTTGCCCAGCGTCTGGCGAGGACGATCCCCGGGACAGACATCGTGGAAATGACGATGGCCCGGGGTTTGCACCCGAACTCAGGAAACGCGGTGTTGTCCAACTTGCTCAGTACCCCGTCAACGTAGCGCTTATGCGCCGGAACGTTCGAATGGAAGAACAGGATCGGGGTTTTGTCGGATACAGATGCTGAAATTCGGCCGAAAACCTTCTCAGCCTCCTGGACCCACGTGTTGTAGGCTTTTGGGGGGACGATGATAACGTACCGCTCGTTCGTCGCAGGTTCCGCGAACGCAACCGAATAGCCCAAGATTGTCTTCCCAAACCCCATCGGGGCGCGGACAACATAGGTATTCGAAGTCCCGGGGGAGCTGGGCGTGGGCATTCTGTTTACTTTCTGGCGGATGTGATCTTGGAGGGGGCTCAGTGTTATCATGCCGAATTTTAGGCACTCGAGTGACTTGAGGGCCGCGCGTGCCGCCCTGCAGGTACTGCTGAATGCGTTCAGCGTGCGGAAATCAAGATAGCTGAATATGAGCCTCAGCAAGTCTGGGTACATCTGTTCGTTGATCGCGGGCACGGGCACGACCGCGGTTGTGGCCGCCCTTTCTTCTGGGATAGGGTGTCGACCCTCCTGGGGGATTTCGATCGCCTCGATGATATCGAGCAGGTCCTCCATTCCGGCAGATGGGTTCTGCCGCATGATTCAAATTACACAGCCGCGCGCGCAATTGAAAAAGGTCGCCCCCATACATGAGATGCGACTCCCTACGATTATCATCATTCTTGCGGCTGTCTGCGCCCTGCTTCCTTTGGCCGTGCTCGGGTCCACCACTGCAACCCTGCGCCTCGGCAGCGCCACCAATACAAAGGGGGACGCCTCTATGAGTTCGCTCCGATACAACCTGTACAATAGTATCGCCAGCCTGATCCTCCAGAACGGCAACGTCTTGTGTACCAGGCTTACCGGCCTGAACCTCGTGCTCACGTCGTTATCGGGCGAAATACTTACACAGGAAACAACAATATCTCCCTCATTCTCTCTTACGAGCGCGGCGGTTGATATCCAGACCCGGACGCTCACGCCGGCCGCAATGGCTGTGGTTGACACCGCGCTACGCCCATTTCTGCCGCCGCCCAACTCGCCTGGCTCGCCGCCCTATTTCATCGAGATGGTACTCAGCTGGTAAGGGCGAGTAGAGTTCTTTTTGAAGGCTGACACAGTTTCAGATAGCGGCAGGCGAATGTGCAAACTCTGTGAAGATCATTTCAGGCACAAGGCGCACCTTGCGAGCCTCCCAAGGTGCCATAGCTGCACGCGGCAGATTGACCAGGACGGGGGCGAGAATGAAGAAGAGTGGGCCTGGGCCTGGGATGATGGCCAAGAATATTCATCGGAACCGAAGTTCGGTATATGCCCCGAATGCAAAAAAAACTCGATTCAGTCCTTGGACTTCTATCTCAGGCACAGGCAGAACGACCCTATAGTCAAGGGGCTGATCGAAATAATAGGGCTCCTCCTTGAAAAAGCGGAGACCGCGCAGACTACCGCGCAGACGACCGCGCAGACGACCGCGCAGACCGAATCGCCATTAACAGAAACCCCGAAGGGAGATAGCAGCCCCCACAAATGAGGGGCGGGCGATTTTTGCCGGAGTGGGTCCTTCGGCCGCGAAAAAGGCTCGCCCGTGCCTCGAATGATCGGGGCGCGGCCGCGGGGAGCCCATGTCCGCGTCCGGCACTTATGTGCTGTAACGGAGGACGGCGGAACCATCAGTGATCAGCAAGAAGTTGATGGCGACACCAACGACGAGGAGATCAGCGGGAGTCTTGGCCGACACGTAGCTGGTGTTCCACTTGAGATAAGTCTCGCGGGCACGGGAGATGTTGAGGTGACCGCTGGGTTGGTAGCTGCGGGGGAAGAGCGACATGTTGACGAAGAGCGCGCCAACATCATCGGGAGTGACGAGGGCGGGGCCACCGTAGTGGAACGGCATGTACTGGTTGAAGAACGTGTCGTTGAAGTTGTCGAAGATGACGATACCGTGGGAGGTGAGGGTCATGCTGTCGACCGTGGGGACGGGAAGGTAGTAACGGTCGGGCATGACATCGCCGACCTTGCTGCCAGTCGCGGCAACAGCGGCAGCGCTTGGGGTTTCGGCGATGCTCGGGGTGTCGCTGAATGCGTCCACGAAGCGGGTCATTCTGTGCCAGTCGCGCCACACGTTCTGGTTTCCGCCGTTCACGATACCGCCAGAGCCAACCGTGATATCCTTGATGTTCCAGACGGGGCGGAGGCCGACGAACATGTACTCGATGGGCCACTTGAGTTGCGAGAGGAGCTTCTCATCGCTGCTCTCCTGGTTGCAGCGCTGGGTGTGTTGGCGGTAGACGCGGATGAGCGAGAATCCGATGCGCTTGATGTACACGTCGTGGACCTCGGGGTTCACGAAGATGTTGTTGATGTACATCTCCATCTTTTCGATGTTGACCTCGGTCACTCCGAGCTTCTGGAAGATGGGGGTGTAGCTGATCGAGCGCTGGGCGGTCGGGCCTCCGACCGGGACAGGGGAGACGGGATCGAAGATCGTCTCAAGGAAGATGCTGGGCGCTTCGAAGGTAAGGAGGCTTTGCTGGCTGAGATCGATGCTGATGAAACGCTGGCCGAAGGGGATGGAGACGGAGGCGATCGACAAGCGGACGTCGTCGTTGAACCAGAAGCGGAGCTTGTTCCAGATCTCGAGGGGGGCCTGGATGGGTTTGGGGGTCTGGGGTCCGTTGACGAACTGCTTCAGCTCGCGGCTCACGTCGACCTGGACGGCGGGGGGGATGGCGCCGTTAAGGGGGACGGTGACGGCGTTGACTGAAACGAGGCCGTTGACGTTCGGGCTCGATTGTCCGGTCGCGCCGGCGAAGAGGCCGACGGTCTGGTTGCTCTGGTTGCTGGCGAACTTGGTGATTCCGGCGGGCGTGTTGGCGGCGTCGGCGTCGATGACGAGGGCGCTGCGGAGACCTCCGTATCCGGAGAGGGGGACCTCTTGGCCGACGAGGCGGTCGTGGCCGACCCGCTTGTTGGGGGGTGTGCAGAACTTCTCGAGCATTGTTGGGACAATCGCGTCGTACTGGTCGAGGGGGTTTCCGTTGACGTCGAACTTGACGAGGCTGAAGGCGCGGTTGCCGGGAAACTCGCAGTAGCGGACGAAGTTGCGGTAGGCGACCGCGGCGTTGGGGGTT
>CAYUOL010000276.1:6105-9057 GCA_964446345.1 uncultured Iamiaceae bacterium | reverse complement strand
TTAGTTGACACAATCAGTTAATCATGACGCTAACGGGCGTGGGCCGAGTGGAGTAGGCGTCACCATTGGTTCCGTCGCCGAGCTGACCGAAGTAGTCCCACCCCCAGCACGTGAGCGAGTGGTCTTTGAGAAGTGAACAGGTGTGGCGGTAACCAGTTTCCGTGTTTAGCCCATCGGTGACGCCGACAACATTAACGGGAGCCAGGCGTGGTTGAAATATGCTGCCGTCGCCAACCTGGCCGTACTCATTGTCGCCCCAGCATTGGATCGATCCATCAAGCAGTTGTGCGCACGTATTTGACACGCCGGCAGTGATTTGTACGGCGTTAGTTATGCCCACGACGGTGACTGGCGTCAATCGGTGGTTGCTCGCGTCGCCGATGGTTCCATCGCCGATCTGGCCGGATGTATTGTTGCCCCAGCACTTGACTGTTCCGTCGGCGATCAGGGCGCACGTGTGTCTCTGGCCGGCTGCAATCTGCGTCGCGTTCGTGACCGAACTTACGGCGACGGCGGTCAGTCTCCGATTGTCGGCGTCGCCGGTGCTTCCATCGCCGAGCTGTCCCGACTCATCGGCGCCCCAGCACTTGACTGTTCCGTCGACGATCAGGGCGCACGTGTGTTCCCCACCAGCGGTTACCTGTGTTGCTCCGGTGATCGACTGTACTGCGACCGGCGATAGTCGCACGTTATTGGGGTCACCGGTGGTCCCATCGCCGAGCTCTCCGGAACCATCGGCTCCCCAGCACTTGACAGTCCCGTCAAAGGCAAGGGAGCAGACGTGCGCCCATCCCGCAGCGAGTTGCAGGGTGTTCGTCAGCCCACCCACGGCGACGGGTATCGAACGAATTGAGAAGGTGCCGTCACCCAACTGTCCTGCGCGGCCGTCGCCCCAGCATCGAACGGTTCCCTCACCGAGCAGGGCACACGTGAATGACCCGCCGGACTCGAGCTGCTCAACGCCCGACAACCCCACGACCCTTATTGGGCTGAGCGCAACGCCATTGGCATCGCCAAGCGTTCCGTTTCCGAGTTGTCCCTCCGCTCCGCGCCCCCAACAACGGACAAAGCCACCCGATGCCAAAGCACACGTGTGCCACCCGCCAACGGAGACTTGGTCCACGTCATTCAGGACTCGTGGCTGGGGTGGAGGAGTGTCTGGCGGCGTGTGTGACTGCCAGAGGGTGCGTTGGTAGATGATGCCGTTGGCGAAGGTGACGTGGGCGGGGCTGTCTTTCCAGAAGCAGAGGAGGCAGGCGCCCAAGTTCCATGGAACGCTCACGTCGATTTGGGCGATGGGTTGTTGGAGGGGGTGGTAGCCGGCGTGGAGGTCGGCGCCGATGTGTCCGGTGATACCCGCGATTTCGTCGAGGGTGACCATGGCGTCAATGCCAGCGGAGAGGGTGGCATCGACGCCAGCGTCGGCGAGGACGCGGAGCGGTTCGTAGTGGGCGCCGCAGTAGGAGACTTTGCTTTCCTGGCCTTGACTCCACCGGTATTGGGTACCGCACGTGAGCGTGACCGAGGTGCGGATGCTGGCGTTGCCCGAGACATTGAGATCGAGAGTGGGCTGGAGGTCGATGATGACGGCGCCGAGGTCCCCGGCGGGGATCTGATAGTGCAGCGCCGGCACGCTGGCGGTGCAGTGCGCGGCGGCCGACACGTTGACTTGGAGGGCGACGGTGATGGTGCCTTCGATGTCAGCTTGGAAAACTTTGAGACCGCCGACGCCGGGGTAGAAGCCACCGCCCCCGAAGAGCGGATGGTTCCACACGGCGGCGAGGCTGGGGGTGAGGCTGGTAGTGAGCCCGGTGCCGTTGGTGTTAAACGCGACGTTGCCTTCGCACCCGACCGCGCTGTTCGTGTTGGCTTCGGTGGGGGCGGCGTCGGTCCAATTGAGGTCGGCACCGTTGGTTTGGGCGTTCATCGGCGGGCCGAGCGCTTGAATGGTGCCGTCGGCGTAAGCGTCACCAAAAGATCCCGGGGTCACGGCGAGAGTGGTCGTGCCGCTGCCGTTGGGAGTGATGGCGGTGACCAATGCGATGAGCCCCGATGGCAGTGGGGTGGACGCGGCGAACACGACGATCTGATCCACCGCCGGCGCGGCTCCGGTGACCGTCACGGTGGTGACGGTCTGCGTCGTGGGGTCACGGGTGACCGAGACGGTGTTGGCGGCGGGGATCGTGATGGTTTGGCCGTTCGGGGTGAGTTGTTGGCAGGACTGACCGACGCACCCGGCCGGCACGCTGGTTGGTGTCGCGAGGTTGAGGGTCTTCGACGCGGTCGTGCCCAGCGCGTCCGTGACGTGTACCTGCACTGACGCGTTGCCGATGCTGGTAGGTGAGCCCGTGATCGCCCCGTCCAGTGACATGATGAGCCCGGCGGGTAGCCCGGTCGCGGTCCACGTGTAGGGCTCGATCCCGCCGGACGCGTCCACAGGCTGTTGGTAACGCAACCCCGCGGTCGCGGTGGCCAGGGTCGTGGTGGTGACGGAGAGTTGGGTGGGAGCGGGGTACCAGCCGGCGACATCAGCGATGACGTCGGTGGCTCCGAGCGCGTTGTAGATACTGATCGTGTTGTCGGTGCCCAACTTGGCGAGCACCATGTTCGGGATGGTCTGATTGGGCCCGAAGTTCACGTTCGACGCGGTCGGCTTCGCGCTGCCGGTCGGGAACACCGTGAGGAACGATCCGGTGGTGCCGTTGGTGACCGTCACGTTCAACGCGACCGCGCCCACGCCGGTGGCGGGAACCCCGCCGCGTCCCAGCACCGACAGCTTCATGGTCTGGCCGGCACCCAGTTTCCCGGCACCCGAACCCTGCCCATCCACCGTCGTCGCCCCCGGCCGCGTGTCCAACAGGCGGGCGGGCGTGACCGGGGTGAACTCGCCGCCGGTCGGGTACCAGCCGGCGACATCAGCGATGACGTCGGTGGCTCCGAGCGCGTTGTAGA
>CAYUOL010000276.1:0-6005 GCA_964446345.1 uncultured Iamiaceae bacterium | reverse complement strand
GGGTACCAGCCGGCGACATCAGCGATGACGTCGGTGGCTCCGAGCGCGTTGTAGATACTGATCGTGTTGTCGGTGCCCAACTTGGCGAGCACCATGTTCGGGATGGTCTGATTGGGCCCGAAGTTCACGTTCGACGCGGTCGGCTTCGCGCTGCCGGTCGGGAACACCGTGAGGAACGATCCGGTGGTGCCGTTGGTGACCGTCACGTTCAACGCGACCGCGCCCACGCCGGTGGCGGGAACCCCGCCGCGTCCCAGCACCGACAGCTTCATGGTCTGGCCGGCACCCAGTTTCCCGGCACCCGAACCCTGCCCATCCACCGTCGTCGCCCCCGGCCGCGTGTCCAACAAGCGCGCCGGCGCCAATGACTGAAACCCATGCACCCCCGGCACCGTGCCCGTCGCGGCACCCACCCCAGCGGCCGGCAACACCAACAACAGAACCGGCACCGCCACCGCCAGCAGCCACCGCAAACCCCGACCCATCACGCTCCCCTGACCCGCTTCAACATCCGCCACGCAACGCTAGCGCGTGCGCCCCCGACGACGCCCGCACGAACGAACAATCCGCTCCGCTGTGCGACTCGGATCAGCCCTGGTCAGCGGCATGAAGGTCAGTAAGGACATCGCGGCGGTCCCTCCCGGTCGCCGCGTTTTGTGTTGCCGCTGACTTAGCTGAGCGCGACAGGATCCGCGGATTTTCTCAGACCCCACTTGGGAGGGTGGCTGGCCGTTCGTCAGGAGGGCCAGTCCCATGTCTTCGACTCGCAAACCGAAGCGGTTCTTGTCAGCAGAGCAGAAGTACGAGCTGTGGGTGCGGATGCTCACCGGGCAGATCTCCGCGACCGACGCCGCCGCGGAGGCGGGCGTGGTTCGCTCGACGATCTCGAACATGAAGCGCACCGCCCGCGACGGCGCGATCGCGGCGTTGCAGGCATCGAAGCCGGGCCGCAAGCGGGCCATGGTCGACGACAGCGAGGCGGCCAGGTTGCGAGCGGAGGTGGCCCGTCTGCAGGACGTGATCGTGGAACAGGCCATCGAGTTGACGGTGTTGCGGGGAAAAGCAGCCTGGGGTTGAGCGGCCCGATCCGGGCGCGTGTCGACGGGGCCGCCAAGGCGATCTTGCTCGACCTCATCGACGGCGCCATCGACGCCGGTTGGTCGTGAGTCGACTCCTCGCAGAGCCGATCGCGGTCAGCTTCGGAGTCAGCTATCGACCGACTTTTGGAACCACGTGTAGAAGGGAATGGTCGCTTGGGCCGCAGGTAGGGCGGCCATGCCGCCGCGCCCGTCGGAGCGCTGGTAGAGGATGTAGGCGTGTCCGAGGCCGGGACCCCATGGGGTGCAGCAGCTGTTGATATTGAGGCTGACGCCCTGTTGGGCTTCGATGACGCTGACGACTCGACGGGTTGAGACTTGGACGGGTACCGAGTCGCCGGGTCCCACTTTCATGCTCATGATCTCAGTGAGGCTCCCTGGTGGGTCCGTTGGGTCGGCTCCGATCGCGATGCCCCAGAGGTTGCCTGTGGAGTCGAATGCTCGCGAGTCGAAGCCGATGTATGCAGGGAACGGCCGGAGCACGCTTCCGTCGAGTCCGGATCGCTCGACACGCCCCGAGCTACCGCATTCGGTGACCACGTTTCCGTTCGGGAGCGCTTCGGAACCTGTCAAGGATTCTGGGACAACGTTGGGTTACTTGTTCTGTATGAGTGCTTCGCGTGAAGGGTCGTTGATCCAAGCCACGGTGGGCAGCTTCGGGGCTTGAGGGCGGCGGTGCCGGAACCGGTCAGGGTTCTCGGCGTAGGCGGCGTCGAGCACGGCGCTGCGATGGGCACGGATCTCGGTGGCGGTGCCGTAGTGGACGGACGCCGGGGTGTGGAGCCCGATGCCGGAGTGACGGTGCTGATGGTTGTAGTACTCGAAGAAGTCGGCGCAGAACGCTCTGGCATCTTGGATCGACCCGAACGCGTTCGGGAACGCGGGGCAGTACTTGAGGGTCTTGAACGCGGCTTCGCTGTAGGGGTTGTCGTTCGACACGTGCGGGCGCGAATGCGATCGGGTGACGCCGAGATCGACGAGCAACTGCGAGACCGGTTTCGAGGTCATGGAGGTGCCCCGGTCGGCGTGCAAGGTGAGCTGGCCGCGGGTGATGCCCTGGGTCTTGAGGGTGGCGTCGATGAAGTCCTTGGCCAGCTCACCGGTCTCGGCTTCGGCCACGAGCCAGCCAACGACGTAACGGGAGAAGATGTCGATGATGACGTAGAGCTCGAAGTACTCGCCTCGCGTCGGACCGCGCAGTTTGGTGTAGGGGTCGGACCGGAGCGCCCTGTCAGCCTTTCGACTGGTGGGTTTCTCCGGCCCGCCCTCCGAACCGGACGTGCGACTCTCACCGCATCCGGCTCTCCACGTGTCATGCCGCTGGTGCGGGCGAATCCTGTGTTGCGCTGGCCCATGGTGTTGGGATCTGAGCGCCCCGGTATCGATAGCGAACGATCGCGATCTTCTGTGGCCGAAACATCTCAACGGGCCCGTCGCGTATCACCCAGTTCGGGAGATGACGGCGGACCAGGGTCCCCTTGTTCAGCCCGGCGTGTCGTTTCCGGAGCCAACCGAAGATCCTCCACCACGTGAAGTGATCGAGGTAGCTGAAGGTCCGGGCGGACACGCCGTGACGGAAGTAGTTACACCATCCCCGCAGCACCCGGTTCACCGAGTGCAACAGGTCAGCCAGCGTCCGGTGCTTTGCTCTGGCGGTAAGCGATCGAACCTTGGCCATCACCGACGCAAGCGCCTTCTTGGACGGGTAGGTGTAGACCGCCTTCTTGCCGTTCGTGCCCCTTCGGTTGCGACGCTGGATGCGCCAGCCGAGGAAGTCGAACCCCTCGTCGATGTGGCAGACCCTCGTCTTCTCTTCCGACAGGCGCAAACCCATCGGCGCGAGCACTGCTGTCACCTCATCCCAGAGCGCGTCGGCGTCGCCACGAGTGCCGTTGATCATGACCACGAAATCGTCCGCGTAGCGGACGATTCGCATGGCCGGGACACCGGCACGGCGATGCTTGGCGCGAGTCGATGTCGAGCCGAGTGCTTCCCACTTTCGTGTGAAGTGCTCGTCGAGCACCGACAGGGCAATGTTGGCGAGCAGCGGTGAGAGGACCCCGCCTTGGGGTGTGCCGGTGATCGTCGTGCGGTCCAGTCCCTCTTCCGTGAGGATCCCGGCCCGCAAGAACGCCTTCACCAAACGCAGCACACGCTTGTCTCCGATCCGACGTCGCACCCGGCCCATGAGAGCCGTGTGGTCGATCTCGTCGAAGCACGCTTTGATGTCCGCCTCGAACACCCACTCGTAGTTCCGAACGGGTGTGCCGAGGTAGTGGATCTCCGCGATCGCGTCCTGCGCTCGGCGCTTCGGACGGAAGCCGTAGCTGCACGGCTTGAAGTCCGCCTCGAAGATCGGCTCGAGCACCAGCTTCAACGACGCTTGCACCACCCGGTCAGCGGCCGTCGGGATCCCTAGCCGGCGGACCTTGCCGCCCGCTTTGGGGATCGCCTTCTCCCGCACTCGGGTCGGAGTGAACCGACCGGTCTTGAGCTCGGCTCGTAGCCGGTCGAGGTAGTCCCCGGCGAAGACGATGGATCGCGGCGCGATCCCGTCCACGCCGGCGGTGCGCCCGCCCTTGTTGCCCCGCACCCGACTCCACGCCACTACGAGGAACGCCGGGTCATACACGAGGTTGAACAAATCATCGAAACAACGATCAGGGTCACTGATCGCCCATTGGTGCAGCTTCGTCTGCATCGCGAGTACCCGGTGCTCGGCCACCTCGGTGTCGGGCCACGGCGCGCCGATGTTCACCGGCGTCCTCCTCGTCTTGCTCGGTTGCTGCGAACACGCTGGGGTCCTTCGCCATGTAGCCGGCTTTCCCGACCTCGGACTACTACGACCCCTCCGCCCCATCCCGGCAGCATCAATCGGCGACGGATCTTCCCGCCGACCAGCTGGCTGCTAGCCGGGGAGGGGACCGCCAAGATGGTTCCCACGTTCACCTTGAACCGTTTGACGGGGTAGGCGCCCAACTTTGCCCCTGCGGCTTCGCCACGGCTACGCCGCAGACCTTCACCGTGGCCTCCCGACCGACGACATCAGCCGACCAAGGAGTTCCCCGCACGTCGTGCGGGTGCGCACCGCAACCCAGCCCGGATCCGTCAGGTTTGGAGCTGGTGGTTCGCTCTTGAGAGGCGTTCATACGCTGGTTCACTGTCGTTACCCCTTCCCGTCTTGCTCGCCGGGCACCAGGTCATCTGACAGTGCTGACCCGCCCCGGCTTTGTCAGGGCTGCTTGCCACCCTCCCCCTCGTCCCCGGGATCAGGCTGCCCTCAGCTTCGATCAGCTCGCTGCGACGAGCCGACGGCCGTGTCCTTTCACCACGGCACGGTCACAAGGCGCCTCGTGGCGCTCGATGTCCCAGGTCCACACCTTGTTCGGGCCGTCCGCTTCCAGGCGCGGCACGCCGTAGGCGCCGGCGCGTTGGTGGCCGCCACGGCGCCGTTCCTTGACGAGGCCGCGTTCGTGGAGGACCCGGTACATCTGGCGTTCCGAGCACAGATAGACGCCCTCGTCGAGCAGCGTCGTGTACACCTGCGCCGGCGCCAGGTCGCTGAACCGTTCCGAGCAGAGCGTGGCGATGATCTCCTCCTTCTCGGCGGCGGTCAGGGCAGCTGGGTGCGGACCACGGACCTTGGGTTCGGGTGGCAACCGGAGCGGGAGGCGGCCCTCGTCGCGTTGACGGCGATGCCGGAACGACCGCTCGTTCACCCCGAACGCCCGGCAGGCCGCCTTGGTGCCCACCTTCGGGGCGAACTCGGCCACCCGAGCGTCAAGGGCGGCGGTCACTTCGGGTCGGCGCTCTTGCGGGCATGTCGCTGCAAGAGCGCCGAGACTTTTCCCTGCGCGTCGATCAACTCCTCCGCCACCGCCAGCCGCTCGCGCAGCCGGGTGTTCTCCTCGCGAAGCCGAGCGGCCTCCGCCTTGGCGGCGTCGGTCTTCGGGCCGGGTTTCTTGGCCTTCATCGCTTCGAGAGCGCCTTCGTCGCGCTGGTTGCGCCACGCCGAGATCAACGAGCTGTACAAGCCCTCCCGGCGCATGATCTCGCCGCGCTCGGCCTTGGAGTCCGCCGCGTCGAGCTCGGCGAGGATCTTCAACTTGTAGGCGGCCGGGTACCGCTGACGGGCAGGACGGACCTCAGGATCAGGGTTCGGGCGCGCAACCACGCGCTCAACGGTAGTGACGGACATGACTCCTTCTCATTCCTCGCCCTCAGCAACGGACTGACTCTACGGGGCAGCAATCACCATCTTGTCAGAGAGGGCTTCAAGGCCAGCGCCCCGAACCAGCTTTGGGTAACGGACCTGACCTATGTGCCGACCCGGTCGGGGATGGCGTATGTGTGCTTCATCGTCGATGCGTTCTCCCGGCGCATCGTGGGCTGGCGGGTGGCGTCGAACATGAAGACCGAGATGGTCCTTGACGCGCTCGAGATGGCGAGACGTTCCCGCGGGGGTCGCCGGCTCGTCGGTCTGGTCGCCCACTCGGACGCCGGGTCGCAATTCACGTCCGTGCGCTTCACCGAACGCTTGGACGAGATCGGGGCCCGCCCGAGCATCGGCACCGTCGCCGATTCGTACGACAACGCGCTGGCCGAGACCACCAACGGGCTCTACAAGACCGAGTGCGTCTACGGGCCCGACGCGACCGGCTGGGACGACGTCGACGAGCTCGAGCTCGCGACGCTCTCGTGGGTGCACTGGTTCAACGAGCACCGGCTCCACGGCCACTGCCGCGACGTCCCACCCGCGGAGTTCGAAGCAGCCTTCTACGCTGCCCACCAGACCGACCCCGCCGGGGTTGGAAACCAATAGCCCGAGTCTCCATCAGAGCCAGGGCGGTTCACTCGCCGCTCAACACCACATCGACGAGCGCGTCGATGATCGCGCGGGCGTCATTG
>CAYUOL010000275.1:0-9077 GCA_964446345.1 uncultured Iamiaceae bacterium | reverse complement strand
CCGGAACTGCGTCGGGCGCCTGCGGCGCTCGCACCTGGTTCCGTCCGATCGTCTCCTCACTTCGTTCGGGATCGGACGGGCTTGCCCGCCATCTCGACGTCGCCGAAGTTGACCCGTTTGTGAAGATGACGGGCAAGCGGTCTAGCGGCGCGCCGCGGGCGCAACGTCCGCGAACCCACGCAGACTGGTGAACGGCCGGCCCCTGGGCCGGCCGTTCGCCGTCGTGCACCGGTACGCTCCCGGCCGAAGGGGGACGAGCGCCATGGGGACCTACAGCTGCATCGCCGTCGAGCGGGACGAGGCCGTCGTCACGATCACCCTCGACCAGCCCGAGAAGCGCAACGCGCTGTCGCGGACGTTGCTGACCGAGCTGCTCGCCGCGCTGACCGAGGTGGGGGAGAGCGACGCCACAGGGGTCGTCCTCGCGGCGAACGGCCCGGTGTTCAGCGCGGGGCACAGCTTCGCCGACATGGCCGGTGCCGACCTCGCGGCGATGCGGTCGCTGCTGGTGCTGTGCACCGACGTGATGACGACCATCCAGTCCCTCCCCCAGGTCGTGATCGCCCGCGTCCACGCCCTCGCGACCGCGGCCGGCTGCCAGCTCGTCGCCAGCTGCGACCTCGCGATCGCGGCGGACTCCGCGGGCTTCGCCGTGCCGGGGGGCAAGGGCGGGTGGTTCTGCACCACGCCGATGGTCGCGGTGGGGAGGTCGGTGGGACGCAAGCACGCGCTGGAGATGGCGCTCACCGGCGATGCGATCGACGCCGCCACCGCGGCGCAGTGGGGGCTGATCAACCGAGCGGTGCCCGACGACGAGCTCGACGCCGCCGTCGCCGACCTGCTGGCTCGCGCCACCCGCGGCAGCGCCTCGTCGAAGGCGCTCGGCAAGCACGCGTTCTACACCCAGATCGGGATGGACCAGCCCCAGGCCTACGCGTACGCCATCGAGGTCATGGCGTCCGCGAGCCAGACCGCGGACGCCCGGGAGGGGGTCGCGGCCTTCCTCGAGAAGCGTCATCCCGAGTTCGGCGGCTGATCCTCCTGCGGTCGGTCGGGTGCCGGCTCCGGGTCGCCGGTGATGGCCAGCAGGTCCTCCGCAGCCTGACGCACCTGCCAGTCCCGGTCGTCGCGCGCCCGCATCAGGGCGGCGTCCACCAGGGGACCGTCGTAGGGCGCCAGCGCGATCACGGCCCGGCGCCGCACCGTGGCCTTGTCCTGCGTCGCCTGCAGGATCGCCGGCAACGAGCGCTCGTCACCGATGGCGCCCAGGGCCGCGACGGCGGCCTCGCGGCACAGCGCATCCTCGTGGTCGGTCGTGATCCACTGGAGGCGCTCGACGAGATCGAGCTCGTCGATGCGGCGGCCCGCTTCACTCGCGGCACCGAGCCACTCGCCGGTCGCCCAGGCGGCGACCTCGACGACGGGGTCGGCCGGATCGTCGAGCAACCGCGCCAGCAGGGCGGCGCACACGTCGGTCAACTCGCGCACGGCGACCGATGCCGGATCCGTCGCCAGCGTCGCGATCGCCTGCGCGGCGCGGCGGCGCACGCCGTCGGACGGGTCCTCGACGGCGCGTCGCAGGTCGCCCGCGGTGAGGGTGCCGAGGCGGGTCAGGGCGCCGATCGCCGTGCCCCGCACCACCGGGTCCGCATCCTCGAGCCCCGCGCGCGCCGTGGCCTCGTCGCCCTGGTGCCCCGCGACGGCGACGGCGCGACGACGTGGGCCACGGTCGTCGGGGTCGGGAGCTAAGTTCCGCTGCGGTGGGTTCGGCGCATCGCTCGGCATCGGCTCGTTCGCACGCCCTCTCCGCTCATCCCGTGGCACCGGCCTCGCGCCGCGCCACGTGTCCGTCCAGACCCTCGTCATCAGCGCAGGGCCGGGTCCTTGCTAGCACCCCCGGGGAAGAATGACCGACGCGCCACAGCTCCCTCGCCCGAACAAGCGGCAGCTCCAAGCCGCGGCGACGCGGGAGCGCATGCTGCAGGCGGCGACCGAGGTGTTCGCGGAGAAGGGCTACCAAGCCGCGAGCGTCGGCACGATCACGAAGCGGGCCGACACCGCGCACGGCACCTTCTACCTCTACTTCCGCAACAAGGACGATGCGTTCGCGCAGGTCTTCGCCGGCATCGCCGACCAGATCCGCGACGAGTCGCGGCTCCACCTGGCCGAGGATCGGCACGAGAACGTGCTGGGCACGGTCCGCAGCTTCCTCTCGGTGTTCGTCCAGTACCCCGGGCTCATGCGGGCCATGGTCGAGGGCATGATGCTCAGCCCGCAGGTCGAGGGGATCTGGCGCGAGATGCGCACGGGCTTCGCCGGCAAGATCGCGCACCGCCTCGAGCGCGAGCACGAAGCTGGTGCGGTGCGCGCGCTCGACGCCCACGCCGCCGCGCAGGCGCTGGCTTCGATGGCCGAGTGGTACGCCTTCACCCACCTGGTGCTGGGCGACGCCACGGCCGCCCCCACCGAGCGCGAGCTCGACGCAGCGGTCGAGACGCTGGCCGACCTCTGGTACCACGCGGTCTACGGGGTGATCGAGCCGGCGGCGCCCCCCTCTTGAGCGGCGGAGCGGCGGCGGATCGGCCGCGGGTCAGTTGAAGACGGTGGCGACGAAGATGGCGAGCGCCAGCAACGTGATCGCGAACAGCAGCGCCAGCACGACGCCGGTCACCACCACGACGAGGCCCAGGCCGAACAGGCCCCGCAGGCGCTCGTACCAGCGGTTCCGCGGACGGGTCTGCTTCTCCGGGAACGGACTGACGACATCGATCGTTGCCTTGGGGCGGCGTCGCACCGGGAACGACTCACCCATGGGTCTGCCCCCGGCTCGTGGCCGCCGTGCCCACGCGTCGGTCCGCAGTGGAAGTGCGATGCTTCCGTGGCAGGCTGGCGTGCGCCCGCTGGCGTTGCTGGAAGACCACGGCCCGATCCCCTTGTGCAAGGACGATGAACGACTCCGACGAAACCGCCCTCCCCGCCGGCCCTGACGGTCCGGGCACCAGCGAGGGGGTGGCTGCGATGGTACCCGCCGACCCCCAGAGCAGCCGCATCACCGACCCCCCGGACGACGCCACCACCGAGGCCCAGCTCCCCGGCGACGAGCACCCTCCCACCGAGCAGCAGCTCCTCGAGGAGCGGGCCATCGCGAGGCGGCGCAAGCGCTACTACGCCCTCGGCGCCGTCGCCGTGGTGCTCGCGGCGATCGTCACGGCCTGCGCCTTCATCCAGCTGCCGTACTACCGCTTCTCCCCGGGCAACCTCTACTCCACCCAGCCGCTCATCACCATCACCGGGACGCAGTCCTTCGACGATCCCGGGGCGATCGACTTCACGACCGTCTCGTCGAAGAAGGTCACGATCCTCGAAGCCGGGCTCGCCCGCTTCGACCCGGCGGTCGAGCTGATCGACGCCGAGCTCATCGACGGCAACCGCACGCCCGACGAGACCCGCACGCTGAACCTCGAGATGATGAAGGACTCGAAGCAGATCGCGGAGGTCGTCGCCGCCCGCCAGCTCGGCTACCCCGTCGAGGTGCAGGGCACAGGCGCCGTCGTGAAGGGCGTGGCCAAGCGGGTCGAGAACATCCTGCACCCGAACGACACCATCGTCGCGATCGACGACACGCAGATCTCCACCGCGGACGACGCGATCGCCGCGCTGCAGAAGCACAAGCCCGGCGACACGATCTCGATCACGATCGAGGGACCGCCCGACCTGAACACCGGGCAGGCGCCACCGCCGCGCACCGAGACCGCCGTGCTGGGCGCCCGCGAGAAGGAGCCCGAGCGCGCGCAGCTCGGGGTCGACCTGGGCACGCGCACGCCGAGCTTCAAGCTGCCGTTCGAGGTCGACATCGACTCGAAGTCGGTGGGCGGCCCGTCGGCCGGCCTGGCGTTCACGCTCGGGATCATCGACCGGCTGACCCCCGGGAGCCTGACCGGGGGCAAGCACGTCGCGGTCACCGGCTCGATGGACCTCAACGGCCACGTCGGTGAGATCGGTGGGATCCAGCAGAAGACCTTCCTGGCCCAGCGTCAGGGCGCCGATCTGTTCCTCGTGCCCAAGAGCGAGCTCGCCGACGCGCAGCGCTTCGCCGGCAACCTCAAGGTCATCGGGGTCGACGACATCGACGAGGCCCTGCAGGCGCTGAAGGACAGCGGCGGCGAGACCGACGTCGTGCAGCAGGCGGCGGCGGGACGCACGGGCACGACCGCCCCCCACTGAGCGGCCGACCGAGCGCCGGCGGAGCGCACGACGAGCGCACGACGGGCGCCGATCGAGCGCCGATCGAGCGTCGCGGGTGGGCGCCGACGAGCCGTGACCGGGCGCGAACAGGCAGGAAGAGGCCGAAAATCGGGCGTCTCCGCGCGCACCGGAACGGGTGACACCCCCCACTAGGCTGCTCGCCCATGCGTGCACCCACCGACATGCCTCGCCGCCGGACCCGTCCGCCCGGCCGAGGGCGTGTCGTGCTGATCGTCACCGCGATCATCGTCTTCGTCATCTTCACGTCCATCCGTCAGCTGGCCGACACCTGGACCGACTACCTGTGGTTCGACTCGACGCACTACGCCAGCGTGTGGAAGACCTCGGTGCTCATCAAGTTCGAGCTCGGTGCGCTCTTCAGCGCCCTGTTCTTCCTGGCGCTGTGGCTCAACCTGCTGGTGGCCGACCGCATCTCGCCCAAGTTCCGTCCCCTCGGCCCGGACGAGGAGCTGCTCAACCGCTACCACCAGATCATCGACCGCCGGGCCGGCACCGTCCGCGTCGTCGTGGCGCTGATCTTCGCCTTCATCACGGGCGCCGGCATGTCGAGCCAGTGGAACGAGTGGATCCTGTTCCGCGAAGGCGGCGACTTCACCACCGTCGACCCGCAGTTCGGGCTCAACGTCGGCTTCTACGTCTTCCGGCTGCCGTTCCTGGTGAACCTCGTCGACTGGCTGTTCGCGGCACAGATCATCGTCCTGCTGATCACCGCGGTCGCGCACTACCTCAACGGCGGCATCCGCATGCAATCGCCGTTCGAGCGCGTCACCCCCCAGGTCAAGGCGCACCTGTCGGTGCTGCTCGCGCTGCTGGCGCTGACGAAGGCGGCCGACTACTGGCTGCAGCGCTACCAGATCCTCTTCTCGGACCGCAGCAACATCATCAACGGCGCGACCTACACCGAGATCAACGCCCAGCTGCCGGCGCTGTACCTGCTGCTGTTCATCGCGCTGGCGTCCTTCGTGCTCTTCCTGATCAACATCCGCCGGCGCGGGTGGGTGCTGCCGATCGTCGCCGTGGGCCTGTGGGCCTTCGTCGCGGTCGTCGTGGGCGCCGCGTACCCCGCCATCTACGAGCGGATCATCGTGCAGCCCGAGCAGTCGACCAAGGAAGCGGGGCCGATCGCGAACAACATCCAGGCCACGCGCGAGGCCTACGGCCTGGACAAGGTCGAGGTGAAGGACTTCGCGTACAGCCCCACGAGCGAAGACGCCGCCAAGGCGGTGAACGAGAACCCCGAGATCACGCGCAACATCCAGCTCCTCGATCCGAAGCGGATCAACGAGACCTTCCAGAAGCTGCAGTCCCTGGTGTCGCCCTCGGCGTTCGCCGCGGTCGACACCGATCGCTACCCGATGAAGGTGAACGGTCCCGATCAGCCGGCGGAGCAGACCCAGGTCGTCATCTCCAACCGCGAGGTGAACCCCGAGACGATCCCCCAGAAGTCGTGGGAGGGTCAGACGCTCTCGTACACCCACGGCTACGGCCTGGCGCTGTCGGCCGGCAACGCCGTCACCCAAGGGGGATCGCCGACGTTCGCCGTGCGCGACATCCCGGTCACGGTCACGCCCGACATCGACCTCAAGATCGACGAGCCCAACAACTACTACTTCAGCCCCGACACGATCGGCGGCCAGTCCACGCTGCGGTACTCGATCGTGAAGACCGGCGCCCCCGAGTTCGACTTCGTGCGCCAGGCCAGCGACGCCAACTTCAAGTACCGCGGCGACAGCGGCGTGCAGCTCGACTCGTTCGCCCGCAAGCTCGCCTTCGCGCTCAAGTTCAACGACCCCAACATCGTCATCTCGCAGTACATCACCGAGGAGTCGCGCATCCTCTACCTGCGCCGCGTCACCGAGCGGGTGGCGACGGTGGCGCCGTTCCTCAGCTACGACACCAACCCGTACCCCGTCGTGGTCAAGGGCCACACCAGCTACGTGATCGACGCGTACACCACCTCCGAGATGTACCCCGACTCCCAGCGCTACGTGGGCAGCGGCACCGAACGGATCGTCGGCGTCGGGGCGCGGACGCAGTTCAACTACATCCGCAACTCGGTGAAGGCCGTCGTCGACACCTACGACGGATCGATCTCGCTGTACATCGTCGACAAGAGCGACCCGATCATCAACGCGTACGCGGCGACGTTCCCAGATCTCTTCAAGGAACGCAAGGACATGGATCAGGCGCTGATCCCGCACCTGCGCTACCCCGAGGCGATCTTCACGGTGCAGACCGACATGTGGGGTCGGTACCACATCACCGACCCGAACAACTTCTACAAGAAGGAGAACGCGTGGGAGCCGCCGGCGGCGCCACCGACGCAGCCCGACACCACCACCGCGCCGGCGGCCAACGCGCAGACCCAGCAGAACGCGCCGCCGTTCGGCAACGCCAACCCGTCCTCCACCACGCGCCAGCCCCGCATGTCGCCGTACTACGTGCTGAACAAGCTGCAGGGCGACGCCGAGGCGAACTACATGATCGTGCGGCCCTTCCAGCCGTTCTCCGACAACGACTCGAAGCTGAAGCTGACGTCGTTCATGGTGGCGCGCTGCGACGGTGACGACCTGGGCCGCCTGCAGGTGTACACGATGGGGGACAAGGAGAACATCGACGGCCCCGGCATCGTGAGCCAGAGCATGCTGAGCGACAGCGCCGTGTCGTCCACCATCACCCAGCTGAACCAGCAGGGCTCGAAGGTGTACTTCGGCGACCTGACGATCGTGCCCATGGACCGCTCGATCATCTACGTCCGCGCGCTGTACGTCGTGACGAACGAGCAGCAGCAGCAGCTGCCCGTGGTGCGCCGCGTGATCGTGCGCATGGCGACCAGCACCAAGGTGGTCATCCGCGACACGTTGCACGACGCCCTCAAGGACCTGCTGCCGGGATCCGACCCCAAGACGCTCGAAGGGGCGGCCGACGTCACGAGCCCGGGCACACCCAGCGTGCTGCCGAGGGACCAAGGCGGCGGGGGCACCTCTCTGCCCGGCAACGGGACCTCGGTGCCCAACACCTCCGGCACGAGCCCTTCGACGGCACCGACGACGGACCTGCCCGGTGGCGAAGCGGCCCAGCTGATCGCCTCCGCGAACAAGGACCTCGCCGACGCCCAGGCGGCCTACGACCAGAAGGACCTCACCACCTACGTCCGCAAGGTGGACGAGGCCACGAGGAAGATCCAGCAGGCCCAGAACCTCATGGCCGGTCAGGCGCAGCCGACCGACAGCACGACCACCACGGCGACGTCGACCACCACGACCCCCACGGCGTAGGGCGACGCCGCGCCGGGGCGCCGCCCCGTCGGCGACGTCCGTCCGTCGGCGGCGACGGTGGACGTCCACCACGGCGACGTCGACCCCGCTTCATGCCGCGTGGCCCCCCGAGGGGCAGCCGCGTCGGCGGCGGGAGACGACTGCACGGCGAGGTGCGGCCTCCTCTCGATGCCGGTCGCCAGGCTCAGCCCGAGGGCTGATCCAGCGCCTGGCGGAGGTCCGCGAGCAGGTCGTCGGGATCCTCGAGCCCGATCGAGAGTCGCAAGAGGTCGTCGGGAACGGGCGAGCCGGCGCCCTCGACACGGGCGCGGTGCTCGACCAGGCTCTCGGTGCTGCCGAGCGACGTCGCGTCGGCGAAGAGCTCGAGGGCGTTGAGCACGCGGCGGGCGGCGTCGGCGCCGCCGCGCACGCGCAACGAGACGAGCATGCCGAAGCCGCCGGCCATCTGGCGCGCGGCGATGGCGTGGCCGGGGTGGTCGGGCAGCCCGGGGTACAGCACCGCCGTGAGCGCAGGGTGGTCGTGGAGCGCCGTGGCGATGTGCAGCGCGGATGCGGAGCTGCGCGGGACCCGCACCCAGAGGGTCTTCATCCCACGCAGCAGCAACCAGCTCTCGAAGGGCCCGAGCACCGCACCGCGGTAGCCCCGCTGGTGGCGCACGCGATCCCACAGCTCGTTCGTCGTGCTTGTGGTCAGCGCGCCGGCCAACACGTCACCGTGGCCGTTCAGCTGCTTGGTCGCCGAGTGGAACACGACGTCGACGCCGTGCTCGATGGGTCGTGTGTGCACCGGCGTCGACGTGGTGTTGTCGGCGACGACGACCGCACCGTGGCGGTGGGCGACCTCGGACAGCGCCGCCAAGTCGATGACCTCACCCATCGGGTTCGACGGCGTCTCGATCCACGCGAGCTGCGGCCCGCCGGCCCGGGCGGCGAGCGCCGCCTCCCAGGCCCCCAGGTCGGTGTTGTCGACCAGCGTCAGCGCCCAGGCGCCCTTGGCCGCTTCGGCTTCCAGCCACCCCCGGATCGTCCAGTACATGTTGCGCGGCGCCACGACGTGCGAGCCGGGCTCGAGCGCGTCGAGCAACGCGGTGGCCGCCGCCATCCCCGATGCGAAGAGCAGCGAGTCGGCGCCCCCCTCGAGCTCGTTCAGGAGCTCCTCGGCCGGCTCGCCCGTCGGGTTCTGGTCGCGGGAGTACGAATGGCCGCCGGGGTAGTCGCCGGCGGCGTCGCGCACGTAGGTCGTCGACGGGAAGACCGGCGGGACGAGCCCGCCGTACGCGACCTCGGCCCGCCCCGGGGCACGGGCCACACGAGTGCTCGGATGCATCGCAGCAGTGTCGCAGGTGCAGCGCCCCGAGCACGGACGACGTTCCGGTCGCGTCCTGGCGTCCCCGGCGACGCTCGACCGCGACCAGAACGTCGGTCTTCGTGAGGGAAGCGGGTTGGCGGCTCCGCAGCGTTCCCGGTATGGTGACGCCCACGCCGCGGGGTGGAGCAGTCTGGTAGCTCGTCGGGCTCATAACCCGAAGGTCG
>CAYUOL010000274.1:0-9145 GCA_964446345.1 uncultured Iamiaceae bacterium | reverse complement strand
CTGCCCGTGCGTCAGCACGCCCTTCACGTCGACCTTGGCCTGGAAGGGGTCGGGCCCGGTGGCGTCCGCAGGGTCCGCCGCCCACAGCACCATGATCCCCATCGACTCGTACCACGAGGCGTTCCTCGTGTCGTAGGTCGATGACACCGAGATGGTGTCACCCTTCTTCACCGATGCCCGCCAGTCGAGCGGCGTCGCCGTCATCGACACGTCCCACGAGACCGCGCCCGCCGGTTCGTAGTACACGGCCTCGGAGCGGAACAGGTGGGCCTTGTCCCCCTGCACGGATCCCTTCGCGGCATCGGTCACGGTCGCGCCGGCACTGGGCCGCGTCACGTACATGTCGGTGTACAGGCCGCCGGGGTGCAGGTGGCCGGCGGTGCCGAGCAGCACCATGTCCTTGTCGACCACCCACTTGTTCGCTTCGGTCCGGCCCTTGTACGCGTCGGGCTGGTCGTCGGGATAGGTGAACAGCCCGTTCTTGCCGCTGCCCTTCAGGGCGTCGAACACCGGGTAGATCTTGCCGGCCTCGACGTCGTTCCAGATGGGCCGCGCCGGCTTGATGTTCTTGGCCTCCGGCGCGGAGCTCGGGATGAAGTCGAGGTCGTACACGATCGACACCGAGTCGGGCGTCGGCAACAGGTTGTGCAGCATGTAGTTGATGACCCACTTGTCGCTCGCCTTGTACGGGTAGCCGTACCCCGGCGGCAGGATGACCTGGGTCTTCTCCTCGCCGGAGGCGAAGAAGATCTGGCCGAACCGCGTGACGATCGAGTCGCTGCCGCCGCCGGCGGGCGCCGTGGTCGTGGTGGTCAGCTCGGGCACGGTCGTCGTCGACCCGTCGGCGCCGCGGCGCTTGCGGCCGGAGCCCAGCGCGTTGACGTCGACCTTGAGCCACACGCCGTGGTGCAGGTGGATGATGTCGACCGGCGGCACGCTGCCGTCGTCGCGGTAGAGGTTGGGGTGGATCCCGACGATGTAGCCGTCGACGTCGGGCTTGGGCACGTTCAGGTCGCTGATGGTGATGTTGTTCTGGCCCGGCTCGATCTTGATGGGCCCGTACTTGAACTTGAGGTGCTGCATGCCCGGCTGGTCCGGCACCTCCAGGATCGGGACGGACGCGGCGGCCGCGGAGCCCGACGCCGTCGTGACGTCGCCCTGCGTCGCCGGGGTGCTCCCGGGGGCCGTTCCGGTCGAGCTGGTGGTCGAGGCGGACGAGCAGGCTGCGGCCAGCAGCACCACCCCCGCGATGGCGCCCACGACGATGCGATGACGGACTTCCCCCAGGTGCATGGGTCCCAGCGTACCGACGACCACGTGTGGTCCCTGTCGGGTGGCGTGGTTCCCTTAGCCGGGCGCGGAAGCCACACGACCTCGCGAGCTGGGCCACAGCCGGGGTTGATGTTGCGTCCCTAGGTTGCCCGCCGTGGGAGGGAGGCCCGACCGACGAGAGCGAGCAGACGTGACATCTCCGAGCAGCGACGTGCAGGACACACCCGATCGGGCCGTGGTCGGTCCCGACCCGGGCGGCCGCCCGGCGGGCGTCGACACCGGCCTCGAACAGGTGCTGTTCGAGGTCAAGAAGGTGATCGTGGGCCAGGACCGGGCCGTCGAGCGGCTGCTCGTGTGCCTGCTGGCGCGCGGGCACGTGCTGCTCGAGGGCGTGCCCGGCCTCGCGAAGACCCTCGCCGTCGAGACGCTCGCGAAGGCGGTCGGTGGCACCTTCGCCCGCTTGCAGTTCACCCCTGACCTGCTGCCGGCGGACATCGTCGGCACGCGCATCTACCGCGGCTCGAGCGAGACCTTCGACATCGAGCTAGGGCCGGTGTTCGTGAACTTCCTGCTCACGGACGAGATCAACCGGGCGCCGGCCAAGGTGCAGTCTGCGCTGCTCGAGGTGATGGCGGAGCGCCACGTCTCGATCGGCGGGCGCACCTTCGACGTGCCGAACCCCTTCCTGGTGCTCGCGACCCAGAACCCGATCGAGTCCGAGGGCGTCTACCCCTTGCCCGAAGCACAGCGGGATCGCTTCATGATGAAGGTCGTCGTCGACTACCCGAGCCCGACCGAGGAGCTCGAGATCGTGCACCGGATGGGCATCCGGGCGCCGCACCCGAACGAGGTGCTCTCGTTGCACTCGCTCGTCCAGGCCCAGGCCGCGGCCGACGCGGTCTACGTCGATCATGCCGTGGTCGACTACGCGGTCAGCCTCGTCCTCGCGTCACGGGACCCGGGTTCGTTCGGGCTGCCGGAGCTCGAGGAGCTGCTGAGCTACGGCGCCAGCCCCCGCGCCAGCCTGGCCCTCGTCGCGGGGGCCCGGGCGCTGGCGCTGCTGCGCGGTCGGACCTACGCCCTGCCCCAGGACGTGTTCGACATCGCTCCCGACGTGCTGCGCCACCGACTCGTGCTGTCGTACGAGGCGCTGGCGCAAGGGCTGACCGTCGAGCAGGTCCTCGCGCGCTTGCTGTCGACCGTGCCGGCACCGCGCATCGCGCCGCGCCAGGCGTCGGATCCCCAGGCCCGTGTCGCCGGGGAGCGGCCGCCGGCCCCCACCACGGACGCGACCCGACCGCTGGCCTCGCGCACATGAGCGCGACGACCACCCGCCGCCCGCGGCGCGCGCCCGAACGGAGCACTGCGACGGAGACGCCCGGCGCCAACGCCGCGTGGCACGGCGCCGCCGACCGTCCGCCCGACCTGTCGATCGGCCCGACGGCCGAGGTGCTGCGCCGCCTGGAGCTGACGATCTCCCGGCGGCTCGACGGCCTGCTGCAGGGCGACCACCGCGGGCTGGTGCCCGCCCACGGCTCGGAGCTGGGGGAGACCCGCGAGTACCAGCCCGGCGACGACGTGCGCCGCATCGACTGGAACGTCACGGCGCGGGCGCAGCAGGCGCACGTGCGGGAGACGATCGCCGACCGGGAGCTCGAGACCTGGGTGCTCGCGGACCTCTCCGCCAGCCTCGGCTTCGGCACGGCGGCGTGCGAGAAGAGGGACCTCGCCATCGCCGCCGCCGCAGCGGTCGGGCACCTGACGGCGCGGACGGGCAACCGCATCGGCGCCATGGCGCTCGAAGGGCGCGAGATCGTCACGACGCCGACCGGCGGCGGGCGCCTCCACCTGCAGGCGCTGCTCCACCGCCTCGTGCTCGCCGCGCGCCGCGAGCATGCCGGCGCCCCCGATCTGGCGGTGGCGCTGCGCCGCCTCACCCTGACGATGCGCCGGCGCGGCCTCGCCGTGGTGATCACCGACTTCCTGTCGCCGCCGGGATGGGAGCAACCGCTGCGGGCGCTCGCGGCGCGCAACGACGTGCTGGTCGTGGAGGTGGTGGATCCTCGCGAGCTGGTGCTGCCCGACGTCGGGATCATCGAGGTCTTCGATCCCGAGACCGGCGACCGCCGCGAGGTCGACACCCGGCGGCGCCGCGTCCGGGACGAGTTCGCCGCGGCCGCCCGCGCCCAGCGCGACGAGATCGCACAGGCGATCCGCCGCGCCGGAGCCGACCACCTCGTGCTCTCGACCGATTCCGACTGGCTCCTCGACCTCGTCCGCTTCGTGTCGTCCCGGCGCGAGCGCATGGATGCCATCTCAAGGACCCGAACCCGATGAACCTCCCGTCCAACCTCCCGTCCAGCGTCACCTTCGCGACACCCCTGCGCCTGCTGCTGCTGATCGGCGTCGCCCTGTTCGTCGCGGCATACGTCGTGGTGCAGCGGCGACGGACCGCGTACGCGGTCAAGTTCACGAACATCGCGCTGCTCGATCGCGTCGCCCCGCGCCGTCCGGGGTGGCGGCGCCACGTCCCTGCCCTCCTGTTCGTCCTGGCCCTGGCGACGTTGATCGTCGGCTTCGCCCAGCCGTGGGTCGAGCAGCGCGTCCCCAAGGAGCGGGCCACGATCATCCTCGCCGTCGACACGTCGATCTCGATGCAGGCGACCGACGTGCAACCCACCCGCATCGCTGCGGCGAAGGACGCCGCCACCTCGTTCGTCGACCTCATCCCGCCCAAGATCAACGTCGGCCTGGTCGCGTTCAACGGCAGTGCCACGGTGAAGGTCGCGCCGACGACGGATCATGGTGCGCTGAAGAGCGGCATCGCCACGATGCAGCTCGGTGAGCGGACCGCGATCGGCGATGCCATCACGGCCAGCCTCGACGCGGTGCGGTCGATGCCGAGCGACGGGCAGGACACGCCTGCTCCGGCGCGCATCGTGCTGATGTCGGACGGCAAGAGCACGAGCGGCGGGGCGGTCGACGCCGCGGTGACGGCCGCCAACGAGGCCGGCGTGCCGATCTCGACGATCGCGTTCGGCACCGACGAGGGCACGGTGGTGCTGCCGGAGCAGTCGGCCGAGCCCATCCCCGTGCCGGTCGATCGGGAGGCGCTCGAGCAGATCGCCTCCGACGCGCACGGAACGTTCTCGAACGCCTACACCGCCGACGAGCTCGAGTCCGTGTACCGGGACATCGGGTCGTCGATCGGGTACACGACCGAGCAGGTCGACGCGTCGACCGCGCTCACCGGTGTCGGTCTTGCCGTGCTGACCCTGTGCGGAGCGCTCTCGCTCCTGTGGTTCAGCCGGCTCCCGTGACGCTGGCGCCGTCCGTGAGGACGGCGCGAGCGATCTCATCCCAACGACGATCGAGGGGAGGTGAAAGCACATGAACATCAAGCTCACCCAGTTGGCCGCCGTCGGCGCCATCGCGGGCTTCCTGGCCGTCGGGGGCATCTCCCTCGCCGCGGCCCAGGACGCTCCCGGCACCACGGCCGTCACCGAGGCGCCGACGACGCAGGCCCCGAGCACGGCTGCGCCGACGACCGCCCCCACGACGGCACCCGCCACCGAGGCACCCACGACGGAGGCGCCCGGCACGCAGGCACCGAGCACGACGGAGACGCCGCGCACGCGGCCGACCCCGCCGGGCACCCAACCGGGGCACAGCGCCGATGACCCGAACTGCCCGAACATGGGCACGGGCACCGGCCAGGGCCCGGGTCCCGGTCGGGGCCGGGGACCGCGAGGTGGGGGCCAGCCGGCACCCAGCACGCAGACCCCGAGCACCCCGAGCACGCCGGACACCGCTCCGACGCCGCCGACCACGGCGACGCCGACGGCGGACCAGAGCGCGGTCTGAGGCAGCCCCTCGGATCGTCTTGCCCGTGACCACCGACCCCTGTGCACCACCGCAACCCGACGACGTCCGGAGCCCTGCGCCCCGGACGTCGTCGCGCCCCGGACCCGCCCCGACGACATCGGAGCCCCCATCCGGCGTGCGGCGCGCTCGACGGGCGAGGTCAACAGCGCAGCGTCACGTCGTGCACAGGGGACCCACAGGAACCCTGCCTACCGTCGTGCCCGTGCCGACCGTCTCCCGCCTCCGCTCCGTGCTGCTGCCCCTGGTCGTCGCCGTCGGTCTGCTCGCGAGTGCGTGCGGAGGCGGCAAGGGGGCGACCAGTGCCGCGATCGCACCCGGCACGACCGTGGCGGCCGCGCTGGTGTCGATCGGCGAAGGCGTGCAGGGCCCGGCGGGGCTGAAGGCGACCGCGTACGCCAAAGGACTGACCAACGCGGCAGGGTTCGCGTTCGACGCCGCCGGGCAGCTGTGGGTGGCCACCGCGGCGTCGGAGGACAAGGGCACCGATGCGGTGTACGTCGTCACGAGCGCGGGGGCGACACCGCAGCAGGTGATCACGGACATCCAGACCCCGATGGGCCTGCTGTGGATCGGCGACACCTTGTACGTGGCCTCGATCGGCCGGGTCGACGCGTTCTCCGGGTTCGACGGCACGGCGTTCGCCGACGTCCACCAGGTGCTCGCGCTGCCCGACGGCGTCGGCATGAGCAACGGCATGGTGCTCGCCGCCGACGGGCGCATCCTGCTGGGCATCTCGGCACCGTGCGACTCGTGCACCCCCACGTCGGAGTACTCCGCGTCGATCGTGTCGTTCGAGCCCGACGGCACGGACCTGCGGGTCGACGCATCGGGCATCCGGGCGCCGATCGGCCTGGCCCACTACCCGGGCACGAGCGACCTCTTCGTCACCATGAACCAGCGCGACGACCTCGGTGACGCGACACCGGGTGACTGGTTGTCCGTGGTCTCCCGCGGTCAGAACTGGGGCTTCCCGGCGTGCTACGGCCAGCGCGCGGACCCGTGCGCGAGCACACCGCAGCCGCTCGCCGAGCTCGACGACCACGCGGCCCTCAGCGGCATCGCGATCGTCACGGGCCAGCTCGGGCCGACGGTCGGCACGAGCGCGATCGTCGCCGAGTGGGCGAAGGGCAAGGTGCAGCGGGTGGCGCTGCAGAAGCAGGGCAGCACCTACACCGCGGCGGTCGAGCCGTTCCTCACCGGGATCGAGAAGCCGGTCGCCGTGCAGCTCGCGCCCGATGGCGCCGTGCTGGTCGGCGACTGGGCGACGGGCACGATCTACCGGATCGCCCCGGTCTGAGGCGGGCACGACCCGTGACCTGTGGGAGCGCTGTGAGCCAGCTGTGGGCGGCACCGCAACTCCAAGCCAACGCACAGCTTGGGTTTAGGTTCGCTCCGTACGGTGCGCGCACGAGCACACCAGCTGCTGTGGGGGAGGTGAACACACCTTGAAGATCAACGCGATGAAGTTGAAGGTCACGCACATCGCAGCCATCGGAGCGGTCGGCGGCTTCCTGGCGGTCGGGGGCATCTCCCTCGCCGCCGCCCAGGACGCCCCCGGCACGACGGCGCCGCCGGGATCGACCACCCAGGTCCCGGCGACGCAGGCCCCGACCACCCCGGCGCCGACGACGCAGGCACCCGCCGACTCGCCGACGACGCAGGCTCCCGCTGACGCGCCGACGACGGAAGCGCCGAGGGCACCCGGCACCCCCGGCACCCCGGGCACGCCCGGTCCCCCGGGACAGGGGAAGACCCCGCCGGCCGACGACCCGAACTGCCCGAACATGGGCGGCGACGGCAGCGGGACCGGCACCGGCACGGGCGCGAAGACCGGCGCCCATGGCCCCCGCGGGCGCGGGCACGGCCCGAAGCCGGCCCCCCAGAACGCGCCGCAAGGGGCCACGACGGCCGTCTGAACCACCGACCCCGGCGGTCCGGCACCCCAGGAAGCGCGGCGCTTTCTGGGTGCCGGACCGACGTTTTGGTGGGGGTGCAGCCAGAGGCTCGGCGGATGATCGGCCTGAGCCACGTGCGGAAGGTCTTCCCCGGATCGGAGCGGCCGGCGGTGGCCGATCTGAGCCTCGACGTGCCCGAAGGCGAGATCGCCACGCTGGTCGGCCCGTCGGGCTGCGGGAAGTCCACGACGTTGCGGATGATCAACCGTCTCGTCGAGCCGACGTCGGGCACCATCACCGTCGGAGGCCGCGACGTCCTCGAGCAGGCGCCGCACGAGCTGCGCCTCGGCATGGGCTACGTGATCCAACAGGTCGGGCTGTTCCCGCACCGGACCGTGGCGCGCAACATCGCGACGGTGGCCGAGCTGCTCGGCTGGGACAAGGCGAGGACCCGCGCCCGCGTCGAGGCACTCATCGATCTGGTCGGTCTCGACCAGGACCTGGCGACGCGCTACCCGGCGGAGCTGAGCGGCGGGCAGCAGCAACGCGCGGCCTATGACGCGCTCGTCACGACCCTGAAGCCCGAAGGCGTCACCGCGTACAAGGCGTCGGCGGCCGAGGACAAGAACGGCTTCGTCGTCACCGAGGAGACGGCCAAGAAGTACAACCTGAAGAAGCTGAGCGACCTCGCCAAGCCGGCGAAATGAGCGCCGTCCCGGTCGCTCGGCACGCCGCGGTTGCGCCGGCACCGGCTGACCGGACCGGCAGTGCCGGCCGCGCCGCGGCCGGCGGGGTCGTTCAGCGGTAGAAGCCGATGACGTCGATGATCAGATCGGCGCCGCCAGCACCTTCGCACCGCGCGATGAACGAGCGCGCGCTGTTGACCGCCACCACCGTGGTCGACGCGACGGTCGTGTTGGCTTGCCCCCAGCTGAGCGACGAGTTGTTCGGCCAGGCGCCGACGAAGAAGGCGAAGAAGCCTCCTGGGTTCGTGTTGGTCGCTGTGGCATTGATCAACACCGCAGTGGCACCGGGCGCCGTCGCCGCGGTGGCGTCGATGGTCTTCTGCTGGTGGTCGACGAACTTGCCCTTGTTGCCGCTCGGTGGCTGCGTCCCGGGCCGACTGTCGTAGATGCGGGTCGTGCTCGCGAGCAGGTGCAACGAGCCGGCCTCGTCCGGGCCCGTGAGGCGCCGCCACTTGCCGGGGACGCCGGCCACCACGCATGCCCACATGTCCCCGTTCTGGTCGAGGTAGATCTCGCCCTCGAGGTGTTGGTCGGTCCGTGTCGCCGGCGGCACGTTGAAGTCGCCTCGCAGGATGAGCTGTGAGCGCCCGCCCGTCGCGACAAGGCCGTACCGGTTGCCGATCGTGTTGATCCCGTCACCGCCGCCTGCCGCGGTCTTGGTCGACTCGGCGATCAGCGCGTTGCCGTTGGTGGCCTTGGCGTAGACGCCGTGGCTCTCCGAACCGGTACCGAGGCCGTAGATGGCGGAATCACCGACGCTGCTCGTCTCGCCCTCGACGCCGTTGCCGCCGGTGCTGGTGCCGCGCACGCCAGGGTTGCCGCTGCCCGTGACCGTCGCCGCGGCGGCCGGGTTCGCCTGCCACGGCGAGGACGGAACCCGCAGCGATCGTGCCCGCCGCCATCACGCCGGCCTTCTTGAAGAGCTGGCGGCGATCCGGCGCCGTCGATGGCGCTTCCTCGGCCCGGTCGGCACTGCCTTCCTCACCGAGGGCGAGCACAGGCGGGGCTGTCGGCGCGCCTTCGAGCCGCTGGACGATCTGCGCCCTGGGCGCCATACCCACCTGCTGCTCGAGAAGCGAAAGGCGCTCCTCCAGCTCCCGCTCGCGTGCTTCGAGGCGCGAGATGACGGCCCGAAGCTCTTCGGGGGTTGCGTCCATGTCCATTGCCCGTCTCCTGTCGTGAAGGGAGCGGCTCTCACCCACGAGCGCGCTCGTCTCTCGTGCGGTTCTCGGGACAGTGCGCCCTTTCTAGTGCCGCATCAGGCAACGTTTGCGCGGGTGGTGATCTCGCGAAGGGCCTTGTCTTTGGCGTTGCGGTTCCGCCATGCGATGTAGCGGCGGATCATGC
>CAYUOL010000273.1:0-9178 GCA_964446345.1 uncultured Iamiaceae bacterium | reverse complement strand
TGCAGAACGGGCAGGTCGAGCTCGGGGGATCGGTGTTCGCCGAGTTCGAGCCCCCGAACTCCGAGATGATCGGCCTGGCGTTCGCCATCGTCGTGCTGATCCTCGCGTTCGGCTCGGTGCTGGCGATGGGGCTGCCGATCGGGGTCGCCGTCTTCGGGGTCGGCACGGGTGCCGGGCTCATCACGATCCTGTCCCACTTCGTGTCCGTGCCCGACTTCGCCACGACGCTCGGCGCGATGATCGGTCTGGGCGTCGGCATCGACTACGCCCTCTTCATCGTCACCCGCTACCGCGAGGGCCTGCACCGGGGGATGGAGCCCGAGCGGGCCACCGGCGTGGCCATGGACACCGCCGGGCGCGCCGTGCTCTTCGCCGGCATGACCGTGGTCATCTCGCTGCTGGGCATGCTGCTGATCGGGCTCTCGTTCGTCTCCGGTCTCGGCATCGCCGCGGCCACCACCGTGCTCGTCACCATGGTCGCCTCGACCACCCTGTTGCCCGCGCTGCTCGGCTTCGCGCAGCGCCGGGTCGAGATCACCCGCTGGCGCGGCCTCATCGCCGCCGGCCTCGTCGCCATCGCCCTGCTGGGCATCGGACTCAAGATCCAGCCGCTCACCGTCGGCGTGCCGCTTGCAGCTGTCGTGCTCCTCGCCGGCTTCTTCGTCAAGCCGCTGAAGGCCGAGATCCCGGCGCGCAAGGTGAAGCCCATCCGCGAGACCACGGCGTACAAGTGGAGCCGCGTCATCCAGGCCCACCCGTGGGCCTCGCTGCTCAGCGGTCTGCTCGTCCTGCTGCTCTTCGCCGCCCCCGTCCTCTCGTTGCGCCTCGGGTTCTCCGACGACGGCAACTACCCGGCCGACAGCACGACCCGCAAGGCCTACGACCTGCTCGCCGACGGCTTCGGCCCGGGCTTCAACGGGCCCTTCATGGTCGTGACCGCCATCGACGGTCCGCAGGACCTCGCCACCCTGGGCAAGGTGTCGCAAGCGATCGGCTCGACGCCGGGCATCGCGTTCGCGACGCCGCCGGTGCCGAACAACCCCGAGAAGCCGACGGCGGCGATCATCCAGGTCACGCCGACCACGGCCCCGCAGGACGCGGCCACCGACGACGTCGTCAAGCTGCTGCGCTCCGAGGTGGTGCCCAAGGCCGTCGCCGGCACGGCGCTGCAACCGAAGGTCACCGGCTTCGTCCCGATCGCGATCGACTTCAGCTCGTACCTCGCGGGCCGGATGATCGCCTTCTTCGTGGTCGTGCTGGCGCTCTCGTTCCTGCTGCTCATGGTCGTCTTCCGCTCGGTGCTGGTCCCGCTCAAGGCCGTGATCATGAACGTGCTGTCGATCGCCGCGGCCTACGGCATCGTCGTGGCCATCTTCCAGTGGGGCTGGGGCAAGTCGATCCTCGGTGTCGAGGGGGCGCCGATCGAGCCGTTCATCCCGATGATGATGTTCGCCATCGTGTTCGGCCTCTCGATGGACTACGAGGTCTTCCTGCTGTCACGGGTCAAGGAGGAGTACGACCGCACCGGTGACTCGAAGACGTCGGTGGCCGACGGCCTGGCGGCCACCGCCCGGGTCATCACCGCCGCCGCGGCGATCATGGTCGTGGTGTTCGGCAGCTTCCTGCTCGAGGACAACCGCATCATCAAGCTCTTCGGCATGGGCCTCGCCGTGGCCGTGCTGATCGACGCGACGCTCGTGCGCATGCTCTTGGTGCCCGCCACCATGGAGCTGCTCGGCGACAAGAACTGGTGGCTCCCGCACTGGCTCGACCGCATCCTCCCGCACATCTCCGTCGAGGGGCACGCCGACCACATCGGCGAGGGCAGCGAGAGCGACGCGGCCCTGCTCGAGACCACCGACGGCTCGATCATCGAGGTCACCGACCGCACGGACGACGACGACGATCGGCTCGACGAGCCGGCGCCGCAGCCGGTCTCCTGACCGTCAGGGGGCGGAGGTGGCCGGCGACCCCGCGCCGGCCGGGCAGCCGTTGACGGGTGCCTTGCCGGCCGCCATGTCCTGCAGCCACGCGATGCCGGCCACGTAGGCCGGCACCGCCGCGCCGATGTGGCCGCCGGCCTTCTCGAGCACCCGCCGCTCGACCACCTGGCCGTTCTTGCACATGCGGGCGAACAGCGCGGCGCTGAGCCCGATCGGCACGGTGTTGTCGTCGTCGCTGTGGATGATGAGCACGGGGCTCGCCACCTTCGTGTTGCCCGGGTTGTTCTCGGCCATCAAGGTCGACCACGGCGGGTTGTCGGTGCCGTCGGTGCGGAAGAGCGTGCTGGGATCGCCGGCGGTCGCCTTGAACACCTCGGCGGTGCACCCCCGGTCGACGGCATCGAGCTTGGCCAGGCCTTCGGGCGTGAGCACCTGGGCCGGGTCGGCCTGGGGGTACGCCGCCTGGTAGCCCGCGACCATCATGAACGAGAAGCCGTTGATCGGGAGCCGCGCCGCCGCCTTGAGGATCACGTCGTTCTCGGTCGCGGGTGCGCCGGCGAACGTGCCGACCACCTTCAGCTGCGGCGCCCAGGTCGGCGCGACCTCGCCGGCCCACAGCGCGCCGTGCCCACCCTGGCTGTAACCGGCGATCGCGAGCTTGTCGCCGGCGTCGGCATCGGGCAGCGAGCGTGCGGCCAGCGCGGCGTCGACGACGCTGCGGCCCTCGCTCTTGCCGACGAGGTACGGGTGCCGGCCCGGGGTGCCCATGCCCTCGTAGTCGGTGAGCGCGACCAGCCAGCCCTGCTTCGCGACCGGGCCCATCCCCGCGATCTCGAGGCCCTGCGCCGCCTTCGACGGCGCGCACTCGTCGGCAACGCCGGTCGTGCCGTGCGCGATGGTCAACGTCACCCGACCGCCGGGCGGCGCGGCGGTCACGGGCACGAGGGCGACGCCGGTGACGACGATGGGCTGGTCGCCCACGGATCGCGAGGTGTACATCATCCGGTACGTGCGGGCACCGTCGACCGGGCTCGGGGTGACCTCTTGGTACTTGACCAGGGTGCCGTGCGGGGCGTCGGGGATCGGCGACGGCACGGCGTAGAGCGCGTCGGCGGTGCCGACCTCGGGCGGGCGCGCCGGCGTGGTGGCGCCGGCGTGGGCCGAACCGGTGGTCGCGGTCGACCCCGGCGTGGTCCCACCTGCCGGGGCCGTGCTGGTCGCTGCGGTCGTCGACGCCGTGGTCGTCGAGCACGCCGTCGCGGCGCCCAGCACCGCGACGCATGCGACGGCCACGATCGCCCGGGTCCGGCGCGGGCTCACGCCGCGGTGCTCCTCCCGCGTCCGGTGGCGGTCCCCGCGGTGCTTCCCCCTGATGTGCATCCCGCGAGCGTAGGTTGCGGCGGCGCGCCGAGGGTCGCGCGACGTAGCGTGATCCGGTGCATCAGGAAGCGCCGAGCACCGAAGGCCGACGCCAACGCAAGAAGGACGCGACCCGCGCCGCCCTGTACCAGGCCGGGGTCGAGCTGTTCACGACCGTGGGCCTCGCGAGCACGACGGTGCGGGACATCACCGAGCGCGCCGATGTCGCCGAGCGAACCTTCTACCGCTACTTCGCCTCGAAGGAGGACTTGCTGCTCGAGGCGGCCCGGCTGTACTTCAAGGCCATCGAGGAGATGGTGGCGCGGCGACCGGCGGGGGAGCGGCCGCTCGAGTGCCTCGTCGCCGTGACGCTCGAGATGGAGGCCACCTGGCCCATCGACGACGCCGTCACCGAGCTGACGGCCATCGTCATGGGCAGCACGCTGGCCACCGGCCGCTTGCACCAGATGGTCGACGAGCACCAGGAGGTGCTCTCCGGGATCTTCGCGGCGCGGCTGGGCCTCGCCGAGGCCGACTACCGCTGCCACCTCTACGCCGCCGTCGGCGGCACGGCCTTCATCCAGTCGCTCGGGCGGAACATCGTGGATCCGAGCCACTCGGTGTGGGCCTACGGGATGGAGGCGCTGCGGGCGCTCGGCGCCGGCCTGGATCCACAGTGCGCCGCCCGCATCGAGCCGTTGGTCGAACCCACGTCCGCCGCGCACGTGCCTCCGGCGGTCGACTGAACGCGCGGTCCGTCAGCCGCGTGCGTCGAGCGTCAGCCCCGGGGCGGACGCGACGTGCTCGAGGCGCGCCCGGGCGGCGGGGTCCTGCGCGATGACGAGGTCCAGGTAGGCCGCGATCGCGTCGCCGACGTCGACCCGGCCGGTGCCGAACATGTACGGGTCGATGTGATCGCCGTTGTCGAGCGACAGCAGGAAGGCCGGGCGGCCGGTGGGCACGGAGTGGAAGAGGTTCGCGCTGGCGCTGTACGGGTTCGTGCGGTCGTCGCGGGCGTGCACGGCCAGCAGCGCCGGGAGGTCGTCACCCACGAAGAACCGACCCGGGAAGAGCGCGACGCCGCCTGTCAGCGACGCGACGGCGACCACCCGGGGGTCGCGGAACTGCTGCCCGTAGCCGAACGCCGTTGCGGTGAGCCCGCCGTCGGAGTGCCCGACGACCGCGATCCGCTGCGGATCGCGCACGGCCGGCGTGGGCGCCCGCACCGTGGAGCCGAGCGCGACGACCTGGTCCGCGACGAAGGTCAGGTCGGCGGGTTGGTTCGTGAGATCGCCGCGCTGACCGTCCCCGCCGTGCCCGGTCGTGTGCGGGTGCTCCGGCGCGGCGACGACGTAGCCGGCGGACGCGACCGTCTTCATCAAGCGGTCGTACCCGTCGCCCGGCAGCCGGTAGCCGTGGACCATCAGCACGAGGGGGAAGGGCCCGCCCGCGGGCGGGGCGTCCTCGAACGCTTCGGCCGGCATCGCGCCGAGGGGCCGCAGCGACGGGGCCGGGCGCGGCGTCGGGTAGTAGATCGTGGTCGCGAGCGTGCGGTTGCGCTTCGTGTCGACGAAGGTCTGCTTCGTCGTGGCGACGGCGAACGAGGGGCGCGCGTCCGCGCGGGGTGGCGCGGGGGTCGTCGCGGGTGCGCTCGCCGTGGTGGGTGCGGAGGTGGGGGAGGGCCCGTCGGGGGCGGTACCGCTCGGGGCCCCAGGGGGTGGCGTCACCCCGTGCTCGCCGGTGGCCGTCGTCGTCCCGGGGGTCGTCGTCGGGGCGGCGCCCGGCGGTGGGGTCGCGGTCGCGCAGGCACCGAGCCCCGCCAGCACGGTCGTCGCGACCAGCGCCGCGCCCGCGAGGACGCGTGCGGGCGGCCGCGGCGGCGCAGGGCGGTTCGGGATGCGCACCTGCCCATTGTGGCCACCCCGTCGGCAGGATCCGCCCTTCGGTGAGCCGGCCCGTGGAGCGGGTCAGGCGCGGGGCCGTCTCCCGGCGAGGACGACCCGGGGCCCGCGGCGGGCGGGGCCGCCCGTGACACGCGCCGTCAACGGCGGGCGTACGTGCCCGGGGGGACCCCGACGTGGTGGGTGAAGGTGCGCACGAGGTGCGCCTGGTCGCTGTAGCCGAGGTCGGCGGCCAGGTCGGCCCACCGCACGGGTTCGTCACCGTCGGCCGCATCGACGGCATCGAGCAGCCGGTACCGCCCGATCACCCACTTGGGGCCCTGCCCGACGTGCTCGGCGAAGAGCCGCTGCAGGCGGCGCGGGCTCGTGCCCACGATGGCGGCGAGCTGGTCGACCCGGGTGATGCGCTGGTCCGCTTCGATCAGGTCGACGATGTCGTTGACCTCGCGCGTCTCGGGCCGCGGCGTGACGGCGAGCGACCGCAGGTGGGCGTCGACCCGCGCGGCGTCGGCGCGGCGATCGCCGGGCCCGGGCGGGCTCGCGGCGTCGAGCTCGGCGGCGAGCCCGTCGATGTCGGCGCCCAGCAGCGGTGCCGCCGGCAGGCGTCGGTTGGAGATCGACGAGACGGCCTGGTCGATGAACGGCCGGAAGCCGGCGGGGCGGAACTTGACGCCGAACACGTGGCTGCGACCGGCGATGGTGCGCACGAACTCGCGCTGGTTGATGACCTCGAGGCTCGCCGTGCCGCGCTCGAACACGAGGTGCACCGCGACGTGGGGCACCACCCGTTGGTCGTGGTGCTCGCCGGCGGGCAGGTCCCACGAGACGGTCCAGTAGCGGTGCACCGCCCACCTGAGCTCGGGCGACGGCTCGAAGCGCTGCAACGAGAACCGCTCGAACCCGGCCTCCACATCGATGATGCCGCGCGTCGAGTCGTCGTCGCTCTCGTAGGGCGGGCGGGAGGCGGCGGAGCGGCGCGGCACGAGCCCGGAACCTAATCGATCGTGCGTTCGCTCGGCGTGTCGCAGATCTTCAAGACCGTGCTCTCCGGGTGGTTCATCGTGAGGGCATGAACGACACGAGCCCCTCTTCGAACGACCCGTCTGCCACCACCTCGTCGACCACCCCGCCGGACCCGGAGGTCGACGTGCTCGAGGGGGTGCTGGCCAAGACCGCCGGCCTCCTCGCCGGCGTGGAAGCGGATCAGCGCTCCTTGCCGACCCCGTGCGCCGACTACGACGTCGCCGCGCTCATGGACCACATCGTGGGCTGGGCACAGGTGTTCGCCGCCGGGAGCACCGGCACGGCGTTCCCCCCGGATCCGGCGGGGTACCACTGCGGCGACGACCCGGCCGGCGAGCTCCGCGTCGCCGCGGCCGACATCGTCGACGGGTGGGCCACGCACGGCCTCGACCGCACGGTGAAGGTCACCAGCGGCGAGAGCCCGGGCCAGATGGTCTTCACGATGACCTTGATGGAGTACCTGACCCACGGGTGGGACCTGGCGGTCGCGACCGGCCAGGCGGTGCCGTTCACCGAGGACGAAGCGGCGGTGACGTGGCGCCGCGCCGAGGGGATGCTGCCCGACGAGTATCGCGGGGAGGGCATGCCCTTCGGCCCCGTCGTCGCGGTTGCCGACGACGCCCCGACCCTGGATCGCCTCGTCGGCTACATGGGGCGGCACCCGCAGCAGTAGCGTCGGCGGCGCCGACCCGTCGGGGAGCTCCGCCCGCCCGGGCGACGTTGAACCCCCTCGATGCCGCACGCGACCCTGCCGATGCCCGCCGAACCCGCCGCTGCCGAACCCCCCACCACGGAACCGCCCACGACCGAACCCCCAGGGGGACCCGGCCCCGAAGCGGATCTTCTGCACCGGGTCGACGACCGGGCCGGGGTGCAGGGTGAGCAGCCCGACGACCTGGACGGGCACGGCAAGGTCGCTGCCTGGGTGGGCTCGGACCGGTCGATGGTGTGGCTCAAGCGCATCTCGATGGGCCTCGCCCTCGCGTTCCTCGTCGGTGCCTTCGGCTACGTGATCGGGGTGCGCACGACCGTCCCGCCCGCCAACGACGTGGACGCCGGGTTCCTGCAGGACATGACCGATCACCACGACCAGGCCGTGCGCCTCGCGCTGACCGAGCTGGCCAACGGCACGGATCCCGTCGCGCGGGGCTTCGCCACCGAGGTCGTGATGTTCCAGCGCCAAGAGCTCGGTCGCATGCAGAACTTCCAGGAGGAGATCGGCGTGGCGCCCGCGCCGTACGACCCCGAGCGCATGACGATGACGTGGATGGGGATGGGGCGCCCGTTGAAGGACATGAACGGCATGGCCACGGAGGCCCAGCTCGAGCAGCTCGAGCGCGCGAAGGGAGCCGAGGCCGACAAGCTCTTCCTGAAGCTGATGCAGACGCATCACGAGGGCGGGGCGCACATGGCCGACTACGAGGTCGCCCACGGCGCCAACCCCCGGATCCGGGAGATGGCCGAGCGCATGGCGGCGAACCAGCGGACCGAGGCTCGCGAGTACCAGCGCGAGATCAACCGCCTCGACGGCAAGTAGGGCGCGTCGGGGCGAGCGCGACTCCCGTCCTGGCCGGCGGGCGACGGGTAGCCTCGTTCGATGGGGCGAGAAGAGAGCAAGCGGCGGACAGCGCGCTCGGCGCGCATCATGGCGGTGGTCGCGATCATCGTGGGGGCCAGCGCGGTCTTCGTGACGCGGGCGAGCGCGGCGCCGCTGGTCGTGAACGTGACGAGCACCGCGGACGCGCACACGCCGGGCACGTTGCGCGACGCGTTCGACCAGGCGAACGCGGGCGTCTTCGACGACGTCACCATCAACCTGCCCGCCGGCACGTACGACCTCACGCTCTGCGGACCCGACGACGACGGCAACCTCACCGGAGACCTCGACAGCACCCAGGACCCCGCGCTGACCATCAACGGCATCGGCGGGACGGCGACCATCGTCCAGACCTGCCCGAACGATCGCCTCATCGATCGGATCGGCGGCCAGCTCTTCTCGCTCTCGAACGTCGCGCTCAGCGGGGGAAGCCCGGTGGCCTCCGGCGGTGCCATCCGCTCCCAGGCCTCCGTGGTCGTCACCGACGCGACGTTCAGCAACAACGACGCCCTCGGCCCGAACGGCGCCGATCAGGTGTGCGGCGTCTCGCCCGCGACGGACGGCGCCACCGGGGTGGGTGGGGCGATCTACTCCGCCAACGACGTCACGTCCGTCTCGTCGACGTTCACGTCCAACACGGCGACCGGCGGCGCGGGCGGCGGCCGGTTCACGAGCGCGTGTCCGCCCGCCGGAGATCCCCACGGCGGCTTCGCGAGCGGTGGCGCGATCCACGCCGGAGGCACGATCTCGGTCACCGGCGGCCAATTCCGGTCGAACCAGGCTCGCGGCGGCCCGGGCGGCACGTTCATCGACGGGTCGGGCCCGCAGGGCCAGGGCGGCGACGCCGAGGGCGGAGCGCTCTTCGGGCAGCTCGGGGTGTCGCTCACCGACACGCAGGTCATCGAGAACCAGGGCATCGGGGGTCCGGCGGGGGGCAGCGTGCGCGGCGGCGCGGTGCAGTCGGGCGGCGGCACGACGATCCTGCGCACCGCGATGACGGGCAACAGCGCCATCGCGGACGACGGCGACGCGGACCCGTGCGTCGCGCTCGGCGGCGGTGCCGCGACCGGCGGCGCCGTGCTCTCGTCCGGGCCGATCCAGATCACCGGCTCCGACCTGTCGACGAACGAGGCGCGCGGCGCCGCCGGCGGATCGGTGTCGTGGTCCACGTGCACCGGCCAACCGAGCGGCGCGCCGGGCGGACCGGCCTACGGTGGCGCGGCGCTCGCCGGCGGGGACATCACGGTCATCGACTCGACCTCCATCGGATACACGTTGTAGCCGCCGCGGATGAACATCTCCTGCGTCCCGGGCTGGCTGCGGTCGCTCCAGGTGGTGCGACCGGCCCCCACGGA
>CAYUOL010000272.1:0-9198 GCA_964446345.1 uncultured Iamiaceae bacterium | reverse complement strand
CCCAACCTTCTGATCCGTAGAAACGTCGGTACCGTTTTGGGTGGTCACTGGCTGTCCCGGAATATACCGCCTGACCTGGTCTTTTGCAAGTTTCGCCGTGTTGGAGCGTCACGTTCCGTAACGCCCTTCTTCGTCCCTTGGTTAGCAAGGGATTAGCAAATATAGGGTCGACCCTATATCAGGGGCTAACCTTCTGGCGGAATATCAGAAGGAGAGACGGCCGTGCCGACCACCTCGAAGAGGCCCCACGGAGCGCGCGCACGACGGAAGCCGAAGCGACCGTTGCGCGAGCAGTTGAACGACTCGCCGAACGCCGTCGAGGTCTTGCGGCGTCAGGTCGACGTGAAGCCGCAAGCGAAGCTGCGCGCCGATCGGGTGCTCGACGAGATCGCGGCGCGACCGGCGACGTTGAAGATGCTCCGCCAGCTCGCCGACATGACGCAGACCGACCTGGCCGCGGCGACCGGCATGGCACAGCCGGAGATCTCTGCGATGGAACAGCGGTCCGACATCTTGCTTTCTACCCTCCGGAGGGTCGTTGAGGCGACCGGCGGCGAGCTTCAGCTCGTCGTGCGGCTGGACGACGATCGCGTTCCTGTGAGTCTGACGGTCGACTGGTGACGCCCTCTGATCGGCGCATGCTCGTGACGTTGATCATGTGAGCCGAGTGTCTCGTGAGGAACGAGGCCGCGCTGGCTTGCGCAATCGCCCGTCAGGCATGTTGCTCCGTCTCAATGCCCTCGTACGCGTGATGGTCGACGGAGCGGAGTTCGGTTCGCGTAGGGTCCGAGGGTGCTCGTCGCGAATTCACTCAGCTACCGCAGCGCGATGTCCCACTGCGACAATCTCGTAGCTATCCATCGTCAACACGGCGGGGCAGCCCCCGGCCGGCGAGCCCGAGAGATCTCTCTCAACCGAGCGGTGGTTGTGATGACCGTCGCCGCGTGGCAGGCAGCAATACAAGACATGGTCGAGACATTGCTCGTGGCTGGACAGCCACCCGCCGGAACGGGCTTGGGCAACTACTACAACGTGACAGCCGGACAAGTGCGTAACGAGGTCAGGAAGTTCAGCACGCCGAACGCGGAGAACACACGGAAGCTGATGATCCCTGCGGGATTCGATCCGCGTCCGCATTGGACCTGGACGCAAATGGGCGGACGGGGGGTAGGACCGATCGTGGTGACCCCCCAGGCGGCTTGCACGCGAATTGACGAGTGGCTTCGGCTGCGCCACGACATCGCGCACGGACATGCGGAGCTGACCTGCGTCGCCGCGTTGAAGGCCGTTCGGGACAATCCGCATCCCCCTGCTGGATGGGCGCCGACGATTCGCCTCGTGGACGCGGAGCAATGCATGAGCTTCTTTCGCCGGCTCTGCCGGCTGACTGCGGTTGCGCTCGGAGCTCAAATTGGGCAACCAGCTGGTGAGTGGTCGTAGCCAACGAAGATAGGGCGGTTCGACATCATCGCTCTCGCCGCCCGCATCGTCGACGGGTAGGCGAAGCGCCACCCTGTCCGAGCGGGGGCCGGTGTCGGCCCGTCGACGGTGCCGCCGCATCTGCTAGGACTCACGTCGTGCCAGCGCCTCCACGACGATCGTGTCCGCTCTGTGCGTCCGCCGACGACTACACGGTCGTTCTCGACGGCGATGGGATCACGTGGCGCTATACGTGCCAGAACCCGGCATGCGACGGGTGGGAATGGACTGCGCTCACGGAGGCCGGTTCGAAGCGCGGAGGCGTCATGGCCGAGCTCGGCCTTTACGACGACCTACTGGGTTGCTTGGACGCTGCCGACCGTCGGTGGACCGAGCACGGCGTCATCGAGCATCGCTACCTGACGGCCCACCCGGATATCTACTTCGGGCAGCTCTTGCCGTTGTACGGGCACGCGTCGCAGGGCCCGATGAAAGGCCTGTCCACATCGTTGCTGCTGGCCATGGCCCTGTCCCAGCTTCGTTCGGAAGGCCTCCTCGTCTACCGGACGTGGCGGCCGACGGGTTACTGGAAGAAGAACTCGAAGATCTCCTACTGGGCGACCCCACCGGACCCACCCGAGGAAGATCGACTCACATGGGCGGGTTACGCGGCCGAGCTCGGCCTCGACCCGAAGGACTGGGACTTCCAACATCCGTGAAGCCAAGGGAGGGACTCGATGGCTCGGATACACGTGCTCAGGGGTGACGCGCTCGTGCCACTGGCAGACGCGCCGTTCGACTCCGAGGACGACTACCAGCGCCTGTTGGCAGACCATCCCGAGTTGATGCCGGGCGAGGAGATCGACCCGGAGCGGCCTCCTCGCTTCGCGTTGATCACGCGGGAAGCCGGCATCGCCCTCGCCGACTCCGATGGCGGAAACAGGTGGTCGCTGGATCACCTCTTTGTTGATCAGTTCGCGCTTCCGACTCTCGTCGAGGTGAAGCGAGCCCAGGACACTCGTGCTCGCCGCGAAGTCGTCGCCCAGATGCTCGACTACGCCGCCAACCTCCGAGTGTGGCCCGTCGGCCGAGCGATGGAGCGCTTCGAGTATCGCTGCGCCACCGAACAGCTCGACCCTCGGCAGGAACTCGAGGACCGTCTCGGGGCGGTGGACGACTACGAGGCGTTCTGGGCAGCGTTCGATCGCAACATCGCAGCCGGCGCGATGCGGCTCGTATGGGTGGCCGACGAGATCCGCCCCGAGCTTGAACGCATTATCGAGTTCCTCGACGCGCAGTTCGGTGTCGCCGAAGCAGTCGCGGTCGAAATACGCCAGCTCGCCGGCAACGTCACCGGCAGCGAGCCGGGAGAGCGTGCCTTCATCTCGACCGTGAAGGGCAAGACCGCGACCTCGGACGCTGCGAAGAACGTCGGTGCACGCCCGCGGCTCACCCACGAGCAGTTCCGTGCACTTGTAACCGAACGCGCGCCCCAGCTCGCGCCGATCGTGGAGGACCTGATGACCTTCTGCGACGAACACCAAGGCTGGGTCACGATCGGCACGGGTGCGAGCTACCCGTCGTGCTATCTGAACTGGCACAACATCCACGGCTCACCGGTGTGGGCTTTCGCACCGACCATCAGCGCGAAGAGCTACGTGAGCGTCAGCTTCGCGGTCCTTGAGACGCGATTTCCGTGGGAGGACCCCGAGCTACGCAACGAGTTGCTCGACAAGCTCAACTCGATCGACGGGATCTCGCTCGATGGCACCGGCTACAAGGGCTTCCCACTCTCCGTCCTCACCGACCCTGTCCGGCTCGAACAGTTCAAGGCCGTCCTGGAGTGGTTCGCGACGGTGACCAGCACAACGGAACCCACATCGGGATGATGGCGATGTTCGGTCGTCTCGGTTAGACGATCGGCGTCGCTGGCAGGACCGTGATGCCGAAGCGATCCTCGGCGGCCTCGACGACATCGTCAGGAATCGGGCTCGAGGTCACGGTGAGGAACGCATCGGGGTCGAGGCCAGGCTTGCCGAAGATCGCGAGCGCGTGCAGGTCGCCGTCGACGCTATGGCGTGTGGAGTACCAGACCCCAGCGAAGCCAGCGTCGAAGAACGCCGCAGCCCACAGATGGCACCGGTCGTAGTCACCGCCGGCCCAGATCTCGGCGTCGAGGTTCCATCGCCCGACGATCGACCGGTCGGTTAGGTCGGCGACCCGCAGCGACGAGCGGAGCTGCAGCTTGGTGAGCACCTGCTGGTCGACGAGCGACCGGGTGACGATGCGGAGCCGTCCGAACTTCTCGACGTACGCGCCGAGAGGGTTGCCGGCGAGGTAGCACGTCCCGAAGGCGGCGCCCGAGGGCGGATCGAACCGGCAGTCCCGATCGGTGCAGAACCACTCGGCGTCATGGCTGACATGGTGCAGCCGGCTGTAGGGGTAGTCCGGGCTGAGGGTCTTGGCCGGGAAGCTCGCGAGGTCCGCGGGATCCGATGGTGGAAGCGCGACGGTCATGCGGCGAGGTCTCGGGCCGCGTGCCGCGCGACAGCCACGACCTGATCCGGGTTCTTGCCCGACACCAACCACTCCTCTGGTGTCATGCCCAACTCGGGTTGGTCGGTGCGCGCCCATGACGCCACGAGATGCGCGTCGAAGTCGTGCAGCCGCGCTCGGAACGCCTCGACCACGTCCGCGACGGCTGGTCGGACTCGCTGACCCGCGAGGTCGAACTGCCACACCGGGAACAGCGTCGTGCCCCGGCCGGGCAGCCCGAGCACCGAACCAGTGCGGGCTCGCTTGTACAACGCCTGTCGACTGATGCCGAGGAATTCACGAACCGTCTCGGTGTCCCACACGTCGCCAACCTGCTGGCGCCACAGCACCGGGGCGACCGCGGCTTCCGCTGCCTGACGGCCGAGGCGCTGAGCCTCCTCCTCGTCGATAGCGTCGATGAGATCGCTGTGCTTGTGCATCAGCTCGTACAGGCGGTGCCTGAACGCCTCGACCAGGGTTGCTTCGACGTCTGCCATGCACCCACCGTAAACCCGTCAACCAGAATCGTCAACCCGTCAACCGATCACCTGTTGTTACAGTTGTTACCGATATGGAGGTTCGGTGATGACTCGTATCGGAGTGCTGAAGCAGGCGGTCCACGTCCGGGCAGAAGCTGACCTAGCGCGTTCGGCCAGCCAATTCGTCGACGCGTTGCCGGTTGCACCGACCGAGCGTGTCGTGCTCACCTTCGCCGATGGCCGCACCGTGCCGGTCCCTGAAGCGCTCCTCGATGTCGTGCGGGCATCGGCGCGAGAGTTGGCCGACGGGCACGCCGTGATGGTGCTCGCGGCCGATTCCGAGCTCACGCCAGCCGAAGTTGGTGAGCTCTTGGGACTGTCTCGCCCGTTCGTGGCTCGCCTCCTCGATGTCGGCGAGATCCCCTCGGAGCGTCTCCCTGGCAGTCGACATCGTCGGGTCCGGCTTGCCGACGTGGTCAAGTTCGCTGAGCGACGGGACCGTCGACGCGACGGGCGTCGAACGGTCGCCGCCGCTGTCGCCGACGGGGACCTGCCGTACTGACGTTGCGAAGGTCTTCGTTGGCAAGGGTGGGCTCTTCGCGTCCCCTGCCGATGAACACGACGGTGTGAGCGGTGAGATCACCAGCCTGGCGTTCTCGAACCGGACCCTCCATCGGGTCCTGAGCGAGACGCAGCCCGAAGAGCGCACGGGCGTCGCCCGGGACGCGCTCGAGCTCGGTGGCGAGGTCCTCGCCCGGATGAACCACCACGGCGATCTGGACCAGGTCGCGGAGGCCGTCGACCGCCTCGGTGAGGAGGGGAGGCGGATCATCGACACCACGGTGAAGGCCGCTGACCGCGTCGTCGAGGACACGGTCACGAAGCTGACCGCGGCACTCGCCGACAAGGACGGGCCACTCGAGGGCATCCTTGGCCACTTCGATCCTTCAGTTGACGGCAACGTCATCGACCGGTTCCGCGACCTCATCGCCAGTGGGATCGCCAAGGCAACGAAGCACGCGGTGGGCGAGCTCACGGAGGCCACCCAGGAGCAGGTCGACTCGCTCACCAAGTCGCTCGCCGTGCTGGAGAAGGTCGCGGCGATCGAAGAGGCACGGCTCGACGAGGCCCGGAAGGGCACCGCGAAAGGCCTCGACCACGAGCGTGACGTCGAGGCGCTGCTCGGCGAGCTCGTCGCCGTCGCCGGCGACGGCCTCGACGATGTCTCCTTGGTGCCGGGGATCGCCGGCACCAAGAAGGGCGACAAGGTCATCACGCCGCGCGGCGGCGCCGCGATCGTGACCGAGGAGAAGTGCACCAAGCCAGTCACAGAGGCCAAGGCGCGGCAGCTGCTGACCGAGGCGATGGACAACCGCGGCACCAGCCTCGGCATGCTCATCGTCGACGACGAGAGCAAAGTCCCCGGGAAGCAGCCCTACCACCTCATCGACGATGACAAGGTCGTCGTCGCTGCCGACCCGGTGACGCTCCGGCTCGTGTACTGCCTCATGCGGGCCAAGGCGATCGAGGTAGCGCAGGCCGCTCGCGCGATCGACGACCACGCCGCGGTGGAGGCATTGAAGGAGATCCGCTACCACATCGATGGCATCTGCCGTGCCCTCGACCGCTTCAAGCTCGTCCGCACCGAGCACACGAAGGCCACGAAGGCGATCCAGCAGGCGGCCAGCTACGTCGAGGAGATGGCGTCGAGCCTCGGCAACGACGTAGCCGACATCTCGGCGCTGATCGACGCCGCCGTGTCCGAAGACGATGCCGAGGAGGTTGCGGCCTGATGAGGGCCGCGGCCTCACGGCCCGAGGTCACGCCCGCGGCGGGTTTGGCGGAATGGTTCGCCGAGTTTCGCCGACTCGCCGCGGAGGCCGAGGAACGCTTCACATCAGGCGACCTGCGGCCAGCTATCGCCTCGCTGGCCGCCGTACCGATGATCCACCGGATGCTCGTCGAAGGCTGTGGCGAGCTGACCGACCAGGGTGCCGGCCAGCCGGACCACGACGATGACGAGCCCAGCGCCGGGCTCTACCTGTAGGAGGCGACGGTGGCGCTCACCCCACTGGACATCGTCACGATGCTCGAGCGAGATGGTGCGTTGGCCGCGCCGTCGGAGTCACCTTGGCCCACGCATGACGGCGACGTCGCCCCGGTCGACTGGGGTGGATTGTTCCCCGGCCGCGGACGAGGCGGGGTCGAGATCGTGGACGATCTTGACCCTTGGCAGCCACCGCTTGACGACGAGTTCCTCGGCGAGCTCGCGGAGCGGGCGGGCTCGAAGCCGCCGCCCGGCTCGGGTGCTGACGCCGGCGGGGTAGCCGTGCTGCCCGATGTCTGCGCGTGGTACCAGCCGATCCACTTCCACGGACTCGACTGGGGGATCTTCGTCAAGGAGGATTGTCTGCTTCGGCTGGCCCTCCAGATCTCGCCCTTCGCCCCAGCCCGCCGACGCACTCGCTACGAGACCTACGTGCTCGCGAAAGCGCTGATCAGGGCCGCGTTTGCCGCCCTGTTTCTGCACGAGCACTACCACCACAAGACCGAGTCGTACGCGCTGCGTCTCCATGTCGTTGAACGACTGCCCCGCTACGTGCCGTACTTCAAGGGGGTGTACCAACCGCTGCGCGCCGCTGGTAGTGACGACTTGCACGAGGAGGCACTCGCAAACGCCGACTCCTACCTGCGGCTCCCGACCGGACCCTATGACCGCTGGTTGGGTGACGCGGTGGTCCAGGCGACGCAGGCGTACCTGGCTGCGCGGTTCCCCTTCGACCCGCCTGGATACCGCCGGGCGACCGACCTGCTCACCGTCGCCGACTTCGACGATCGGGAGTTCCTCCTGAAGTCGCAGGTGCAGGAGGGCGCCGTCGTGCCATTCCGCACGCCGGGCGACTGGCTGATGGCACCGAGGATCAACCAGAGCTTCTTCAACTGCCGTTCTGACATCTGGACCGTTGTTCGACCGGGCGCACCTCGCGTCCTACCGGCAGCTCCGCCGTACCCGGCAGTTTCGTCCAAGGCGATGATCAAGGCACTCCGTCAGCTCGGCTACGACCGCAGCGCTGGCGGGAAGGGATCGCACGTGAAGCTGGTCGCCGACGGCCAGCCGCCCCTAATCCTTCCCGGAGACCGCAAGGACCTCTCGCCGGTCGTGCTCCGCAGCATCGCCAAGGCCTTGGGTTATCGGAATCCGTCCGACCTGGCGCAGGACCTCGGGCTGTAGTCGTGGCTGAACTTGAGGCTACGGGCTGAACGTCGACGAGCTCAGCCTGATGTACAGGCCGTAAGACGTTTCACGGTCGACCGTGCTCCCCGCTCGCGTGTGGCAGGCCCGGGTCCTTCCCGAACAGGACGTCGCCGATCTTCTCGGCGGCTTCCTCCTGCATGCTGTGCACGACGTGGCTATAGATGTCGAGCGTCATGCTCACGGTCGCGTGACCCAGGCGTTCGCTGACGATCTTGGGGTGAACGCCGGCAGCGAGGGCCATCGTCGCTGACGTGTGCCGCAGGTCGTGAAGGCGGATGCGCGGCAGGTCGAGCTGCTTGAGCGTCTTGGCGAAGACCTTCGACACGTCATCGGGATGCAGGGGTGTGCCGTCGGCGCGCGTGAACACGAAGTCGCGCTTGTCCCAGCCGGGACCGATGAGCATCCGCTCCTCGAGCTGGTGCTTGCGATGGGCACGGAGCACCTCGACGGTCGTGCGGTCGAGCGCCACGAGGCGCCGGCTCTTCACCGTCTTCGGCTCCTCTTCGACCACCTCGTAGCCGACCGTCGACAACGTGCGTCGGATGGCGGCCGTGCCCTTGTCGAGATCGACGTCGGCCCATTTGAGGCCGCACGCTTCGCCTCGGCGCATGCCGGTCGAGATCAGCAGCACCCACAGCGCACAGAGGCGATCGTCCTCGGCGTGGTCGATGAAGCGTCGAGCTTCCTCGGGTGTCCACGCCTGCATCTCCTTGCGCGGTGCACGGGGCGGGTCGACGAGATCGACCGGGTTCTTCGTCAGCAAGCCCCACCGCACAGCGTCGCTCATCGCGTGTCGGAAGATGCGATGCACGTAGTTGACCGTCTTGGGCGACAGGCCCGCCGGCTTCTTGCCGCGACGCGACCCGCTCTCCATGAGGTCGGCGTACAGGCCCGAGATCTGGTGCGGCTTGAGGTTGGCGAGCTTGACCTTGCCGATGTTCCCGACGACGTGGTGCGTGAGCACGCTCGTGTAGCTCTCGTGGGTTTTCGCCCGGATCGTCGGCTTCATGCCGCGGAGCCACTGCTCGCAGAACTCGCCGACGGTCATCGGGCCGGGGTCGGCCCAGTTGCCGGTGCGCACGCGCTCGAGCGCTTCGGTGAGCGCCTCCTCGGCAAGCTTCTTGGTGGCGAAGCCACCGACCCACTTCTGGCGCTTCGCGCCCGTTCGGTCGTCGCGACCGAGGTAGAGCACGTACGACCAGGTCTTGCCTCGCTTCATGACGCTGCCACGCATGGTGACCGTCCCTTCGTGTCGACGTCGGCCGCGGCCGACGGTCCTGTAGTTGTACTCAGGGCCACTGACACCGAAGGCTGACGATCGTGGACGATCGTCCCTCGGACTCATCGCTTCTGCGGATTAGCAAGGGATTAGCAAGAGGCTCCGGGCGAAGTCGAGGCTGGCTCTAAAACCAGCTCTGACCTGCCCGTATGCTGCGCGCTCGGAGGGACTCGAACCCCCAACCTTCTGATCCGTAGTCAGATGCTCTATCCAATTGAGCTACGAGCGCT
>CAYUOL010000271.1:0-9208 GCA_964446345.1 uncultured Iamiaceae bacterium | reverse complement strand
CCGTAGGACGCCTTCGTGCAAGTTTCGATACATTTGTTGAACACGTTGGGAAGTGAAAGATACACAAATGGAAGACCATGACCACGTATGTGAAAAATGCGGCAAACCGTTCAGGGCCCCTGCGCTTCTCGAACGCCACAAACATAGAAAAACTCCGTGCGACCCTTTCTATGGTCCACAGAGTAAAGGCGGGTTCAACTGCCGATACTGCGGACGAGGATTTGCATCGAAGCCCTCAATGGCGCGCCACATCAGGCAGAGCTGTAAGCTCACAAGCAGCAGCAACAACACCGAACGGCAGGCTGAGTTCACGCTACAGCGGCAGCTCGCGGATCAGGCAAAGCAGATCGCTGAGCTGACAGATCTCGTAAAATCCTTGGCCGCGAAGTCCGACGCGCTCCCGGGAGCCGGCAGCCCCACACACATAACGCAGACCAACATAGCAACGCAGAACAACGTGCAGATCCAGATTGTGCCATGGGACGGGGACCGACGAATCGAGGTCGGCATAGGCCACATCGCGGCCGCCTTCACACATAATACACGGCTAAAGGAGTACATGAAATTGGGCGACAGGGATTTGGCGAGCTCCGAGATTGCCCCTCCCTATGTGATTGACCTGTTTATGGACCTGATAAGGCGGGCGCATGCGGACCCCGCAGCACGTAACGTATACCTCAACCCAAAGCGAGCAGACCAGACACTCGTACGCATGAGAAGCGGTCGCTGGGAAATCTTGCCGCTCCAAGAAGCAACGCGTCTTCTCTTTGATGGAGTAGCGGGCGTCGTGCACGCAGTGACGTGTACGAGCGAGGAGCGGAAACAGTTGCCGCTGGAGGCGCAGAACGCACTCTCGCTGGCGGGGCTTCTGTATGAAGAAGAGCCAGACGAATACGTGCGTCGGGCGCAGCAGCCGATGGCGGCACATCTAGCGAACACGGGACCCATTGTTATTCCGCAGGGGTAGGTGAAATGGGAGACCGCCAAGCCCACTATGTCGCGCGCCCTCAACAGCGAAAAAGGCAGCACAGTGGCCCGGCGCGACCGCGCGGCGACTCGCGGCAAATGCTGCTTTTTATGGGAGCAGGAACGCGCGCCTATAACCGATTACGGTCATGAACGATTTGAGACACAAGAGGGGCAAATCCCCGCGTTGCTCCAAAGTCCGCAATAACTGTACAATACTGATGTTTACTCATGCCTGAGGTCATACCGGTCTGGTCGGTAATCGTCATCGTGCTGCCATCGGCGAGTCTGTCGTATTCCTTCTCGGGGAATGGGACATACCGCATGGTGTACTCCTCGCCCCCTATCGACCATTTTGCGATACCCGCGAAGTTCTGAATCGGCGCTTTCCTCGTGGGGATGACGCCCTTATTATCAGTAATCATGTTCTCAGAATAGAAGGCCGTATAGGGGTCATCATACGCCCCGGTCCAGCGAAATTCGGGAGAAAGGATCGTATCCTCGATGATGAGGTACGTGTTCCCGAGGTCGTCGATCGCATAGGGGTATGGGACATCGCTGTTGCCGACCGGCGAAATGAACGACTCGATCCTCGATCCGGCGATCCGGAATGTTCTGACGGCTGAACCAATGTGGCAATACAGTGGTACGGGGCTATCATTACAGCGATACAGGATTGAGTTCCCGTCGAATTTCGCCCCGTGCCCGCCGCTGTATTCGGTCATGCGGCTGACAGGGCTTTGGCCGATGAATATGGCCGGCGACTGCTCTTCGAGGAAAGGGTTATTGTCGTAGATAGTCATATCGTCTCTTGTCTCTAGCGCACGGTAAACACGGACGCGAAATTCCTCGACAACTACCTTGAATGGTTTCCACCCGTTGTCGTGGATGAAATAGGCCCCGCTTCGCCAGTTCATTACCGCAGTCTGATACTGGCTGGGCAGTTGGTTCAAATGAAGATCGCGAATCTAGATTTGAACTTAACAACGACCTAGATACCGCAAGGAACGCATGGAGCGCATGGAGCGCATGGAGCGCATGGACCGTAAAGAGGAGGAAGGCACACCGCTCATATCCGTGCCACTGGCCCCGCCCGCGCAGCCGAGCCTCGTCCGCGCAGCCGACCCGTCCGCGCGAACAATGTCCGACGACGAAACCCAACAGCATATAGTCCTTATCGACAAGATCGCCACCGTCATCGGAAACGCCGTAGCCGCTGCGAAGGCCGCGAACCAGCTGATTGTCGACTCGACGTCTCTCACTCTCCACAAATTATGGATGGCCGATCAACAGCGCGATATGGTCAATCTCGCCCAACACGTGCTTGGCTTGATACGGCAAGTAAAGGCGGTCAGCATATTCCCAGCCTCCTTCGAGAACCTGATCGTATTTATTGCAAGAAATGGGGTGATTGCGCGCCCCGGCTTATACCCAGATGCAGTGCTGTGCATTTCGTGGACCGAAGCCGAGCCCCATGTCATGCGCAACTGCTTGCTCGACTATGTAGCCGGCGCACAAACACGCACCCAACCCCGTACCATAGAAATGGCCAGCGCAGCGCCTGTGTAGGCGAAAGGTTACGGGCGTAGCTCCGTTACTTTTTCGCACCGGCCCAGGCAGCGCAAATACGCTGATGGCTGTTCGTTCGGCGTAAGCTCGATGATGGACCGGCTGCCCCGTACATATAATTGAACGCCCGTGTGAAGACACATCGCTGCAATGGAGGTCCTCCCGCTGGAAATCATCGCGACCATCTTAGAGAGGAGCCTGCCGATACTGGCGCCGCAGAACCTAGTTCGCCCGCCCCCGTTCGATAACAAAAATGGCAAAATGCTTCCTGGGCCCGCGTCACGGCCGAGCCTCGTCGAGCCACTGAAGCGGCTCACAGAGCTCCGGCTGGTGTCGAAACGCTGGAGAACGATTGTCGATAATGGCATCGGGGCAATCTGGAAGAGGCTCGCACCGGTAGCGATGCGCTATATTAGCAAGATCGTGGATGGGAGGTACTTCGTAGAGATCGCAAGGAGAATAGATCTAACGAGAGAGCTGCTATTCCTGCGGACGACCGCATACCCAAAACCGATCATCCATAGCCTATGCCAAACAGGGAGTGTAAGCGTGGTTGATGCTGTTATCAAAGAGTACCAACTTAATACTGAAGACTTCTTCGCCGAGCCAAAACGGAAGACGGCCGACAGATTGCATAATGGCCTCATAATTCAAGTGTGCATGCACGGAAACCTGGCCCTCCTCGATTTCTTGGAAGAAAGGTTTGGCTCGATGGCCCGGGAAGTCCTTCGCAAGCAGGCGTCGCCGAATATTATCGAGACGACAGTCCTCAATCTCATACGACGTGGGGTTTCGTTGCCCACGGTCAAGTATCTGATCAATGCGTATTATATATTGTATATCCCGGGCTGCTCCAGACGGGAAGCCGTCGGTCATCTGGAAAATCTGCTCAGAGCATCGCAACTTGAATATGCTAAGTGGCTATTCGATCGACTGCAGAGGCGGATCCCGCAAAGGAAGCTAACTGCATGGCTGTTTGATTCGGATTATCATATGGTCGTCGACGCCTGGGAGAATAAGGCCGACTCCGACCCCGTCGATGCGGTCGACCTCACGGCTCAGTTCCTGGAGACAATCTGTGCGAACGGGTCCCTGGAAACGGCCAGATGGGTGATCGAAACATTCAAAGTGCATGCTACATATGTCATCTATAGAGGCCTGATCAGGGTGGCATGCAAGGGGAATAATCTTCTGCTCGTGCAGTGGCTCGTGGACTACTGCGACCCGGACCTCACGAACTCAGGGGTGATGCACGAAATCATAATGGCGTTCCGCGAGGCGTGTGTCATGGGGAATCTCGCTATAGCTATTTGGATCGCCGACCGCCTGGAGCTCAATATATTCTACATCAGGTACCATGATGTATTCATCCATACCTGCGAGCAGGCGCAAATGCGGGTGGCAACGTGGCTCGTCTGGCGGTTCGAACTGGATTCTCGTGACGCCAGAATGGCACTTCGGTCTATGGCGCAGAGACGAGCAAACAGACTGCCGCCGCCAGTCAGCCGCTCAAATGAGAAGAAAGATCTCATAAATTGGCTCAAAACTAGATTCGATATAGACGATTTAGACAGAGATACGGCGGCGGCACGCGTCAGCGAAAACGACGACGAAGAAGACGACGACGACGAAGACGACGACGACGAAGGCGAAGGCGACATAAGTTGGATCGGCCTTTAACTGACATAGCCCTTGCTTCCGTCCGCGCGGTCCGCTGCGGCGCAGATTTGAACGTCCGAGGATAACCGCATCAAACCGCCGAACACATGGGAATATCCGATTACACCGATTTTGTACAGAGAAACGGCCAATTCTTGTGCGAGCCTATGGTCTATGACCAGACCGACGCCGAGAACCCAAATCAGCGCCCGAGCGACTCGGACACTGAAGAATTCGAGGACAGTGGTACCACCGGGGCCATCCTCGTGCGGGTCCCGGCGGCGCACACGGTCAGGGACATCCTTTCGTGGCACCTGGGCAGATTTCGGGAGTTCCCGATAATCAAGGCCGAGTTCAGCTGGGACTCGCTGGAGTTCAGGCGCGAGGATAACGGGGACACGATCGAGGACTACCGCGAGATTCTCGGCAAAGCGTCGACCCACTGGTGGGAATCCGCGATATGGACCCCAAAGGCAGGCGGCGAGCGTCTGGTGAACTTCACGCCTGCGACGTACGACATATTCGTGCTTGGGGGGATCGACCCGGAACGCGTACCGTGGAGGTTCTATGACCTCCTATTCGATAATCGCGCGTCGAGGCTCCCCCAGACCAAGCGGCTCGCCTACGAACGCATCCGCGACTCGGGCCGCCCGAACCTCTGGGAATATGAAGGGAACGTCCAGCGACCCTTGGCCGCTCCCGACGAGTTCGAAAGGTGTTCTGAGAGGATCGGAAACTGCCCGGGCCTCAACTCTGCGTACGAGTATGAACTCCGGCCGGCCCCAGCGGGACTAACATCCGCCCGCCTCGCGCATCTCGTGCGCGAATTCTTAGCCGCGGACCTGAAGGAGGTATATCCGAAGGCAAAACATATCAGCCATGACGCATCCCGCGCAAAGTTCCAGGTACGTTTCGTCCCGTACCGAATGATAAGCTTGCCGACAGACCTGGTTCTCGGATGCATCGTCTGCCGGGAAGCACGAGAGCCGGGCCTATATGTATGTATCGACCATGTGGACTGCGACACGCCCCTTAATCGATCTGAAGCCGAAAGACGGATCGGGGCGGCGGCCGGGGACCTTGTGAAAGTAATGGAAAGTATTGAGGTCGAACTTGCCAACGTGCCCCCAGCCACGCTATCGGCCCGGTTCCGGGAAAAGGGCATACAGTATGACCTTACGCTCCGCCGCTGCGGCGAGGCTTCCAAGCAAGTTTAGCGCGCGGACGCCTTGTTGCTTGGCTCGTGGCGCCCGCCGCCCGCCGCACGCCGCACGCTTTTCCAGCAAGGCGTGGCCAGCGGGAAGGGCGACCGCGCGCGCCTGGCCGGGCATGGCGAGGGCAAGACGAGAGGCACCAGCTACACTCGAAGCATGGGACGCGCATACGGTAGCGAGCCTCCTCTATGTACGGCGGGCGTGGCCCGTTGGCGGCACACCAAGAAATGCGGCGCCTGTCTCGGAGGCTGTCGAACGCAATAGCGAACACACAGTACGGCCGAATATTTGGGCCGCCGGGGCGGATAATTACCCAGATTCGCCAATCGACACACCGGTGACGTACGGAGAGATCCTGCCGAGCCCAATTTTCTTAAGATCTGCGGATCCGCGATTACCTCGCGAAAAAACCGGTAATTTCGTGGCAAAAGCCGAACAGAATTCAGGGGAGTATGGCCCACATTTTAAGGCGCCAGGCCGTGCATATAGCCCGCAGCAGTTATCAGTGCCCGGCGATGTCATACACACTCCTTCCATCGGACATCTGGGCCCACATCTTCACCTATATCGCACCGCCTGACAGGGCGCAACTGCGAGCCATATGCCAGGCATGGCGCGAGATTCTTGACAGTCGTCAACAGTGCTGGGTAGACATACCTAAAGGGACGATTATATCCCGATTCCAGAAAGTGGCGTCGAAGGGCCAGGAACAAAGTCTGCGCTGGCTGGCGAAACAGTTCAGCCTCACAACGGAGGACGTCCGCGTCGAGAACAATTACGCATTGCGCAATTCATGCGCAGAGGGTCATCTGGAAGTCGCAAAGTGGCTCGTGGCGACGTTCGGCCTCACGGTGAATGATGTTCACGCCGAAGGCAACTACGCATTGCGATATTCATGCGCAAATGGTCATCTGAAAGTGACGCAGTGGCTCGTGGCGAGGTTCAGCCTCACGGCGGCTGACGCCCGCGCCGAGAACAACTATGCATTGCACTATTCATGCGAAAATGGCTATTTGGCTGTAGCGGAGTGGCTCGTGGCGACGTTCGGCCTCACGGCAGCCGACGCCCGCGCCGGCAATAACTACGCATTGCGCTGGATATGCACGAATGGTCATCTGAAAGTGGCGAAGTGGCTCGTGGCGACGTTCGGCCTCACAGCGGCTGACGCCCGCGCCGAGAGCAACTACGCATTGCGTGTTTCATGCGGGTTTGGCCATCTGGAAGTTGCGGAATGGCTCGTAACAGCATTTGGCCTCACGGCGGAGGATGCCCGCACTGATGATAACTTTGTATTGCGCTGGGTATGCGAAAACGGTCATCAGAATGTGGCGAAGTGGCTCGTGACAACGTTCGGCCTCACGGCGGCCGATGCCCGCGCCGAGGCCAACTATGCAATGCGCCGTTCATGCGCGAATGGCCATCTTAAGGTGGCGAAATGGCTCGTGGCGACATTTAACCTCACGGCGACCGACGCTCGCGCCGATCGCAACTACGCATTGCGCACTTCATGCGAAAACGGCCATCTTGAAGTGGCGAAGTGGCTCGCGGCGACGTTCGGCCTCACGGCGACTGACGCCCGCGCCGACAGCAACGACGCATTGCAATATTCATGCAAGTACGGCCATCTGGAAGTGGCGAAGTGGCTCGTGGCGACGTTCGCCCTCACAGCGACTGACGCCCGCGCTGACGGCAACTATGCATTGCGCCATTCATGCGCGAATGGCCATCTGCCGGTGGCGGAGTGGCTCGTGGCGACGTTCGGTCTCACGGCGACGGACGCCCGCGCCAGCGACAACTTTGCATTGCGCTGTTCGTGCAAAAATGACCATCTACCGGTGGCGAAGTGGCTCGTGGTAACGTTCGACCTCACGGCAGCCGACGCTCGCGCCAATGACAACTACGCATTACGCCATTCATGCGCAAATGGCCATCTGGCTATAGCGGAATGGCTCGTAGCAACATTCGGCCTCACGGCGGCCGACGCCCGCGCCAGGGGCAACTACGCATTGAATTATTCACGCGCGAACGGCCATCAGGAAGTGGTACACTGGCTGGAAAAGCAATTCGGCATAAAATAACAGCATTCATACTCGGACCCAGATATCAGGAGAGCCGTAGCTCCACACCGAGACGCCGGGGAACGACATAACCGCAGAGAAGCTCGATATGGATATAACCCACATTTTAAGGTGCCATACTACGTACATTACCCGTGGCAGTGACAAGTACAATAATGCTACACACACTTTCGTCGGACATCTGGGCCCACATCTTCACCAACGTCGCGCTGCCTGACAGAGTACAACTGCGGGCCATCTGCCGGGCATGGCGTGAGGTCCTCGACAGCCGCCAACTCTGCTGGGCGGACGTGCCCAGGGAGACGATCATATCCCGATTCCAGACAGGGGCATCGAAGGGCCAGGAGCAAAGCTTGCGCTGGTTGGCGAAACGATTCGGCCTCACGGCGGCTAACGCTCGCGCCGATCGCAACTACGCATTGCGCACTTCATGCGTGAATGGCCATCTTGAAGTGGCGAAGTGGCTCGTGGCGACATTCGGCCTTACAGTGGCCGACGCTCGTGCTGACGAAAATCACGCATTACGCTATTCATGTGGGGATGGCCATTTGGCAGTCGCGAGGTGGCTCGTGGCGACGTTCGGTCTCACAGCGGAGGACGCCCGCGCTGACGGCAACTTCGCATTGCGCCATTCATGTGTGAATGGCCATTTGCCGGTGGCGCAGTGGCTCGTGGCGACGTTCGGCCTCACGGCGGAGGACGCCCGCGCCAACGGCAACTACGCATTGCAATATTCATGCGCGAACGGCCATCTGGAAGTCGCGAAGTGGCTCGTGGCGACGTTCAGCATCACAGCGTCTGACGCCCGCGCCGATCGCAACTACGCATTGTGCTCCTCATGCGCGAATGGCCATCTGGCAGTGGCGCAGTGGCTCGTGGCGAAGTTCGGCCTCATGGCGGATGACGCCCGCGCCGATGGCAACTACGCATTGCGCTTCTCATGCGAAAATAGCCATCTGGAAGTCGCGAAGTGGCTCGTGGCGACGTTCAGCCTCACGACAGATGACGCCCGCGCCAAAGGCAACTACGCATTACGTTATTCATGCGCGAATGGCCATCTGCCGGTGGCGGAGTGGCTCGTGGCGACGTTCAAACTCACGGCGACGGACGCCCGCGCCGACGACAACTACGCATTGCACATAGCATGCGAAAATGGCCATCTGGAAGTGACGCAGTGGCTTGTGGCGACGTTCAGCCTCACGGCGGAGGACGCTCGCGCCAAGGCCAACTACGCATTGCGTGCTTCATGCAAGAAGGGTCATCTGGCTATAGCGAAATGGCTCGTGGCGACGTTCGGCCTCACGGCGGAGGACGCCCGCGCCAAAGACAACCACGCATTGCGCCATTCGTGCGAAAACAGTCATCTGCCGGTGGCGAAGTGGCTCGTGGAAACGTTCAACCTCACAGCGGAAGACGCCCGCGCCGACAGCAACTACGCATTGCGCAAATCATGCACAGAGGGCCATCTGACTATGGCGCAGTGGCTCGTGGCAACGTTCGGCCTCATGGCGGAGGACGCCCGCGCCGACGACAACTACGCATTACGTGTTTCATGCGAGAATAGTCATCTGGAGGTCGCGAAGTGGCTCGTGAGGACGTTCGGTCTCACGGCGGCCGATGCTCGCGCCGATCGCAACTACGCATTGCGCACTTCATGCGTGTATGGCCATCTTGAAGTGGCGAAGTGGCTTGTGGCAACGTTCGGCCTCACAGCGACTGACG
>CAYUOL010000270.1:0-9282 GCA_964446345.1 uncultured Iamiaceae bacterium | reverse complement strand
ACCGTCGGCCTGCGCGACCGCCTCGGCCACCGACCCTCCGAGCTGTCGGGCGGCCAGCAGCAGCGCGTCGCGGTCGCCCGCGCGCTCGCGCCGCGCCCCGAGATCATCTTCGCCGACGAGCCGACCGGCAACCTCGACTCGCGCGCCGGCGCCGAGATCCTGACGTTCATGCGGGGTGCGGTCAGTGACTTCAGCCAGACGATCGTGATGGTCACCCACGACCCGATCGCCGCCAGCTACGCGGACGCCGTCCTGTTCCTGGCCGACGGGCGCGTCGTCGACGAGATGCAGACGCCCACCGCGCAGAAGGTGCTGGATCGCATGAAGGCACTGGGGGACTGATCATGTTCAAGCTCACCCGCAAGGGGCTGTGGTCCCACAAGCGGCGCCTGCTCTCGACCTTCCTGGCCGTGGCGTTGGGCGTCGCGTTCCTGTCCGGCACCCTCGTGCTGGGCGACACGATGCGCGGCACGTTCTCCGATCTCTTCGCGACGGGCAACAAGGGCATGGATGCCGTCGTCCAAGCCGATCGCATCGAGACCGAGGGCATGGAGCAGGCCGGCCTCCTCGACCAGGCGCTCGTCGACAAGGTCCGCGCCGTGGACGGCGTCGCCCAGGCCGAACCCGTCATCGAGGGCTACGGCAAGCTCATCGGCAAGGACGGGAGGTCCATCGGGGGCAACGGCCCGCCGACGGTCGCCGGCAACTGGCTGGGCGACTCGCCGATGAGCTCATACCGACTGGTGGAGGGGCGGGCGCCGCAGAAGGAGCACGAGGTCGTCATCAACCGCGGCGCCGCCAAGACCGGCGGCCTGAAGGTCGGGGACACCACCACCATCCAGACGCCGCTCCCGGTCCCCGTCGAGATCGTCGGCCTGTCCACGTTCGGATCGGTCGACAGCGCGGGAGGCATCACCTACACCGCGTTCACGCTCGACGCCGCACAGGAGCTGGTGCTGCACCAGCACGGCAAGGTCACCAGCATCGCCGTCACCGCGCAGCCGGGCGTCAGCCAGGACGAGCTCGTCTCTCGCATCGCCCCCGTGCTGCCCGCCGGCATCAAGGGCGTCACCGAGCACAAGCTGACCGAGGATCAGAAGGAGTCGATCAACAGCGGCTTCCTCAACTTCTTCACGACCTTCCTGCTCGTGTTCGCCGGCATCGCGCTGATGGTCGCGACGTTCAGCATCTACAACACCTTCTCGATCATCGTCGCCCAGCGCGCCAAGGAGTCCGCCCTGCTGCGGGCGCTGGGCGCGAGCCGGCGGCAGGTGCTCGGTTCGACCGTCACCGAGGCGGTCGTGGTCGGCGTTTCGGCGTCCGTCGTCGGGCTGTTCGGTGGGCTCGCCATCGCCTCGCTGCTCAAGGGCGCCTTCACCGCCTTCGGGATCGACATCCCCGCCAGCGGCCTGGTGTTCAACGGGTCGACGGCGGTCATCGCGCTGACCGTCGGCATCGTGGTGACGTTGGCCGCCGGGTTCCTGCCGGCGCTGCGCTCGTCGCGCATCCCGCCGATCGCGGCGCTGCGCGACGTCGCGTTCGAGCGGACCACCACGTCCCTCGTCCGGGTGCTCGTCGGCGGTGCGATCACGGCGCTCGGCGTCGGTGTCGTGCTGCGGGCGGTGCTCGCGGGCGGCGGCGGGGTGCTCGCGCTGGCGGGCCTCGGCTCGCTGCTCACGATCGTCGGGGTCGTGGCGCTCGGCCCCGTCGTCGCTCGCACGGCGAGCGGGGTCCTCGGGTGGCCGGTGGCCAAGGTGCGCGGCGTGACCGGTGGGCTGGCCCGCGAGAACGCCATGCGCAACCCGAAGCGCACGTCCGGCACGGCCGCCGCGCTGATGATCGGCGTCGGCGTCGTCACCCTCTTCACGGTGTTCGCCGCTTCGGTGAAGGCCTCGGTCGACGACAGCATCAGCAAGTCGTTCGGCGGCGATCTCGTGGTCAGCGCCGGCGGCTTCGGGGGCGGCTTCAGCCCCGAGCTCGCCGCCGAGGTGGGCCGCCTGCCCGAGGTGGCGACGTCGGCCGGCATCGGCAGCGGCGGCGTCCGCTTCGGCACGGCGACGAGGAGCGTCACCGTCGGCGACCCGGCCGCGATCGGACGCGTGCTCGACCTCGGGGTGACGAGCGGTTCGCTCGACGCCCTCGGCCCTCACGACCTCGCCGTCGAGCAGAAGGAGGCGACCGAGCGGAACTGGCAGCTCGGCTCGGTCGTGCCGGTCACCTTCGTCGACGGCACGACGGAGAACTTCACCGTCGGCGCGCTGTACGCGCAGGGCGACGTGCTCGGTTCGGTGCTCATGCCCCGGGCCGGCTGGGCGCCCCATGCGACGCAGTCGATGGACGTCGCGGTGCTCACGAAGCTGCACGACGGCGTGTCGATGGCCCAGGGCCGCTCCGCCATCGAGGCGGTCGCCGCGAAGCACGCGGGCACCGAGGTGCAGGACAAGGACCAGTACGTCGCCTCCGTCGGGGCCGGCATCAACCAGGCCCTCGGGCTGATCTACGTGATGCTGCTGCTCGCCATCCTGATCGCGCTCATGGGCATCGCCAACACCTTGTCGCTGTCCATCCACGAGCGCACCCGGGAGCTCGGGTTGCTGCGGGCCGTCGGGCAGACACGGCGCCAGGTGCGATCGATGGTCCGCTGGGAGTCGGTGATCATGGCGGTGTTCGGCACGGTCGGGGGCGTCGGCGTCGGCGTGTTCCTCGGCTGGGCGCTCGTCAAGGCGGCGAGCGGCGAGGGCATCGGCACCTTCTCGCCGGCCTCCAGCCAGCTCGTGACGGTCTTCGTCGTCGGTGCCTTCGCCGGCGTGCTGGCGGCGCTGCGCCCCGCCCGGCGCGCCGCGAAGCTCGACATCCTCACCGCCATCGCCACGGACTGACCGCACGGTCCCGCCGGGCCCCCGCCGTTCCACCCCACCGGAACGGCGGGGTTCGGCGCGCCCGGCATTCGGCACCGAGGGGACACGAAGCGGGCTGCGGGTAGCCTGGGCCGCGATGGCTGACCAGGCAACGTTCGCAGAGCAGGCCATGCCGCTCATGAGCTCGCTCTACTCGGGCGCGCTGCGCATGACGCGCAACCCCGCGGACGCCGAGGACCTGCTGCAGGAGACCTACCTGCGCGCCTACCGCGGCTTCGGCGGGTACACCGACGGCACGAACCTCAAGGCCTGGCTCTACCGCATCCTCACGAACACGTACATCAACCAGTACCGGGCCAAGCAGCGCCGCTTCGACGAGTCGCCGCTCGACGAGAGCGAAGACCTCTACCTCTACCGCCGCCTCGGCGGGCTCGAGGCTGTCAACGCCGGCCGCAGCGCCGAAGACGAGCTGATGGACTGGTTCACCGACTCCGAGGTGAAGGAAGCGCTCGAAGCGCTGCCCGAGCAGTTCCGCATGGCCGTGCTGCTCGCCGACGTCGAGGGGTTCTCCTACAAGGAGATCGCCGAGATCCTCGACATCCCGATCGGCACCGTGATGTCGCGGTTGCATCGGGGAAGAAAGGCCCTGCAAAAGGAGTTGTACGAGTTCGCCGCCTCACGGGGACTCACACCACGAGCTCCCACGGAGGCGGATGTCGTTCCCGGTTCGATCGCGCCCGAGGGTGATGACGCCCTCTTGGCCGCCGAGCCGGTCGTCGTCGGAGCTCGTGGCTCCGACGCCGCCCTCGATTCGAGCACCGCTCCTGCATCCGACCCACGGGCCGCCGGTGACGGCTCCAGCCCTGTTGAGTGAGAGACCATGACTGACAGTCCCGGACACGAGGGCCACGAGCACGGCAACTGCGAGGACGCGCTGCACGAGCTGTACTCGTTCCTCGACGGCGAGCTCACCGAGAGCAAGCGCACGCAGATCCGCGAGCACCTCGACGACTGCAGCCCCTGCCTCGAGGCCTTCGACTTCGAAGCCGAGCTGCGCATCGTGATCAAGCACCGGTGCCGGGACGAGGTGCCCGAGTCGTTGCGGGACCGGGTGGCGGAGAAGCTGGCGAGCTTCGACCTGTCGGCGGTCGCCGGCGACCCGGTCGACGTTGCGGACTCCCCGGGAGACGCGTCGCGCTGAGCCCGCCTCTGCGATCGGCGTTCGGGAGCGGCGCCGCGACGGGCCGGGCCGGTCGCCCGTGCGGGCGGCGCGGCCGAATGTGGCGCGACCTGCGGCGCCCTCTAGGATGCCGGCATGTTCGCAGTCGTCTGGCACTACTGGATCGCCGTGGCCCTCGCGATCCCCGCGATCCTGTTGATCCTCGGCACCATCATCGGGTACTTGGTCAAGGTCGTCGGACCCCGCTACCCACGGAGGTAGGACCATGAGCGCCGAGTCCCTCCCGACCCCGGCGCTCGACCCTGCGCCCGTGCCGGCACCGGCCTCGTCGCCGGCGGGCGGCACCGGCACGATCGACTGGGCGCTCGCCGAGCGGGTGGCCATCCGGGTCGGTGGCCGTGAGCCCTTCGCGCAGTCGTACCACTACGACTCGCTCGAGCCCGACTTCGTCGAGTTCACCGAGCAGGCCGAGGAGCTGGTGGCACAGACGACGGGCCTGCGCTCCCTCGCGGGCCCGGCGCGGGCACGGGTCACCGACCGCAACGGGTGGGTGCGCGCGAACATCGCATCGTTCCAGCGCCTGCTGCGGCCGCTGCTCACCAAGTTCGAAGCACGCATGACCTCGTCGGCGATGTCACCGATCACCCGCAAGGCCGCCGGCGCGGAGATGGGCGCCATGCTCGGGTGGATGTCGACCCGCGTGCTCGGGCAGTACGACCTGCTGATCATCGAGGAGGAGAACCCCGAGGATCAGGACATCGTCTACTACGTGGGGCCCAACGTGCTGGGCCTCGAGAAGATGTTCGCGTTCCCGCCGCGCGAGTTCCGGTTGTGGTTGGCGCTGCACGAGGTGACCCACCGCGCGCAGTTCACCGGCGTGTCCTGGATGCGCCCGCACTTCCTGGGCCTCGTCGAGCAGTCGATCGACGCCGTCGATCCCGACCCGAAGCGCTTCGTCGCCGCGATCGATCGCGTCGCCGAGGCGATCCGCAGCGGCACCAACCCGCTCAACGACGGCGGCATCATGGCGCTCGTCGCGACCGACGAGCAGCGGGCCGTCCTCGACCAGATCAGCGGGCTGATGAGCCTGCTCGAGGGCCACGGCGACGTCACCATGGATCGGGCCGGCGAGGGCCTGATCCCCAGTGCCGAGCGCTTCGGCCGGGTGCTGCGCCAGCGGCGGCAGAGCACCAACGGCCTGCAGAAGCTGCTGCAGCAGCTCATCGGCCTCGAGGCGAAGCTGGCGCAGTACGAGCAGGGCGAGCGCTTCATCGCGGCGGTCGAGAAGGTCGGCGGCACGGCGCTGCTCGACAACGTGTGGGAGACGCCGGCGAACCTGCCGTCGATCCTCGAGATCCGCGACCCCGAGCTCTGGATCCGGCGCCTGCAACCTGCGGTCGCCTGACGGACCCGCTCCGCCCCCGCCGCGGACCGCACGTCAGCACGAGGGCCGGTCAGCCCGTCAGCACGGCGAGCGCCTCGAGCTGCTCGGGCTGGTCGAGCTGGTCGAGCTGCTGGAGGGCGGCTCCACGCGGGTGTGCCACGCTGGCGCCCGTGGCCGACCTGGACCGCGTGTTCCGCACGTTGCTCGCGCAGTGCTCGTTCCCGGAACGGGGCACGCCGGTCACCTGCGCGGTGTCGGGCGGCGCGGACTCGCTGGCGCTGCTGGTGCTCGCGGTCGAAGCGGGATGCGTGGTGACCGCGGTGCACGTCGACCACGGCGCCCGGCCGGGTTCGGGTGCGGAGGCCGCCGTGGTGGCGGCTGCGGCCCAGCGGTTCGGGGCGTCGTTCCGCGCGGAGCGCGTCACCGTGGCGCCGGGCCCCAACTTCGAAGCCCGGGCGCGCGCGGCGCGCTTCGGCGTGCTGCCGCCGGACGTGCTGACGGGCCACACCGCCGACGACCAGGCCGAGACCGTGCTGCTCAACCTGCTGCGCGGCGCCGGCCTCGATGGTCTGGCCGGCATGCGCCCGGACGGGCGGCACCCGATCCTGGCGCTGCGCCGGGCGCAGACCACGGCGCTCTGTCGCGAGCTGCAGCTGACGCCGGTCCTGGATCCGAGCAACGACGATCCCGCCTTCCGTCGCAACCGCGTGCGCCACGAGGTGCTGCCGCTGCTCGACGATGTAGCTGCGCGCGACGTCGTGCCGCTGCTCGCGCGCCTCGCCGACCGCGCGCGAGAGACGGCGGACCACCTGCGGGCGGAGGCGGCGGGGGTCGACGTGCAGGACGCCCGGGCGCTGGCCGCCGCGCCGCCGGCGGTGGCGCGCGTCGCCGTGCGCGAGTGGTTGCGGTCGTGCTGGGCGGAACGGCACCCGCCGGACGCGGCAACCGTCGAGCGGGTGCTGCAGGTGGCCGCCAAGCAACGCGCGGCGACCGACGTGGGCGGGGGCTGGCGGGTCGAGCGCACGGCCGGCCGGTTGCGCCTCGTGTGCGCGTCCGGTCCGGCGAACGGGTCGGAGCCCACGGCAGCCGCCGGTGTCCTCGAGGGCGGACCGGCCACCGTCGACCCGGCGCAATCCACGGCACCCGACCGCGGCGCAGCCCGACGGACCGGCGCGGCGGGCGGACCGCCCGAACCTTGACGAACCCTGACGCGCGCGCACGGCCGCGCCGGCGCGCATCGTCGCGCCGGGCCACGTGCGGGTGCGATCGGACCATGGACCGCAGGCGAAGCGCAGCACTAGGGTGACCCCCGCATGAGCGACATCGGTGAAGCCATCGACCCCGACGCCGACCCGCACCTGGGCGCCACCGTGGTCAGTGAAGCCGACCTGCGCCAGCGCATCAGCGAGCTCGGCAAGGAGATCACCGCCGACTACGCCGGCCGGTCGCCGTTGCTCGTGGGGGTGCTCAAGGGCGCGTTCATGTTCATGGCCGACATCTCCCGGCAGATCGAGCTGCCGGTCGAGTTCGACTTCATGGCGGTGTCGTCCTACGGCAGCGCCACGAAGACGAGCGGCATCGTCCGCATCGTGAAGGACCTCGACCTCGATCTGAGCGATCGTGACGTCCTGCTCGTCGAGGACATCGTCGACAGCGGGCTCACGCTCAACTACCTGCTGAAGAACCTGCAGGCGCGCAACCCGGCGAGCCTCGAGGTCGTGGCGCTGCTGGTCAAGGACGGGGTCCAGAAGATCGAGCCCGAGCTGCGCTACGTCGGGTTCCGCATCCCCGACGAGTTCGTCGTCGGCTACGGCCTCGACGTGGCCGAGCGCTACCGCAACCTCCCCGCGATCCGCGTCTTCCACGAGTAGCGGTCGGGTCGCGGACCCGCCGGCGGGGCGGCGGTCGGCCTGGATGCCGGTTGCGCGGTGCGAATCCGGTAAATATGATCGAAAAGGTCAGGTATTGCCCCCGATCCGGAGGTGGCCATGTCGTCCACCGATGTGCTCGCACCCATCAGCAGCGCCACCGCGCCGCCGGCCGCCCGTGCCGCGGTCGCCGACGGCGACCTCACGGCCGAGGTGGCGATGCGGTGGGCGTGTGCGCCGCGCCGCTGGCGCGACGCCGCGCAGCACGTGCCCGGCGAGCGCTGGTACCTGCGCCTGTTCGAGGACGAGCGGGTGTGCGGCTGGCTGATCACCTGGGCCCCGGGCACCACGCTCGAGCTCCACGACCACGGCGGCGCGGTCGGGTCGCTCGCGGTCGTCGAGGGCGTGCTGCAGGAGCGCTTCCGGGATCGCCGTCGCGTCGAGCCGTTCGCCCGGCGCGAGCTCACCGCGGGGTCGATGGTGACGTTCACCGCCGATCACGTCCACGAGGTGACGAACACCGGCGACGTCCCCGCGGTCTCGATCCACGTGTACGCGCCTTCGCTCGACGAGATGACGTTCTATGAGGAGGAGCCCAACGCCGCCGGCATCCGGGCGACGAGGGCCGAAGCGGTCGAGGCGGTGCGCGCGCCCCTCTCCGCCACGGTGGCCGGCGCCGGTGGTGGATCGATCGCATCGACACCGACCACCCCGTCCGCCGACGGGTCCCGCCGGGCGGTCGGTAGCCTGGGACCTTCGAGCACGGCACCGGCCGCGTCGGCGACGCGGCCCGCCTCCCTGGCCGCAGCATGGTTGCAGGGGTTCCGATGAGCAGCAGTCCCCATCCCACCGAAGCCAGCGGGTCCGACGAGCTGGACGCGATCCTGGCCGACGCCCGCTCGACGCTCGAACGGTTGGATCCGCGCCAGGCCGAGGCCGCGATCGGTGTCGGCGCCCTGCTGGTCGACATCCGGCCCGAGGCGCAGCGCCGGCGCGAAGGCGAGATCCCGGGGGCGCTGCCGATCGAGCGCAACGTGCTCGAGTGGCGCCTGGCGCCGTCGAGCAACCACCGGATCCCCGAGCTCGTCGCCGACGACCAGGTCGTGATCGTGGTGTGCTCGGAGGGCTACGCGTCGAGCTTCGCTGCCGCGACGCTGCGACAGGTGGGCGTCGTCAACGCCACCGACCTCGTCGGCGGGTTCCTGGCGTGGGAGGCGGCGGGGCTCCCGGCCGTGCCGTTCGGCTTCGGGCGTCGCGCCCGTCTCGGCTCCGTCGCCTGATCCCGAGCGCCGGCCTGCGGCGGTGACGGCCCGGCAGCAGCCGTCACGGCCGTCACCCGCCGTCACCACCGTCACCCGCCGTCATCGTCTTCACCCGCGTCACCGCCCATCGCCGTCGTGGCGTCATCTCGGGTGCCCGGAGCGGCGGCGCGAGCGGCCGCCCGATGTTCCCCGCCGTGGCTGTGATGGGTACCCTGGCTCCACGCTATGAACGGCCTCAAGCGCGTCCCCCGCAACGCATGGATCGCCCTCGCCGTCGGCGTGGTCGCGCTCCTCGTCGTGGTGGCGTTCCTCAAGCGGTCCGACCCGCCGCAGGACCTCAAGCTCAGCGAGTACGAGCAGAAGGTCGAGAAGCACGAGGTCAAGACCGCCACCTTCCTCACCCGTGACAGCGCGCTGACCGGCGAGCTGCAGGACGGCACGCAGTACAAGGTCCTCGTGCCCAAGCAGTACGGCGACCTGTCGTTGACGCCGAAGCTGCTCGGCAACGACGTCGAGATCAAGGTCGACACGCAGCAGGATGCCCCGTGGACGACGTTGCTGTACCAGTACCTGCCGGTGCTGCTGCTGATCGGCGTGTTCGTCTACTTCATGTCCGGGATGATGGGCGGTGGCAGCGGCGGCGGGCGCGTCATGGGCTTCGGCAAGGCGAAGGCACGGCAGTTCGACAAGGACCAGCCGAAGGTCACCTTCGCCGACGTCGCCGGCTGCG
>CAYUOL010000269.1:4757-9291 GCA_964446345.1 uncultured Iamiaceae bacterium | reverse complement strand
TCAGCCGCGGAGGTCGTCGTCGAGCAACCCGAGCGGGATGTCGACGACCAGGGTCGCCGGGTCGCGGTGGTCGGTGACGAACGTGAGCGGGATGAGCCCGCCGCCGTCGAGCTCGAGCAGGTCGCTGGCGGGGTTGTCGATCACGGACGCGACGGTGCCGAGCGAGGTGCCGTGCTGATCGATGACCTCACGACCGAACAGCTCGTGGATCCACAGCGTCTCGGGGTCGTCGTCCCCGATGGGCTCGGCCTGCAGCACGACACCGTGCAGCGCGTCCACCTGGGCGCGGTCGGCCATGCCCTCGAAGCGGACGATCCACCGGTGCTGATGCGGCCGCGAGGTGGCCACCACCAGACGGCGGCCGTCAGCCCACAGCACCGCGCCGGGAGCGACGCGGGAGTCCACGTTGGTCGTGAGCTTGACGATCAGGTCGCCGCGGAGGCCGTGGGCCTTCTCGACGCGGCCCACGTCGAGCAGCTCGCGCTCGGGCACGTCGGGCTCAGGCACGTCGGGCCCACGCGAGCAAGGCGGCGAGATCCAGGAGCGATGTCCGGGAACGAGATCCAGGCAGCGAGATCAGTCGAGGAACTCGATGTCGATCTCGAGATCGTCCTTGACCGCGGCGGCCCGGGTGACGGTGCGGATCGACTGCGCGACCCGTCCGCGCTTGCCGATCACGCGACCCATGTCGCCGTCGCCGACCGTGACGTTCAGCGCGGGGCGCCGGCCGTCGTCGTCGACCTCGATCTCGACCGCATCGGGGTCGTCGACCACGCTCTGGACGAGGTACTCGAGCACGGCCACCGCGTTGGGAGCGAGCTCGTCGCTGCCGTTCGCGTCGACGTCGTCGTCGTCGACGTCGTCGGCCCGGTTGTACTCGTCGACCTCGTTCGGGTCGTCGCTCACGAAGCCGACTCGTCTGCGGCGCCGACCGACGCAGCCACCGGCTCGGCGGCGGCGGGGGCTTCGACCTTCACACCCGTCTTGAACTGCTCCCAGGCCCCGGAGATCTTGAGGAGCTTGGCGACGGTCTCGGTGGGCTGGGCCCCCTTCTGGAGCCAGGCCACGGCCTTGTCGTTGTCGACGACGATGACCGACGGGTCACGGCGGGGGTCGTAGTGGCCCATGATCTCGATGAAGCGACCGTTGCGCGGCGACCGCGCGTCAGCGGCGACGATGCGGTACGTCGGCTGCTTCTTCTTGCCCATCCGCATCAGGCGGAGCTTTACCACGGTGTCTTCTTCTTTCGTCGTTTCGGTCTGCTGAGCTCGGGCGGCCGAGCTCGGTGCTCGCTGCTCGGCCTTCGAGCGCCGGCCTCCGGATCGGGGGTGGCCGGGAAAAGGCCCTCCATGGTGCGCCAGATCGGCGCGTGCCCGCAAGCCGGGCCCCGTCGCCGCCTCAACGCAGCCCGGGCAGCCCGAGGTCGTCGGCCTGGGCGGCGCCGAGGCCACCGCCGCGCAGATCGGGCAGCGCGCCGAGGTCGCCCAGCTCCTTCTGCAGGTCGGGCAGCGCCGGCATGCGTTCGCCCTTCTGCGTCGTGCGCCCGCCGCGCTGCTTGCCCGCCTTGCCCTTGCCCTTGCCCTTGCGGCCCTTCGTCATCTTCTTGGTGCCGAAGCCGCCGAGCTTCTTCATCATCTTCGACATCTCTTTGAACTGCGTGAGCAGCTGCTGCACGTCGGCGGGCTGCATGCCGGAGCCGGCGGCGATGCGCTCCTTGCGGGACGAGTCGATGAGGTCGGGGTTCTGCCGCTCGGCCTTGGTCATCGAGTAGATCATCCCCTCGACCCGCGCGAGCTCCCGATCGTCGATCTCGGTGTCGCGCAGCTCCTTGGGGATGCCGGGCATCATCTTCATGAGCCCCCCGAGGGGGCCCATCTTCTTGACCTGCTGCATCTGGTCGAGGAAGTCCTCGAGGGTGAACGTGCCTCCGAGGAGGGCCTGCGCCGCGGCCTCGGCCTCCTCCTTCTCGAAGACCTCCTCGGCCTTCTCGATGAGGGTGAGCATGTCGCCCATGCCGAGGATGCGGCCGGCGAGGCGATCGGGGTGGAAGAGGTCGAACTCGTTGAGCTTCTCACCGGTGGACGCGAAGGCGATCGGCCGCCCGACGACCTCCTTGACCGAGAGCGCGGCGCCGCCGCGGGCGTCGCCGTCGAGCTTGGTGAGGATGACGCCGTCGAGCTCGAGCGTCTCGTGGAACGCCTCGGCGGTCTGCACGGCGTCCTGACCTGTCATCGCGTCGATGACGAGGAACGTGTAGTCGGGGTCGACGACCCCCGAGATGTCGCGCACCTCTTGCATGAGCTCGGCGTCGATCGACAAGCGACCCGCCGTGTCGACGATCACCACGTCGCGCCCGAGGCGCTTCGCCTCGGCGAGCGCGGCCCGGGCCACCGACACCGGGTCGCTCGGCTCGCTGAACACCGGCACGTTGATCTGCGCGCCGAGCGTCTGCAGCTGCTGCACGGCGGCGGGCCGCTGGAGGTCGGCGCCGACGAGCAGCGGCTGGCGGCCCTTGGACTTCATCCACTGGGCGAGCTTCGCCGAGTTGGTGGTCTTGCCCGAGCCCTGCAGGCCGGCCATGAGCACGACCGTCGGGGGCTTGGCGTTGAACGTGATCTTGATCGTCTCGCCACCGAGGGTGTTGATCAGCTCCTGGTGGACCGCCTTGACGACCTGCTGGGCCGGGTTCAGCGCCTGGTTGAGCTCCTCGCCGGCGAGGTCTTCGCGGACCCGGGCGATGAAGTTCTTGACGACCTTGAAGTTGACATCGGCCTCGAGCAGCGCAAGCCGGATCTCGCGCATGACCTCGTCGATGTCGGCTTCGGACAGCCGCCCCTTCCCCCGCATGCGGGAGAAGACGTTCTCGAATCGATCGGAAAGTGCCTCGAACATGGACTGATCACCCTACAGGAGACGACCTGGACGCGGTCCCCCGCCGGAGCCCGCGGGCGATCACGCGCCGGGCGCGTCCTCGCCCGGCACGACGATCGCCACGTCCACGCCTGCGACGCCGGGGATCGCGCCGGCGACCCGGGCCAGCTCGTCGCGGTCCTCGACGGTGGCCGCCGTGCCGGACAGCTCGACCCGGTTGCCCGAGACGACGACGCCGGGCTGGGGCAGGTGCCAGGTGCGGGGCGCGTGCGCCAGCTCGAACGCCACCTTGGCCTGCAGGTCCTCACCGGGGCCACCCGCGCCCTGGAGCAGGGCCTGCAGCTTCGCCCGCAGCTCGCGACCCGGGCCCGGTGCGAACAGGAGCCCGAGCGCCAGTCCCACGGCGAACAGCAACCAGCCGCGGATGCCGACGATGCGCACGGCCGCGCGGCTGGCCCGCACCGGGGCCTTGCCCACGGCGAGGCCGGTCCGGAACGTCAGACCGACGGTCGCGAACAGGAGCTTCCACGGGAGCACGAGCAGTCGAAAGATGAACATGGGTCTTCCCCTCGTCAGGACCCGCCAGGGCGGGGGTGTCGGTGGTCGCGGTCAGTGCAGATCGATGCGGTCGTCGGGCCGGGCCGGCCGCGGTGCAGGGTTCTCACGCGAACAAGGCGTCGACGAACTCGTCGGCATCGAACGGAACGAGGTCGTCGGCCCCCTCACCCAGGCCGACGAGCTTGACCGGGATGCCGAGCTGCGACTGGATCGCGAAGACGATGCCGCCCTTCGCCGAGCCGTCGAGCTTGGTGAGCACGACGCCGGTGAGGTCGGCGGCCTCGGTGAACTGCTTGGCCTGCACCAACCCGTTCTGCCCGGTCGTCGCATCGATCACGAGCAGCACCTCGGTCACGGTGCCGGCGCCCTTCTCGGCGACGCGTCGGACCTTCTTGAGCTCCTCCATGAGGTTGACCTTCGTGTGGAGGCGACCGGCGGTGTCGGCGAGGACGAGGTCGGCATCCTTGGCCGCGGCGCTCTCGATGGCGTCGAAGATCACGGCGCTCGGGTCCCCGCCCTCGTTGCCGCGGACGAGCTCGGCGCCGGCCCGCTCGGCCCACATGCCGAGCTGCTCGGCGGCCGCGGCGCGGAACGTGTCGCCCGCCGCCATGACCACGACGCGGCCCGCGTTCACCTCGCGCTTGCCCAGCTTGCCGATCGTGGTGGTCTTGCCCACGCCGTTGACGCCGACGAACAGCCAGACGCTCGGCTTGCTCTCCCCCACGTGGAGGTCCAGGTCGTGGCCGCCGGCGTGCAGGCGCGCCTTGAGCTCGGCCTTGAGCGCCTCGAGCAGCTGATCGCCGTTCTCGAGGCCCTGCTCCTTCACCTGGGAGCGCAGGTGCTCGAGCAGGTCCTGCGTCGCCTCCATGCCCACGTCGGCGCCGATCAGCGCCTCTTCGATCTCGTCCCACGCCTCCTCGTCGATCTTGGCCCGGCCGGACAGCGCCCCGACCATGCCCGAGAGCTTGGAGCGGGCGCGCGACAGGCGGTCGCGGAAGCGGGGCTTGACCGGCGCCTCCTCGACGACCGGCGCCGGTTCCTCGATCGCGTCCTGCACGTCGGGCGACGCGGTGCCGTCGGCCGCCGGCGCGCCGGCCGAGCCGGC
>CAYUOL010000269.1:0-4657 GCA_964446345.1 uncultured Iamiaceae bacterium | reverse complement strand
CCTGCACGTCGGGCGACGCGGTGCCGTCGGCCGCCGGCGCGCCGGCCGAGCCGGCGAGGATCGCATCGTCGACCGCCTTCTGCATCACCTCGTCGAGATCGGGCGCCTCGGCCCCTTCGCGCTCTTCGAGGTCCTTCAGGAGCTGGGCCTTGTGGTCGGCCACCTCTTGCTTGATGTCGTTCGAGACCCGGGGGGCATCGGGCGGCGGCTCGAGGCCGACCACGCGGCCACGGCGGCGGACGCGCACGAGGGCCAGCGACGTGCCCACCACGAGTCCGATGAGGGCGAGCAGGGCGATCAGGATCAACGGTTCCACGAGGCAGGGAGCCTACCGGTCCCCCTGGATCGCTGAGACCGAAGCCGCCCGATCCCCCGGACCCTCCATCCCGCGTCGGGCACGAGGGGGCGAGACGGGCCGAGACGGGCCGAGGCGGGAAGGGGCGGGAAGGGGCGGGAAGGGGGAGGCCGGAAGAGCGGAGACGGCAGGAGAGGACGGCGAGGCCGGGAAAGACGAAGGCCCACTCCGAAGAGTGGGCCCTCGTCCGCTGGGAACTGGGTTGCACTGGCTTGGGTGGGAACTGCGTTGGCTGGCTGGGTCGGGAATGAGGTGGTTGTCGGGTTTGCGCTTCTGGGTGGCGCTTCTGGGTCGTGGTCGGGTCGTGGGTGCGAGTTGCGGTGCTGGGTGGCGTGCGGAGCGGGTGGTGGGATCGGCAGGAGATCTTCCGCAGGTCCGGGGCACAGACCCCCGTGCTTGACCGGACCCCGGACCTGCAGAGCCTGCGGGTGCCGACCGGCGGGCGAAGACCGGGCGGCACCCGAGAAGGGTGATCAGCGAGGTTGCGTCGAAGGGGGGCTCGACCGTCGGGGCGTCTGCTGACCGGGTGTGGTGGAACCGCTCGGATCCTGGTCGCGGCCCTGCGGCGCGGCTTGCGTCGTGTCGCCGGCGGGCTTGCTGCCGAGGGTCACCTCGAGGGTCGTCGTGGTCCCGCCGCGCTGGACCTCGATCTTGATCGTGTCGCCGGCCTGGTGGGTGCCGACGGCGGCGGCGAGGTCCGAGGCCTGCTTGACGGTCGTGCCGTCGACGCTGACCACCACGTCCCCGACCTTCAGGCCGGCCTTCTCGGCCGCGCTCGCGGCGTCGACCTTGGTGATCTCGGCGCCGGCCGAACCGTCACGGGTCGGCTGCGACCCGACCCCGAGGTACGCCCGGTCGACGGTGCCACCGCTGACCAGGGTGTCGGCCACGGACTTGGCGCGAGCGATCGGGATGGCGAAGCCGATGCCGTTGTTCTCGCCCTTCTGGCTGTAGATCATCGAGTTGATCCCGATGATCTCGCCGCGCCGGTTGGCGAGGGCACCCCCGGAGTTGCCCGGGTTGATGGGGGCATCGGTCTGGATCATGCTCGCCACCCCTCCGGCGCCGTTGTCCACGGGCCGGTTGACGGCGCTGACGACGCCGGCGGTGACGGTCTCGTCGAGCCCGAAGGGGCTGCCGATGCCGACGGCGAGCTGCCCGACCTTGGCGGGCTCGGTGGCGAGCCGGGCGACGGTGAGCTCGTTCGTCGGCTGCACCTGCACCACGGCGATGTCGTTGGCCGTGTCGGCGCCGAGCACCTCACCGTCGAGCGAGGTGCCGTCCTTGAACTGCACCTTGACGCTCTTGGCCGTGCCCACCACGTGGGCGTTGGTCAGGATCAGGCCCTTGCCGTCGTAGACGACGCCGGACCCCAGCCCTTCCTCGGTCTTGATCAGCACGACGCTGGCACCGACCGCATCGGCCACGGCTGCGACGGGCTCCTCGTCCGAGCCGTTCACGAGCGGGGTGGTCGAGGCTGCGCCTGCGTTGGTCGCCGGCGCGCCGGCGGCGGCCGCCGCAGTGCTCGTGGTGGACGACGCACTGGACGAGTCGAGCACGGCCTTCGTGCCGAAGCCGACGCCGAGCAGCCCGGCGATGGCCAGGCCGGCGAGCGCCACCCGCGCCCCATTCCCTCGCGTGGGAGGAGGAGAGGTTCGAGGGGATGGGGGCGGGGGCGTGGGGGCGGCGTACCCGAACCACTGGTACCCCGAGCTCGAGGCCGGGCCCGAGGACGCGGTCGGGGTCGAGGTCGGCGTGGAGGTCGGCGTGGGCTCGTCGGCGCCGAGGAGCTCGTCGGGCGACGTGGTGTGCGCATGGGCGGTGGGGGCGTGCGCATGGCTCGTGGCCGCGCGGTCCGTCGGCGCCCACGCGGCGCACAGATCGGCATCGGTCGTCGGGGGCGACGCCGGCGGCTGGTCGTTCCAGGTGGTGGTCACGGTCGTGGTGTTCCTTGCTGCCTTGCGGCGTTCCAGCGGCTCGGTTCGCCGTTGAACCGAGCTGATGGGCGCAAGGTACGGAGCCGCACCTAAAGCGTGAGTAAGACCCCTCGACGCATCCGGAGGTCTTCGGGAACCCGCGCGACCGTCAGGGAGCGTCGGTGCCCGACGTCGCCGCGACGGCTTCCTCGGCGGGCAGCCACAGCGCGAACGCGGCGCCGTGGCCGGGCGTGGACGCGAGCTTCACCTCGCCGCCGTGGGCCTCGGCGATCTGCCGCACGATCGTGAGCCCCAGCCCGGAGCGCCCTTCTTCACGGCCCTCGCGCGGGTCGCCTCGCCAGAAGCGCTGGAACACGCGCTCCTGGTCCTCGGGCGCGATGCCCGGGCCCTCGTCCTCCACCGCCATCCAGATCCACGGCGCGTCTCGACCGGCGCGCACGCGGATGGTGGTGCCTTCCGGTGACAGGCGGATCGCGTTGGCCAGCAGGTTGGCCAACGCCTGGCGCAGCGCGTGCCGGTCGCCCTCCACCACGAGATCGGGCGGGCTGCCGTCGGCGAGCGTGATGCCCTTCGCCTCGGCCGGCGCCCGGAACTCGTCCGCGGTCTCGTGCACGAGCGCGCCGACGTCGACGCGCTCGCGCTCCATCGACAGCGATCCCTTGCGCGCGTAGATGAGCAGATCGTCGACCAGCCGCGTCATGCGCTCGCTCGAGCGCTGGACGACCTCGAGCGTGTGCCGCAGGTCCTCCTCGGTCGAACCCGGATCGCTCAGGGTGACGTCGAGGTTGGTGCGGATCACCGCCAAGGGGTTGCGCAACTCGTGGGATGCCTCGTGGATGAACTGGCGCTGGCTCTCGAAGGCGCCGTCGATCCGCTCGAGCATGTCGTCGAAGGTGTCGGCGAGCTCGCGCAGCTCGTCGTGCGGGCCGCCGAGCTCGATGCGGCGCGAGAGATCGGTCGCCTGGATCTCCTTCGCGACATCGGTGATCTGGCCGATCGGCCGAAGCACGCGCCCCGAGACGAACCAGCCCACGACCAGCGCGATCGCGAAGAGCACGACGAGCGCGGCGAACGAGTACTGGCGCAGCACCTCGAGCGCGCGCTCGTTGGCCAGGCGCTCGATCTCCCGGTACTGGTCGAGCACGAAGCGGTCCTGGATCTGGAAGCCGCCGCGCACGGGCAGGATCACGGTGAAGCGCTTGTAGACCTGCTGGTCGTTGAGCGCGTGCACCTCGGCGTAGTAGATGACGCCGACCAGCAGCGCCGCCAGGCCGCACAGCACGCTCGAGTACAGGACGGTGAGCCGCAGCCGGATCGAGCCCATCCACGTCGGCAGCCGCTGCGCGTGCTTCACCGTGCGCGGCAGGCTCACCGGCCGGTCGATCGCGACCGGCCGGCGCGCGGGGCTCGTCGCGCCTGCGGGCTCGTCCGCGCGCACGCCGGTCTCCGTCGACGTCTTCACGGGCTCAGCTCCCGCCGGCGGACCCGGCGGGCTCCCCCGCCTCGATCGGCTCGTCGCGCAGGCGGTAGCCGCGCCCGATGACCGTCTCGATGAGCTGCAGCTCGCCGGCGGCCACGAGCTTGCGGCGCAGGGTCCCGACCGTGACGCGCACCGTGTTGGTGAAGGGGTCGGCGTGCTCGTCCCACACGTGCTCGAGCAGGTCCTCCTGGGAGAGCACCTGGCCCTCCTTCGTCATGAAGTAGCGCAGCAGCGCGAACTCCTTGGCGGTCAGATCGAGCACCCTGTCACCGCGGCGGGCTTCGTGGCGCGCCGCGTCGAGCTCGACGTCGGCGACGCGGAGCACCGCCGACGACACGGAGCTGTCGCGCCGCAGCAACGACCGCACGCGCGCCGACAGCTCGGGGAACGCGAACGGCTTCACGAGGTAGTCGTCGGCGCCGTCGTCGAGCCCCCCGACGCGATCCTCGAGCCCGTCGCGCGCCGTCAGCATGAGGACGCGGGGTTGGACGGCGATCTCGGTGCTCGCCCGGACCTGGCGGCACACCTCACGGCCGTCCGTGCCCGGCATGGTGATGTCGAGGCAGATGAGGTCGTAGGCGTTGACCCGGATCTTCTCGAGGGCGTCGTCGCCGTCGAAGGACACGTCGACGGCGTAGCCCTCGCGCCGGAGGCCGCGCGCCACCGCATCGGCCAAGTCGGTTTCGTCGTCCACCACGAGCACGCGCATGGACACGACCGTACCGCTGCCCAGGCGGACGGCCGCGCCTTCGGACCCGACCGGGCGCTCGTCGGGCGGGGGTGCGCCGACGCAGGCGCGGCCGCGCACCGGGGCGGGCTCGACGCCCGGCGGCGGCACCGGGGACCCGGCCGGACGAGTGGTCGCGGCCGCGCGCGCGGGCGGGC
>CAYUOL010000268.1:0-9343 GCA_964446345.1 uncultured Iamiaceae bacterium | reverse complement strand
CCGACGGCGTCGCCGACGCCGCCATCGCCTTCATCCTCGACGGCATCCTCAGCGGAGATCGAGCGCCCGCATAAGCCGCAGTCGCCGGCCGTTGGTTCGCTACTGGCTCGTGAGCGGTGCGCCAGCAGAGCGGGGGTCGCAGGGGGCCTTGCCCCCCGGCGCGTTCGTGCGACGAAGTCGTGCGGACGCTGGTTCGAGCGAACGCAGTGAGCCCAAGATGCCCCAGCGAGCGCCAGCGAGCCCTGGCGAACTCACCGCAAGAAACCGAGCGCAGCGAGGTTTCTGAGGATGACTAGACGGGTGCGTCGAGCTTGGTGAGGGCGCGCTTGATGTTGCGGACGGCTTGGGTGCTGCGTTGCTCGTTCTCGATGAGGGCGAAGCGGACGAAGCCCTCGCCCCCGGGGCCGAAGCCGATGCCGGGTGACACCGCCACCTGCGCCTCGGTCACGAGCATCTTGGCGAACTCGACCGAACCGAGCTCGCGATAGGGCTCGGGGATCGGCGCCCACACGAACATCGTGCCCTTGGGCGGCTCGAGCTCCCAACCGATGCGGTTGAGCCCGTTGCAGAGCGTGTCGCGGCGGTGCTGGTAGATCTCGAGCACCTCCTTGGGGTGCTCCTGGGCTTCGTTCAACGTGACCGTCGCCGCGATCTGGACCGGCTGGAACGTGCCGTAGTCGAGGTAGCTCTTGAGCTTGGCGAGCGCGCCCACGATCTCGGAGTTGCCGGCCATGAAGGCCACGCGCCAGCCGGCCATGGAGAAGGACTTGGTCATCGAGTAGAGCTCGACGGCCACCTCCTTGGCACCCTCGGCCTGGAGGATCGACGGCGGCTGGTACCCGTCGTAGCCCAGCTCGGCGTAGGCGTTGTCGTGGACGATCACGACCTCCTTCTCGCGGGCGAAGTCGACCACCCGCTGCATGAAGTCGAGGTCGACGCAGGTCGTCGTCGGGTTGTGCGGGAACGACATCACGATCACCCGCGGCTTGGGCCACGAGTACTCGTAGGCCTCCTTCAGGTTCTCGAAGAAGTCGTCACCGGTGTGGCCCAGGGCGATCTCGCGGATGTCGGCGCCGGCGAACAGCGGGCCGTAGATGTGGATCGGGTACGACGGCGACGGCACGAGCGCGGCGTCGCCGGGCTGGAGCAAGGTCCACATCAGGTGCGAGAAGCCCTCCTTCGCCCCGATCGTGTTGATGACCTCGGTGTCCGGGTCGAGCTCGACCCCGAAGCGCCGCAGGTACAGGTCGGCGACGGCCTGGCGCAGCTTGGGGATGCCACGGCTGGCGGAGTACCGGTGGTTGCGCGGGTTCTGGACCGCCTCGATCAGCTTGTCGACCGCCACGTCGGGCGACGGGAGATCCGGGTTGCCGAAGCCCAGATCGATCACGTCGTGCCCTGCTCGCCGGGCCTCGATCTTCAGGCCATCGATGATGGTGAAGACGTACGGGGGCAGCGAGGTGATGCGACGAAATTCCATCCCGCAACCGTAGTGCCCGCGCCACCACCCCCGGCACCGGTTCCCGACGACGCCGGGACTTCTCAGGCCGGTCCCGCGGCGCCGCCGCCGACGAGGTCCCCGGCGAGCAGCGCCGCCCCGATCGCGCCCGCCTCGGGACCGAGCTGCGCCCCCGCGATGCGCACGGGCGGACGGTGGTCGTGGGCCAGGACCAGGCCGGCGTAGGCCGCCCGGGTCGGCTCGATCAGGGCGTCCCCGGCCGCGACCAGGCCACCGCCGATCACCACGACCTCCGGGTCGAGCACGTTGACCAGGTTCGCCACGCCCAGCGCCACCCACCACGCGAAGTCCCGCAGCACGGCCACCGCGTCGGGGTCGCCCTCCGCGACGGCCGCGGTCACGTGCTCGCCCCGCACGTCGTCGGGGTCGCCACCGGCGAGCGCGACCACGCGCTCGGCCCGCCCCGCCTGGGCCGCGTCGCGGGCGATCCGCCCGAGCCCGCTTCCCGAGGCGAAGCGCTCCCAGCAGCCCCGACGCCCGCAGGGGCACGGCGGACCGGTCGGGTCGACGACCATGTGGCCCGGCTCACCGGCGAACCCGGCGGCGCCGCGGAGCAGCTCGCCGTCGACGATCAGCCCGGCCCCGATGCCCGTCCCCAACGTCACCAGGACCGCCGTGCGGGCGCCGGTGGCCGCCCCGAGCCGGTGCTCGGCGACGGTGGCGCAGTTCGCGTCGTTGTCGACGACCACCGGGAGGTCGAGCCCGTCGCGCAGTGCCGGGCCGATGTCGAGATCGATCACGGTCGGCAGGTTCGGCGCGAAGCGCAGCACCCCGTGGAGGTCGACGAGCCCGGCGGCGCCGATGCCGACGGCCGCCACGCCACCGGCGGCCACCACCGCGGGGTCGGCCCGCAGGCGCGCGACGGCCTCCCCCAGTGCCGCGAGGATCGCGTCGCCGCCGCGCGGGGTGTCGATGCGGACCGTCGCCCGCGCCGCCCTCGGGTCTCGCGCGTCGACGACTCGACCCAGGATCTTCGTGCCCCCGAGATCGAGGCCGGCCACCAGCCTCGGCGCAGACATGGGCAGAACTTAGCGGCGCCCCGCCGGGCGCCCGAGCGATCGTCGCTCGTCAGTACCGCAGGAGCGCGCCGATGCGCCCGAGCACGTCGAGATCGGCGTTGCCTTCGCAGATGTCGACCTTGACCCCGTGGACCAGCGCGTCCTCGACGGCCTCCTCCACGACGTCCTCGAGCGGCTCCATCTCGTTCTCGCACACGGGGCACGAGCGCCCGACGGTCGCCAGCGCCCGGCACGCGGGGCAGCGCCACCCGGACTCGATGAAGTTCGCCGAGACGAGCAGCCGCTCCACCCGGTGCTCGTGCAAGGCGCGCAGCACGGGCTCAAGGCCCGCGATCCCCTTGTTGCCGGCGCCCACCGCGTCGCGCAGGCGGCTCACGGCCTCGGCCTCGTCGCGCCGGTCGACGTCGGCCTCGAGCTGGATGGCGGCCCGGCTGATCTCGTCGATCGACGCGCCGGGGGCGACGGGGATGCGACCGCAGTAGCGATCACGCAGGTAGGGGTGCAGGCACGACTCGACCTCGGCGGCGATGGTGTCGGGCGCCCCGATCGTGAGGTGCTCGAAGCCGTGCTGCTGGTACACGTGGAACGCCACCTGGGTCGCGTGGCGCAGGTGCTGCGCCAGCAGCTCGTCGACGTGGTGCTTCTCGCGCTCGTAGCCCTGATCGCTGTGGCCGCGGGTGTCGTAGTCGCGCGGCAGTTCCTCGTACAGCTCGGACTTGTCGATCAGCTCGCCCAGCTCGAAGACGAACATCCGGGCGCGCTGCTTGTCGACGAGCAGGACGCCGAAGCGGTCGTAGTCCTGCACGAACTGCTCGAGCTGGCCGACGGCCGGCGCGGCGTTGATCACGAGGCGGTTGCGCACCGGGACCGGCATGGGGATGACCTCGAACAGGTCATGGGCCGAGCAGGCGAAGAAGGCCAGGCCGCGGGTCGTGGACCGGTCGAAGCCGTTGCGCACGTACTCCTCGATCTTCTTCAGGTCCTCCGCCACCGAAGCGGTGCCGTTGGCCTTCTCGCGCGCCGGCTTCAGGAGCACCTCGAGCTCGTGCTCGTAGTCCTGGTGCCTGACCAGCCGGCGGCCGTCCACGTCCAGATAGCACGTCGTGACCGGCGCTCCCTCCCCTCGAAAAGCGGCAAGCTCACGGATGGCATCTTCGGTGATGACGGCCACGGCACCTCCCGTATGGTCGATCGATCGACCGGGTTGTCGGCTGGTGCTGTGATCGTAGGCCTCACGCGGACCCTGTGCTGACGGCCGCAGCCCCGGGTGCAGCCCCAAGCACCTACCCGAAGGCGGGAGACGCCGCCACGACCGCGGCGTGCTCGAACCCGACGTTGTCCGCCCACCCCGTGACGGTGTCGTCGTCGGAGAGGTAGATGATCTGCACGGACTCGGACATGCGCTCGAGCTTGTGCAGCAGCTGCTCGACCTCGGCCCGCGGCTTGCCCGTGAGGGCGTCGTCGATGATGAGGGGCACCGAGCCGGCGAAGGACACGGTGCGCAGCGCCGCGAGGCGCGCGAGCAGGAAGAACTCGACGGCTTCGGGGCTGGCGTCGACGTCGTCGGCGTCGTCGAACGCCGCGTCGGTGCTCGGACCGACGCCCTCGAGCTCGGTGGCGAACGACGACGCCACCTCGCCGATCTCGTCGGCGGCCCCGCCGGCCCGGCCCGCCTCTTCGGCGGCCTGGGCATCGAGCGCGGCCTGGTACTCGTCCGCCGAGATGCCGGCCTCGGCCAGCGCGTCGGCGAGGGCCAGCTCGGACGCCAGCTTGTTGAGCCGGCCCCGCGACACCGACTCGACCTGGATGGCCGCATCGAGCAGGGCCTCGCGCGCTTCGACGAAGTCGGCGTACTCCTCCTCCTCCTCGACCGCCACCTCGTGCTCGCGCTCGATCTCGGCGAGGTCCTTCTCGACCTGCGCGGCGGCGACGCGGGCTTCCTCGAGGTCGCGCTCCTTCTGGGCCAGCGCTTCGGCGCCCTGCGCCGCGGCGGCCTCGAGCTCGGCGTCGGACTCGTCGAGCTGCTCGAACGTCAGCAGCGTCGCGAGCTCGTCCTCGATCTCGTCGAGCTCGGTGAGGGCGGCGACCTTCTCGTCACCGAGCTCGTTGAGGCGGTCGACGATCGCCTTGGTCTCCTCGAGGAAGGCCTCGGCCACCAGCACGGTGCGATCGACGCCGGTCATGCCCGGCGGCAGCTTGATGCCGACGATCTCGAGCTGGTACACGAGCGCCTCGACCAGCTCGTCCATCGAGACCTCGCGCTTGGCCTCCTGCAGGTTGCGCAACTTGTTCTCGAGGTCCTCGGTCTCGTCGTCCCCGCCCAGCATGTCGAACGCCTCGAGGTACAGCGCCTCGAGCCGATCGAGCAGCTCGCGGTGCACCGGGTCGGCTTCGATCATCGCCGTGACGTCGGACCAGTGCTGCTCGGCGGCCTCGAGCTCGAAGCGGGCCTTCTCGAGCCGCTGCTCGGCCGCCGGGTCGATGCCCATGAGGCTCGAACCCATCACGTAGGCGCTCCACGTGGGGAAGCCCATGCGATCGAGGATGTCGCGCTCGCGCTGCTGGGCCTCTTCGAGGCGCTTGCGACCACGGCCGCGCGCCTTCTTCTCGGCTTCGAGCACCTCGTCGTGCGCGGCCTCGAGCTCGAGGCGGTCCGCGTCGGTGTACTCGGGGGGCCGCATCGCCTTCTCGGCCCGCGACAGCTCGTCGCGCGCGGCGTCGAGGCGGGCCATCGCGGTGGGCGTGTCCATCCCGCGGGCGGCGAGGCCCTCTTCGAGCACGTTGACCTCGGACTGCAGCCGCACGAACTCGTCGGCGAGCTCTTGGCCGCGCTCGGACACGACGTACTCCACCGGCGCCGGGTTGCGGATCGCGTCGACGAGCACCTGCACGGGGCGCGGGTCCAGCGATGCCAGCTCGGTGATGCCCCGGTCGACGCGGGCGACCGTGGCGTTCAGCTCCTCGACGCGAGCGGTGAGCTCGGTGCGCCGGGCACGCTGGTCCTGCACCGTCTCATGGGTCTCGTTCGGCTCCTCGTCGGGCGCCTCGTCCGGCTCGAACTCGTCGGTCACCAGCCGCAGGTTCGGGCCCCGGTCGGCGCTGGTGGCGCGCTCGAGGGCGGCCTCCGCGCGCTGGCGGCGGATCTGGGCGTCGCGGAAGCCCTCGCGCGCCTTCTCGGCGGCCTCGCGCAGGATGCCCAGCGCCTCGGCCGACTGCGCCTGGCGATCGATCGCCTCGTCGAGCTCGGGGTGGGCGCCGCGCTCGACGACGGCCAGGTACTCCTCGGGCCCGAGCGGCTGGATCGACGACAGCACGCTGAGGTCGAGCTGCGGGACCGCGGGCGCATCGCCCGCAGAGCCTTCGGGGTGGTCGGCGTCGTCCCCCCCGACGCCGTTCGAGCCCGCGGTGCCGGTCGCGTACGACGCCGGGCTCGCACCACCGACGCGCTCCCCCGGGTTGCGCGGGACGTCCTCGGGCCGGATGAGCACGTCGAGGCCGGTCTCGAGGTCGAGCATCTGCAGGGTCTTGGCGTCGAGGTCGAGCAGGATGCCGTGCGCCTCGAGCAGCCCGTTGCAGCCGGGGTCGGTGCCCTTGGGCAGCGCCGTGACCGCCTCGATCACGCGCTCGCGTCCGGACGGCGTGAGCCCGGTGACCACGGTGACCATCGGGTGGAAGTCGAGCGCGGCTACCTCGTTGCCGTCGGGATTGAGCTGCAACAGTCTCATCGGACGTTCTTCCTCGTAGGGCTGGATCGCGTTGCCGTGACGCGCGGACCGTTCATGATGACACCCGGATGTGCTGCACGCCGCCTCCGCCGGGCGCCTCGGCCGTCGGCGAGGAGCCGCCGTCGGACCGGGCCTCGGGCCGGGCATCGCCGCTCGCGCCGTGCACGCCGCGGTCGCGGACCGCACGGGTGGTCACGTCGGCGACGGCCCCGAGCGCCGAGACGACCTCGGCGACCTTGTCCCGGTCGGCGACGAGGTCCTCCGCGACGTCGAGGAACGCGCGGGCCGCTTTGATCATCTCGAGCGCGGCCGCTTGCAGGTGATCGAGGCCCTCGGCCGCCCGCTCGTCGTTCATGCCGGGCTCGCTTTCAGGTGACGTCAACGGAACCGCCGATCCGCTCATCCATCGGTTCGCCCACCGGCGGGCGACGCCGCCGCCGTGGAGGCTTGCTCGGCGCTGAAGGTTACCCGAAGCACCCCGTCGCGCAGGCGGGCGGTGTCGACCGAGCGCCGGCGCAGCGTCGCGGGAAGCAGGATGGCCCGCCGGTACGGGCCGACCCGCACGAGCAGCTCGTCGCCGCTGCGCCCCAGATCGAGGTCGTCGTGCTCGGCGAAGGGCAGCTCGAGCTCGAGCACATAGGCGCCGTCGGCCTTGGTCACCGTCAGCAGGGGCCCCGTGTGCAGCACGGCGGCGGGCGAGGTGGTCCCGTACACCTCGTCGGCGAGCAGGCGGAGACGGTCGAGCCCCACCGGTTCGTGGGGGGCCAGCTCGACCTGCAGCACGGGCAGCGGGGCGAAGCCCTCGTGGATCTCGACCACGTGCTCGGCCTGCGCCTGCTTCCACTGGTCGAACCAGGGGTCGCGCACCGCTTCGGGGAGCAGTCGGTTCGCGACGACGGCGTCGACGCGGTACCCGAACAGCGACAGGTACGTGTAGGTGCGTCGCGCCTCGGCGATCACCATGCGCTCGGGGTTGACGACGAGCCGGATGCTGGCGTGGTCAGGATCGCTGAGCAGCTCCTTGACGCCGTCGAGGCGACGGTAGAACTGGTTGGCCGCACCGAAGACGTCGTCGCCGGCGACGGGCAACGAGGACACGCGCGACAGCACCGGCCCCAGGAGCCGGTTCACGCGGCGTCCCATCGGGAACACGCGATCCATGTACCAGGCGAGGATGTCGGGCAGCGACAGCAGCCGGATCGTCTCCGCCGTGGGCGCGCAGTCCACGACGAGCACGTCCCACTCCCCCGAGTCGGCGTAGGTCTTGATGTCGATGAGGGCGAAGATCTCCTCCATCCCGGGGAACACCGACAGCTCCTCGGCCTCGATGCCCTCGACCCCCGCCCAGTTGAAGACCTCGATCAGGTAGGCGCGGATCTCCCCCCACGACTCCTCCATGCGCTCCTGGGCATCGAGCTGCTGACCCCACAGCCCGGGGGCCAGCTCGCGCGGGTGCGCCTCGAGCGGCAGGTCGAACGCATCGGCGAGCGAGTGCGCCGGATCCGTGGAGATGACCATCGTCTTCAAGCCGTCGTCGGCGCACCGCGCGGCGGTGGCCGCCGCGACCGTGGTCTTGCCGACACCGCCCTTGCCGGTGAACAGGAGCGTCCGCAACGGCTACGGCGCGACGGAGCCGGTCTCGATGAGCGCCTTGAGGTCGGACAGCGCCGTCTTCAGGATGCGCGCCTCGGCGCGCCGCTTGACGAACCCCGGGATCGGGAGGACGAGGTCGACGGACAGCTCGTAGACCAGCTCGGTCACCGCCGGATCGCCTTCGGCTTCGCGGAGGTGGTAAGCGCCGTCGAGCTCACGCTCGAGGTCGCCGCTCTCGAGCACCCAGGCCAACCGGCGCGGCGCGCCCTCGTAGTCGTAGCGGAGGCGGTAGGTGGTGCTGCGGCCCATCGCGGCGGCGCGGAACTCGACCACTGCGGCGCGGCCCTCGCCGTCGCGCTCGACGACCTCGGCCTGCTTCAGGTCGCCCGCCCACTCGGGGTAGTGCTCGAAGTCGACCAGCGCGTCGAAGCACTGCTGCACCGTGGCGTTGATGACGGTCGTTTCGCGGGCTTTGTCGGGCATCTCGATGGCTCCGGTCGTGAGATGGCAGGCGAACAGGCGAGCGGCAGGACGAGTGGGTGCGGGCGGGCCGTCACGTTACTCGGCGCGGCTGCGCGGGCCGGCGCTCACCGAACGTGCCGTAGCGGGCGCCCCACAGCCCGGCCAGGCCCAGACCGAAGAGCGGCACGAGGAAGCCGAACGCCAGCGGGTTGTTGGCATCCTCCGCGACGAGGGCGATGCCGATCGACGCCGTCACCGTGGCGACGAGGACCTCCGCCGCGAACGACCCCATGAGGTGGCGCTGCACGCGGCGCGGGGCCGTGCCGGCCAGGAAGTACAGCCCGCCCATGCCGATCTCGACCTCGCGGCTGCGCGAGACCGCGATCAGGAACGACGCCACGAACGCGAGGAGCCCGACGAGGAAGAGCCCGATGCTGACGACGATCATCGGGATCTGGAAGAGGCGGACCGCGAAGACCTCGGCGACCGCGACGACGGTGAACACCCCCGTGCCGAGCCACGAGGCGCGGATGATCGCGTCGCCCCGCCCGTCGTCGACCAGCGCCGGCCGCGGCGGGGGCGGCCGCTCGTCGAGCTCACCCATCGAGCGCGCCGCCCGCTGGTTCGACGTGGCCGAGACCGGACGACGTCTCGAGGAGGTCGGCGTGGCGGGTCTCGGCCTCGGTCTCGGTGATGCCGGACGCGTCGGCTTCGATCTTCGTGGGGTCGTGCGGTGGCACGTAGGGCTCGATCTGGTCGAGGGCGCTTCGCAACGTGGCCGCGAGGTGCTCGTACCCGAAGGAGCGCACCACCCGCTCGCGCCCGGCGGCGCCGAGCCGCGCCCGCCGACCGGGGTCGTCGAGCAGGGCGGCGAGCGCGTCCTCGATCGCGTCGACGTCGCTCGGGTGCTCGACGACGATGCCGGTCGCGCCATCGACCACCGCTTCCGCCGAGCCGCCGCTGCGGCCGGCGATCGCCGGGATGCCGGCGGCGGCCGCCTCGAGGAAGACGATGCCGAACCCCTC
>CAYUOL010000267.1:0-9388 GCA_964446345.1 uncultured Iamiaceae bacterium | reverse complement strand
TCAGGTCGGGCCTCCAGCACCGAGGATCCAGCCCCACCCGACCCCCGCCCTCGTAGCTCAGGGGATAGAGCATCGGTTTCCTAAACCGTGTGTCGCATGTTCGAATCATGCCGGGGGCGCCGATATCTCGCAGGTCATCGGTCGCGCTGCCCTGGTCCGCCCCTCGACCAAGCCAGCTCGGCATAGCCGTTGAAGCCGGCGCTCTCTGCGCCGGTTCCCGTACGCACCCGTTGCTCGCGTACGGCGTACAAGGCCGGGATGAGGAGCACGTCAGAAGGATGCGCCGTGTAGCCACCGGAGTCTCCCTTCTGCACGACGCGCCGGGCGGGTCCACTCACGGCTTTCGCGACCGTGGCCCGAGAAGGTCCTTCTTCACCGGTGCCGTCAGAGCCAGGCCCATTCCACTCTGGGGTGACGGCGCCTTCGGACATGTCGAGGCTGGTGACGATGCAATGTCGGCGCGAGTCAACGACGCCGTGCGATGCGAGCTCGAACGCCGCCGCCGCCAGCGACTGCTCACGAAGTTGCTCGACGAGCTCGACACCGTCCACGGGCCGCCCAACGAGAAGCTCCTCCGCAAGATGTGACCTCGCAGGCTGCCCGTGAACACCCAGGCGCCAACGCTGCCGACCGCCGACTTCGCCGTCGCGCGCTGAACGCCGGCTGTCAGCACGTCGCGGTGCCGCCGCCGACCACGAGGTTCCATTGGTCCAAGATCAATGGACCATGTTGGCTGGTGTCGCCGGACGCATTGGAGGGACGCCACTCGTGGGTGGGTGTCTGGTTCGCCGTAGGGTGGTGCCCAAGCGGATGGCCCGGCGGAGGAGAAGATGGCGCAGCCAGTCATGCAGGGCGGTCGGTCCTATGACGACAACTCGCGGCTTCAGCGCGCGATCGGAGCCAATGGAAGCAAAGCGCTCGATTGGGTAGCCGAGTTCGTCCCACTGCCTGACCATGGTCCAGTCGTGATGGCCGACTACGGCAGTGCGACCGGCCGGAACTCGATCGACCCAGTCGCGATCGGGCTACTCGCGCTACGACGGCGGATGCCGCGATCCCAGCCGATCCTCGTGGTCCACCTCGATCTCTCCGGGAACGACTTCACCGCGCTGTTCAACACGCTCGATTCCACGGAAGGCTATGGAACAGGTGATCCGAACGCGTGGACCTGCGCAGTCGGTGGCTCGTTCTACCGACAGCTCCTACCCGCCAGCTTCGTCACACTCGGGTGGTGCGCGACCGCGGTGCACTGGTTGAGTCGGGTGCCGTGCGCTCTCACCGACACCTTCTGGGTCGATCACGCCCCTCGCGACCAGCTGGCGAGATGGGCCGAGCAAGCAGCCGCCGACTGGCACGACTTCCTCACCGCCCGAGCCGCCGAGCTGGTACCCGACGGCAGGATCGCCATCATGTCGCTGCGCCGCTCGATCGACGACGCGAACTCCTATGGCCCGGAGGCGGCGCGCCAGGCCAGCGTGTTGCGCGGCATGGTCGCCGACGGCACGATCGCCCAAGACGAATGGGACGCCATGGCCCTCCCCTCGTACCAACGGAGCACCGAAGAACTCCTCTCACCACTCCAACAGGAGCCCCTCGCCGGCCAGCTCGAGATCGAAGCCTACGCCGATCTCGTGCAACCCAACCCCCTTTGGACGCACTACGAGCAGACCGGCGACGCCAGGGCCTATGCCGACGCGAGTGTGGGCGCAGCGCGCGCCGCCATGGAACCAATCCTGTCGAGCTGCCTCGACGACGCGCGAGCAGCCGACGACCGGGACCGAGTCATGAATGAGTTCTACGCCCGCGTCCGCGATGTCGTGGTTGACGACCCCTGCGGCGTACAAGCCATGGAGACCGCCGCCCTGATCCTCCGACGCCGCTGACCGTCGAAGCCGAGCGCACGCAACGTCGTCACCGGACCGTGGTTCATCTCCTCACCGCCGAGCGAGCAGTGCGTCGGCTCGACCGTTTGCACCCTTCGTGCGCTGAACGCCGGAGTGCCTTGGGCCCAACGGGCGGTCTGTGAGGGCGGGCGCAAAGGTCACTCGTCCAGAGGCGATGACCGAGTCGTAGAACGCCGCGATCGCCTCCGTGCCGTGGTGGCCCAAGCCGTCGGGGTCGAACATCTTCAAGGCTCTCCGGCTCCTCGTAGTCGGCCTCACATCCCTGCTTTCCGCGGACGCAGTAGTCCCAGTCCGTCGGATAGCCGCCGGGACTCGGCTCGAGCGGCGGCTGTCCTTGATCGCCGCACCACCCTCGTTGCGCTCGAAGCGCGCTGACGCTCGCAAGTTCCGACGCGGAGAGATGAGCGCGCAAGAGAACGGATGCGGTCGGACCGGCCATACCGAACGATGCTCGCACGCAGATCACCACATCGTGGGCACCACAAGAAGCGGGCATCGGTCGCACGGTCGGCCGTCCCAGAACGCTCTGCTCGCGCGTCCCCGAGCGGCGGCTACCGCGTGATCGGCATCGACGCAAACGGACCGCCGGCGGGCGTCGATCTGACAAGGCATCGCCCAGCATGGGTTTGCGCCCTCCACCTGTGACTCAAGAGGAACCTGAGCCGCCAGCGTGGACGCCGCCTCCCACAACGCGCGGCGAGGGCACCACCGAACAACGGAGCGACATCGGCGAGATCGCCGGTTCGTCGCCGCGCGCGAGTCCAGGTCGTCGCTGTCTGCGTCAGTCGGTCTTGAGGCGCTCGACGGGTTGGCCGGTCAGGTCGGCGATCAGCTCGAAGTCCTTGTCGAGGTGGAGCACGGTGAGCTCGGCGAGCTCGCCGGTGGCGGCAATCAACAGGTCGGGGATGGAAGGGGCGCGGTGCTGGCCGCGTTCGGCGAGCAGTCGCTGTACTTCGAGGCAGCGTTCCTCGATGCGGGGGGTGAGGTACTCGACTGGCATCGACGCCAGCGGTGGCTCGTCGAGCACGGCGCGGTGATCGGCGGCGGCTCGCGCGGAGAACCCCACCTCTAACCGCGTGACGGTGCAGATCCGGACAAGGCCACGCTCGATCCGGTTGGCCCACTCCTCGGCGTTCGTCGCCGTGTGGAGCCGAGCGATCGCTGACTTGTCGATGAGCCAAGCGCTCATGACCACGCGCGCGACATCACCGTGGGGTCATCGAGATCGCGGGCCAGTTGCCCGAACCGTTCGAGCTGGGCGACGGTCACCGGTCCCGCATCGTGGCCGCCCTCGCGTTCGAGCGCGCGACGCAGGTACTCGGTGCGCGACAGCCCCACGCGTTTGGCCTTGGCGTCGATGGCGGCGAGGACTTCGTCGGGTACGTCTCGGATCAGGATGTCGGTCACGAGAACCTCCAAATGATATCTGATGATATCACCGTCGGTCGACGTCCAACGACGCCGTCAGCACGTCTCCGAACGTGCGCGCGACCTTTTGCGTCCGCCAGCACGGGGAGCTCGTCCGACCCGTCCCCGAACCACGCATCGGATACCCCCCCCCCGAAGGACGGAGTGCCAGCGTCGCCGAGCGCCGGTTCGGAGCGCTTCCCACCAGCGCTCGACGGTTCGGATCAGTCGGTCGGTGGCTCAAGCCGTAGGTGCTCGGGTTCCCAGTACGCCCGGAGTGCGGTGATCATGCCCTGGTCGTCGACCTTGTACGTGTAGACGCCATCGACGATCGCTCGGCTGCCATCGGGCAAGGTCGTCGTGATGGTGCCGGCATTGGCGCACTCGAGCCCACTGGCGTAGGACTCGCGGATCGCAAACGTCACTCGTCCAGAGGCGATGACCGAGTCGTAGAACGCCGCGATCGCCTCCGTACCGCGGTGGCCCAAGCCGTCGGGGTCGAACATCGACGGCCCGATGGGATCCTGGACGATCGCGTCGGCTGTGAACAGCGACAGCCAGCCGTCGCGATCGCCCGCCTCCACCGCCGCCATCGAGGTTCGAGCGGCGTCACGAGCCGGGTGCGCCGAATGGGTTTCCATTCCCTTCATGGCCCGGAACCCTACGGCCTCGCCTTCCGTCGGGCACGACGTGTAGTTGACCGCCACCGTGGCCCACAGTCCCATGACGCGCCCAGAGCGGCGCAGCGCACTTCACTGCCTGCGACTCGGTCGAGCGGTGCACCACCGATTGGTTGCCCAGTGCGGACGGCGCAGCACTTGCCGGCACGCCGTGGAGCGCTGCGCCTTTCAGGACCACCGGGGTTGACCGCAGAAGGCTTCATGGACGGTGCCAGCGTCGCCGAGGTCTGAACTGAGCCCTTCCAGGGCGGTGGCTCGCGCGATTGCTGTGCGAGACGGGTGGCCGACCGAGGCCTTTGCCGTTGGTGACGCGGCCCCGGAGAGTGCCGCGCGGACGGGGCGTCGCACCGGGGGGTGTTGTGGCACCCAACGTTTCGGTCGAGCCACGCCTTGGTAGTCGTGGCAGCGTCCAGTGAAAGATCGGAAGCCTGATGACCTCTCGTATCTCCGCGCCCATCGCAATGGCGACGATGATCGTGCTCGGATGCCTCGTCGGACCGGTCACGGGTCCGGCGGGCGCTGACGCTGCGACCATCACGGTCACCACGACTGTTGACGGCGGCGCAGGCTCCCTGCGAGCCGCGTTCGCACAGGCCAACGCCGAGGGCGGAGCGGCCACCATCGTGCTCGCCGCTGATCAGCTCTACCCGCTCACCGATTGCGACGAGGGCGCGTTGGCGAGCACGACCGGGCCGCTCACCATCATCGGTCACGGGTCGACCATCAAGCAGACGTGCCCGTTCACAGGCGTCGTGCACCAGAGCGCAGCAGCCGGGTTGAGCGCGAGCGGGCTCACGGTGACCGGCGGCAACTACAACCACCCCTACGACATCGGCGCCGGCATCTACAGCGCCGGTCCGGTGACGCTCATGGCGTCCACGGTCACCTTGAACGTCGCGCTGGCCTCGGCCGGCATCGCCTCACTCACCGGCCCCACCACGCTCATCGACTCGCGCGTCACCGCCAACACCTCCAGCACCGGCGCCGCCGGGATCTCCAGCGAAGGCCTGCTTCGCCTCGAGGACTCATCGGTCGACCACAACGTCGGCGGCGGCATCAACGCCTTCCGCGCCCAACTGGTGCGGAGCAAGGTCAACGGCAACAGCGGAGGCATCGCCGGGGGCATCACCGCCGACAACGACGTCACCCTGACCGACTCTGAGGTCTCGGGCAACCGCGGAGGCGAGGTGGGGGGGATCGCTCTGTACGAGGGCACTGTGAGCCTGCTGCGATCGACCGTGGCCCACAACGTCGCCGGCGAGCAGAGCGGCGGCATCGGGGCTCCCTCTGTGCTGCTCGACCACAGCGCCGTCATCGCCAACCGCGTCGAGAGCACCGAACGTGGCGGCAGCGGCGGCATCGGGCCGTTCATCACACAGCGCGCCCGCGTCGGATCGGTCACCGTTCGCCACTCGACCGTGTCCGGCAACGTCGGTGGCAACGGCAGCGGTGGAGTGTCCGCCGCCGGTCCCGTCGTGCTGCTGTTCGCCACGATCGCCGACAACACCGCTCAGGGCGCCTCTGCGGTGCACGCCGGCACCACCCTCACCTCGTTCGGTTCGGTCATCGCGGCCGGCACGGGAGGACCGCCATGCCACGCCAGCGAGACGTACTCGGACGGATACAACCTCGAGCAAGGAGCCAACAGCTGCGGGTTCACGAACACAACCGACCGACCCAACGGCCCCGATCCCCAGCTGCTCGGGCTCGCTCCCGACAACGGGCCAACACCCAGCCACCTCTTCGCCACCGCCTCCGTGGTGCACGATGCGATTCCGAGCGAGGTCCCAGCATGCGCCGGCACCGACCAGCGAGCGGTCCCACGCCCACAAGGCCCCGGATGCGACCTCGGCGCGGTCGAGCTGCGCCTACCCACCGCCCGCGACGAAGCCACGACCACACCCGCAGGCGTCGAAGTCACCACTGATCTCGGTCCCTTGGTCGACGACCCTGACGGCTGGCTCGTGGGTGCCACCTACCACACGGCCATCCCGCCCCAGCACGGCGCAACCGCACCCGCAGGCCATGACACCATCCGCTACACCCCCGAACCCGGCTTCGTCGGGCAGGACCGCTACCGCTACGAAGCGCTCGACAGTCGCAACCTCCCGACCACGAGCGCCCTGATCACCATCACGGTCACCGGGACCACTGCCGCGCCACCGGCGGCCCCTGTGGCGAGCGACCCCCGCCTCACCGGCTGACCACCCCGCGGTGTGCTCCAGCACGAGGACTGCGAGCTCGTAGCCGCCGCGGCAACGTCGCCGGCCAGCTCAGTGCTGCGTCATCCATCGGTGCCGGATGACAAGTCTGCCGTCTGTGAAGCCTCAAGGAGCTGGCGTCCGTCCGGCGTGCACCTGTCCCCGAACACACCGCCGGGCGGCGACCGCCGGTGGCGCCGAACCCTCGGTACGCGAAACGATGGCGTCTCACCCCGACCCTTGTGCCGACCAGCGATCGAAGATCGGTGCTCGGACACCACTGCTGTGGAGCCGCCGACGATGGCTCAGGAGATCGAGCTCGGTCTGGACACCTTCGGTGACGTCACCGTCGACGCTGACGGGCGCCTCGTCCCCGCGGGGCGGGTCCTGCGCGACGTCGTCGACGAGGCCGTGCTGGCGGACGAGATCGGGGTCGACGCGTTCGGGGTCGGCGAGCACCACCGCGCCGATTTCGCGATATCTGCGCCCGAGGTCGTGCTCGCGGCCATCGCCGCGCGCACCACCAAGGTGCGGCTCGGTTCGGCCGTGACCGTCCTCAGCTCCGATGATCCGGTCCGGGTGTACCAGCGGTTCGCGACCCTCGACGCGCTGTCATCCGGTCGGGCCGAGATCACCCTCGGCCGAGGTTCGTTCACCGAGTCGTTCCCGCTGTTCGGCTTCGCCCTCGACGACTACGAGCTGCTCTTCCAGGAGAAGCTCGACCTCTTCGCTCTCTTGCGACTCGGTCAACCCGTCACGTGGTCGGGCGAGACCCGTGCCCCGCTGCACGACCAGCACGTGTACCCCGCGCTCGAACACGGACCGCTGCGCACGTGGATCGGCGTCGGCGGCAGCCTCACCTCGGTCGTGCGCGCCGCCGTCTACGGGCTGCCGCTGATGATCGCGATCATCGGTGGCCAGCCGGCACGCTTCACGCCGTTCGTCGAGCGCTATCGCCAGACCCTCCGCGAGACCGGACAGGATCCCCAACCGATCGGCGTGCACTGCCCGGGGCACGTGGCCCCCACCGACGAGCAGGCCCGCGAAGAGCTGTGGCCGCACTACCAGGCCATGCACGCCAAGATCGGGCGCGAGCGCGGCTGGCCTCCGATGACGCGAGCCCAGTTCGACGCCACGGCCGGACCCGACGGTGCCCTGTTCGTGGGCGCACCCGACACCGTGGCCGCCAAGATCGTCCGCACCGTGCGCACCCTCGGGTTGTCCCGCTTCGACCTCAAGTACAGCGCCGGCACCCTGCCCCACGACCTGACGATGCGCAGCATCGAGCTCTACGGGACCAAGGTGGCCCCGAGCGTCCGCGACCAACTCGCCTGACGTCCGCGCGGGCGACCCGGATCGTGTTGGGTCGACCTCTGGGCTGACCCACTTCGGCGACTGTTCACCTCGCGTTCGCCTCGCCGTCGGGCCGCGCTCAGGTTCGGGTCATGCTCGTGTGCTCGAGTCCCGGTGTGGTCCGACGAAGCACCCGTCGCCCTCGACGCACGAGCCACCATCGAGGACCGGCCGCCGGCGAGGTCCAGCTGACTGCGGTCCTGGAAGCAGCTGCGCTGGTCACCGCGGGGGTCGCCCGACTGGTCGGGGTCCCGATCACGCCGCGTCCCCGCTCCCGACGGAGCGGACTCGCGACGCGCACGACGGGCCCCGACCGACCGCCCGCGTAGACTCGGCGTCGGCCGCGTGTCGGCATCGGCGAGCGGCGGCTCCGCTGAGTCGGGCGCAGCAGACCCTGACCTTCGAGCGCTCGCCGCGCTCGAACGCCGACCTCTGGAGCCCGCCCGATGCCAGCCAAGAAGTCACCGTCCACGGCACCGAAGAAGCCCGCGAAGGCGGCCGGCGCCCGGACGACCGCCCGCCCCGCCGCGAAGAAGGCGTCCACCTCACGACCGGCCGGAGGAGCCGCGGCCGCCGGCAAGGCGACGCGTCCCACCGTCGTGGCGCTGCGGCCCGACGACGCCCGCACCGAGGTGGCGGCACCGGAAGGTGGCTCCGATCGCGCCCCCGGCTTCACGCTGCCGTTGATCGGCTGGCGGGTGACCGCGCCCACCCTGCCCGCGCTGCCCACCCTGCCGGATGAGATCACGTTGCCGGTGGTCGGCTGGACCGTGAACGCCAACGAGCGCGAAGAAATTACCGAGCTCCTCGCGGGCCACATCTGCGCCGCGGTCGGTCTGAAGAACCTGATCACCGGCGACACGATCTGCACGGAGAAGGCCCCGGTCGTTCTCGAGTCGATCGACTTTCCAGCGCCCGTCATCGAGCTCGCTGTCGAGCCGAAGACCAAGGCCGACCAGGAGAAGATGGGCATGGCGCTGGCCAAGCTCGCGCAGGAAGATCCAACCTTCCGTGTGCACACCGATCCTGATTCGGGCCAGACGATCATCGCCGGCATGGGTGAGCTTCACCTCGAGATCATCGTCGATCGCATGATGCGCGAATACAAGGTCGAGGCCAACGTAGGTAAGCCGCAGGTTGCTTACCGCGAGACAATCCGCTCGAACGCCGAGGCCGAGGGCAAGTACATTCGTCAGACCGGTGGTTCGGGTAACTACGGACACGCGAAGATTCGCATCTCGCCCAATGAGCCGGGTAAGGGTTACGAGTTCTCGAACGACATCAAGGGCGGCGTGATTCCCAAGGAGTACATCAAGCCGATCGACCAGGGCATTCAGGACGCGATGACGCGCGGCGTGCTTGCCGGCTATGAGATGGTCGATATCAAGGTCTCGCTATACGACGGCAGCTATCACGACGTCGACTCGAACGAAATGGCGTTCAAGATCGCCGGTTCGATGGCCTTCAAGGAAGCTGCCCGCAAGGCGAAACCGGTTCTGCTCGAGCCTGTGATGGACGTTGAAGTGACCGTCCCCGAAGAGTTCATGGGAACGATCATCGGCGATCTGAACTCCCGCCGCGGACGGATCGAGGGCATGGAGATGGTCGGCGGAACCCAGGCGATCAAGGCCATCGTGCCGCTTTCGACGATGTTCGGTTACGCGACGCACATGCGTTCGTCGACGCAGGGACGCGCGAACTACTCGATGCAGTTCAAGCAGTACGAAGAGGCGCCGAAGTCGGTCTCGGAAGAGATCATCGCCAAGGTGCAGGGCAAGGAATAGTTAGTCATTTACTAACGCAGTTTCGAAGAAGTTCAAGGAAGACGGAGAGAGCAATGGCG
>CAYUOL010000266.1:0-9420 GCA_964446345.1 uncultured Iamiaceae bacterium | reverse complement strand
AGTCGATGAAGTCGCGCTGGCGCATGTACTCGACGGCCGCTTCGCGTGAGATGTCCTCCACCAGGATCATCGAGTTGGCCGGCAGTCCCGACTTCGCGAAGGCCTCGCGCAGGATCGTGGCGATCGCGACGTTCGACGAGATCGCTCCGGACGAGCCCCGCAGGAACGCGGCGTTGCCGGACTTCACGCAGAGACCCGCAGCGTCGCTCGTGACGTTGGGGCGGTTCTCGTAGATGATCGCCACGACGCCCAACGGGACCCGCACGCGCTGGATGCGCAGACCGTTGGGCCGGGTCCACCCATCGAGCACCTCGCCGACCGGATCAGGCAACGACGCCACCTGCATCAGGCCGCCGGCCATGCTCTCGATGCGGACGGGATCGAGGCGCAGCCGGTCGATGACGGTGGGCGCCACGCCGTCGCCCTGGGCCCGCTGCACGTCGTGCGCGTTGGCTTCGAGCACGTCGTCGGCTCGCTGGAGCAAGAGGTCGGCGGCATCGAGCAGCGCGGCGTTCTTCGCCGCCGTGGACGCCGTGGCGAGGATCCGGGATGCAGCCTTGGCCCGCGCTCCGAGCTCGGGGATCGTGGCGCCGGTGGGAGAAGCGGTTTCGGTCACCCGGGCAGCGTACCGACTGCGGCCCCGGCCCCCCGAGCCCGCCTGCGAGAGCGCGGCAGTAGCATCACCGCACGATGAAGGTGGATCTCGGACTGCAGGTGGCGGCCAACGCGTTCATCGAGGCGATGACCCCCCTGGTCCAGTCCATCGAGACGGTCCCGGTCACGACGAAGGGCACGGCCCGCCGGCGCGTGATCCAGGAGGCGTACGACTTGTCGTGTGCGTTCATCGATGCGGACCGGCGCGCCACCGACGACGAGCTGTGGGCCCTGATCATGGCGTTCGCACCGGTGCTCGAGCGCGATCTGCTGCACGAGACCCCGGAGAGCCTGCGCGCTTCGGGCACCACGAAGGACGCCCGGGCGTACCTGATGGAGCCGTCGTCGCTGTTCCGCGAGCTGCTCGAGGCCGACGTGGCCAAGGGCACCAGCTGGTCCACGACCTACTACCAGCACGCCGTCGCGCTCGGGTTCATGACCGCGTCGCTCGACGACTACACCGACCGCGCCGAGCTGGTCGCCATCGAGCAGTTCCGCTCGATGCTGCTGGGCGCGATCCGCCGCGGCTCGATCGATCCGGCCGGTGCCACCGCGCCCGACGGACGCGCGGGGGCCGACGCCTCCGGTACCGGCAGCCCGGCCGGCACCGACGCCGACGACGACGCCGCTGCGGCGCACGGTGCGGATGCGCCGGCGGCGACCGCCGCAACCGAGACAGCGACCGACGAGGACGCCGAACCGCCGCTGCCGCCGCCCCGGCCGCTCGACGAGCTGCTGCACGAGCTCGACGGCCTCGTCGGCATGGCGGCGGTGAAGGCCGAGGTGAAGCTGGTCGCCAACCTCATCCGGGTGCAGCAGCTGCGCCGCGAGCGGGGCCTCAAGGTGCTCGAGCAGAGCCACCACCTGATCTTCACCGGCAACCCGGGCACCGGGAAGACGACCGTGGCCCGACTGGTGGCCCAGATCTACCGGACGCTCGGCGTCGTCGCGAAGGGTCAGCTCGTGGAGACCGACCGGTCCGGGCTGGTGGCCGGGTACGTCGGCCAGACGGCCCCCAAGGTCGTCGCCGCGTTCGACAAGGCCGACGAGGGCGTGCTGCTGATCGACGAGGCCTACGCGCTCGTGCGGGGCAGCGAGAACGACTTCGGGCAAGAAGCGATCGACACCATCGTCAAGCTGATCGAGGACCGCCGCGACCGGATCGTGGTGATCGCCGCGGGCTACCCGGACGAGATGGACGACTTCGTGAACGCGAACCCCGGCTTGAAGTCGCGCTTCCCGAAGACCTTGTCGTTCCCCGACTACACGTCCGACGAGTTGGTGCAGATCTTCCAGAACCTGTGCGACGACGCGAACTACCTCTGCGACGCGGATGCCAAGGCCAAGGTGCGGCTCTGGCTCGAGGCCCAGCCCCGGGTCAAGGGCTTCGGCAACGGTCGACTCGTGCGCAACCTGTTCGAAGACGCGGTCAGCCGGCAGGCGAGCAGGGTGGTCACGCTCACGAAGCCCACGGACATCGAGCTCGTGCTCATGGTGCCGGCGGACATCCCCGATCCCCCACCGCTGCCGGTCTGAAGCGCGCCGGGAAGCCGCCGCCCAACGATTAGCGTCGCGTCCGTGCGGCGTGCCCTGGCCATCATCGCGGCGCTCCTGATGATCGGGGGCGCCTTCCTGTTCCGCTCGCGGGTCGACTCGAAGGAAGCGGAGAAGGTCGAGGAGGCCAATCGCCCGACGGGCACGCTCGTCTGCACCCCCGAGCTCAGTGCGACGTGCGACCAGCTGCGCAAGGCGAACCCGACCCTCACCACCCGCGTCGAGGAGGCCGGTGTCACGTACGCTGCGCTCGTCGACCCCAAGGCGAACCGCGAGACCGCCAAGATCGACGCCTGGCTGGCCCCCCAGCCCTGGCCGGCGATGGTCGAGGAGCAACGCACGGCGAACAGCCTCGACCCGGTGCTCGGTGATCCCAGCAAGGTCCTGGCGCGCTCCCCCGTCGTGATGGTGGTGTGGAAGGACCGGCTGGCGGCGCTCGAGCGCACCTGCCCCAACGGAACGGCGGACTGGAAGTGCGTCGGCCAGGTCGCGGGCAAGCCCTGGCCCGAGGCCGGCGGCGACGCCAGCTGGGGCGCGGTCAAGCCCGGTCACGGCCCGCCGGACCGCAGCGCCGCCGGGCTGTTCACGTTCGCGCAAGCTTCCGGTCAGTACCTCGGCCGCACGGACTACGCCCGCAACGACCTCGACGAGCCCGGCTACCGGATCTGGGCGAACCAGCTCGAGCAGGCCGTCCCCACCTTCACGCCGTCGACGGGTTCGGCGGTCGGGCAGATGCTCTCGTTCGGCCGATCCTCCTTCGACGTGGCCGGCGCGATCGAGGCGAACGCGGGGCCGGCGATCGCCGGCAGCCGCGAGAAGGACGCGTTGAGCATCCTCTACCCTGCACCTGTCGCGACGGCCGATGTCGTGCTGGTTCCGTTGCGGGGATCTGACGCAGGAGGTCGTGTGAAGCAGCTACTCGAATCGACGCCCGGGCTGCAGGCCCTCAGCCAGAACGGCTGGCGCGTCGAGGGCCAGCCCACCATCACCGGCGTCAACACGACGATCGCGCTCGACCCGAGCACCAACCTGCCCCGGGCCGGGGTCATGGCGGCCCTGCGCGACGTGTGGAAAGAGGTGAAGTGATGAGCGCTCGGTCGCATCGCCGGCTCGCCGCCCGACACCGCCACCCGCGCGTGGTCACCGGGATCGCCACCGCGGTGGCGCTCGTGCTGCTCGCCGGCGCCTGCGGCGGGAAGGGCGCGCCGAGCGGCACCGACGACTTCGGTGCCGCGGACTGCAAGTCCGACGACTGCGTCGTCGTCGACCTGGCCATCTCGCCGGAGAAGGTCGATCTGCTCACCGACGTCGCGAAGACCTTCAACGCGTCCAACGCGAAGGTGAACAACAAGCGCATCGTCGTGCAGCCGAAGAGCAAGTCCTCCGGCGGGGCCACCGACCTGCTCGCCAACGGCTGGGATGCGAACGCGGAGGGGCCCCAACCCGTCATCTGGTCGCCGGCCGCGAGCGCGTGGGGGGCGGTGCTCGACCAGCGCCTCACGGCCAAGGGGCAGAAGCCGATGGCCAACCAGGGCACGCCCTTCATGAACACGCCGCTGGTCATCGCCATGCCGAAGCCGATGGCCGATGCCCTCGGCTACCCGAAGACCGCGATCGGCTGGGCCGACATCCTGCGCCTCGCGAACGATCCCCAGGGATGGGAGGCCTACGGCCACCCCGAGTGGGGTCCGTTCCGCCTCGGCAAGACGAACCCCAACTTCTCGACCAGCGGGCTGCACGCATCCATCGCCCAGAACTACGCGGCCACCGGCAAGACGTCCGGGCTCACCGCCGAGGACCTGGCGCGGCCGGACGTCCAGAAGTTCAACGCCGACGTCGAGTCGGCGGTCGTCCACTACGGCGACACGACGCTGACCTTCCTCAACAACTGGTACCGCGCCGACCAGCGCAGCAACCCGTTCACCTACGCCTCTGCGGTGGCCATCGAGGAGAAGTCGGTCATCGACTACAACGCGGGCAACCCCGACGGCAAGCTCGACCAGGGTGAGGATCCCCGCAAGCCGAAGGTCCCTCTCGTCGCGGTGTACCCGAAGGAGGGGACGCTGTTCTCGGACAACCCGTTCTTCATCCTCGACGCCTCGTGGGTGAGCCAGGAGGAGAAGGACGCGGCCAAGGTCTTCCAGGACTACGTGCTGCAGCCGGACAACCAGAAGCGCGTGCTCCAGTTCGGGTTCCGGCCGGGCAACCCCCAGGTGGCCATCGACGCGCCGATCATCAGCCAGAACGGCGTGGACCCGGCGCAGCCGCAGACCACGATGCAGGTGCCCTCGCCGTCCGTCATGATCGGCGTGCTCGACCAGTGGAAGGCCCAGCGCAAGGACGCTCGGGTGCTGCTGGTCATGGACGTGTCCGGGTCGATGGGCGACGCCGCCGGCTCCGCCGGATCCAAGCTCGATCTGGCCAAGTCCGCCGCGACGGCATCGCTCGACGAGTTCAAGCCCGAAGACCTCGTCGGCCTGCGTGAGTTCTCCACCGGCCTCGGCGCGAAGCAGACCGACTTCTTCGTCGACCTCGTCCCGATCGCGCCGATGGCGACGCAGCAGGAGAAGATCCGCGTCGAGATCCAGGGCCTGTTCCCGACGAACGGCACGCCCCTCTACGACGTGGCGAAGAGCTCGATGGAGAAGATGATCACCGAGTACGACCCGACGAAGATCAACGCGGTCGTGCTGCTGACCGACGGCAAGAACGAGGACGGCAAGGCCGGCGACGACCCCAAGCAGCTGGCCGAGCTGCAGAAGTACCTGCAAGAGCAGACGCTGGGCGAGCTGGGCAAGCCGGTGCGCCTGTTCACGATCGGCTACGGCGGCGACGCCGACACGAACGTGCTCAAGCAGATGGCCGAGTCGACGAACGGCAGCTTCTACAGCGCCAGCGACCCGAAGACCATCAACAAGGTCTTCACCGCCGTGGTGAGTAACTTCTAACGCATGGCACCATCCGGAACCAAGCGGCTGAGCTTCCGTGATCGGTTCTACACGCCACCCGTTGCCCGGGCGATCAACTCCCCGCTCGGGATCCTGCTGGGCGGCGCGGGCATCGCGGCCGGCATCGCGATCGGTCTGCCGATCATCGCCGCACTCGGCGTCGGGGCACTGGCCTACGGCGCTCGGGTGGCCGTGGCGATCCCGAAGGGCCACAGCGCCGACGGCATCAACCCGTTCGAGCTCGAAGACCCGTGGCGCACGTTCGTGTGGCAGGCGAAGAAGTCCCAGCGGCAGTTCGCCGACGCCGTCAAGCACATCCACGACGGTCCGCTGCGGGACCGGCTCCGCGAGATCTCGGACCGCATCGACACGGGGGTCAGCGAGTGCTGGCAGGTCGCGCAGGGCGGCAACAACCTGACCCAGGCGCGGGCGCGCATCGACATCACCGGCATCACGACCGAGCTGAGCCAGCTCCCGACCGGGCAGGCCCTCCAGGCCAACCCCGCTCTCGCCGACACGGCGAAGGCGCTCCAGTCGCAGCTGGACACCGCGAAGCGCATGGACGAGATCATCAGCTCCACCCGGGATCGCCTGCGCCTGCTCGACGCCCGTCTGGGTGAGCTCGTCACGCGAGTGATCGAGCTGTCGGTGCGCCCACAAGGGCTGGAGGACCTGGCCGCCGTGGGCGCCGATGTGGACTCGGTCGTCGGCGAGATGGAGGCGCTGCGCCTGGCGCTCGACGAGACCGACCGCACCAGCTCCACGTCCCGCGGTGTCCCGATGATGGATCCCTCGGCGCTCGCGGCGCCGCTGCCCGAGGCGCTGCAGCCTCCGCCGAGCGCGGCGCCCCCGGCGGCCGCGGCCCCCACGATGCCGCTGCCCAACCAGCCCCACCCGGAGTGGTCGTCACCGTCCGCGGCACCGCAGCCCCCGACGACTGCGGCGCCGCCCCAGACCTGGCCACCGTCTCCTCCCACCGAATGAACGGCTGCGCATGAGCCCCGACGACGCGGGGCCGCCGGCCTCCGAAGACGATCGCCCGCCGGGCGCGCCGCGCAACCTCATCATGCGCGACCCCGCAGCCGAGGCGCGTCCTGCGACCGGGGCGTCGCTGTTCAGCCAACCGCGGCCGGTGCGGCCGGCCGACGACGAGGATCCGGTCCCCACCGAGGTGCTGCTCGTGGCCCCCGGGTTGGATGGGCCCGCCACGACGGAGCTGGCCGTGATCCCGGGCCCTGACGCGCCGGACGAGCCCGAACCGCTTGCGGGCCCCGCGGGGCGCGACGGCGTCGCGGAGCCCGCCGACCCTCGGGACCCCGCCCCTGCGCCGCGCCCGGCTTCGGAGAGCTCGGACGAGGCGACCGGGCGCGAACTGACCCGGTCCAGCGGCATCGTCGGCATCGGCACCCTCCTGAGCCGGATCACCGGGCTCGTGCGCACCGTGATGATCCTGTTCGCGCTCGGAGCGAGCCACGTCGCCGACGCGTACAACTTGGCGAACCAGACGCCGAACATGATCTACGACCTGCTGCTGGGCGGGATCCTCGCGGCGACGCTCGTTCCCGTGCTCGTCACCAACCGAGAGCGCAACGACGAGGACGGCAACAACGCCGTGCTCAGCGTGGCGACCGTCGTCCTCGTCGGCATCACGATCTTCGGCATCGTCGCCGCGCCGTTGCTCATCGGCCTCTACAACGCGATCGCCCACATCAGCGGCGGTCCGACGAGCAGCGCAGAGCAGGACCTCGCCGTGTTCTGGCTCCGGCTTTTCGCCCCCCAGGTGCTCTTCTACGGGTTGACGACCTTGGGCAGCGCATTGCTCAACACGCACCGCCGCTTCGCCGCGGCGGCGTTCGCCCCGGTGCTCAACAACCTGATGATGATCATCGTGCTGCTCGCGGCACGCACGATCATCACGAACAACATGACCGTCGAGCAGGTGCAGGCGGACACCTTCCTCGTGCTGCTGCTCGGCCTCGGCACGACGCTGGGCATCGTCGCCATGGCCCTCGCCCTCGTGCCGGCGATCGTGCGCGCCCGCATCCCGGTGCGGTGGAACTTCGACATCCACCACCCGTCGGTGCGCGAGATCGGCCGGCTGTCGGGGTGGACCGTCGGCTACGTCGTCGTCAACCAGGTGACGCTGTTCGTGATCATCGGGCTGGCGCTCGGCGCCGAGACGGGCGCGGTCGCCGCGTGGAGCTACGGCTACCAGTTCTTCCAGCTCCCCTACGGCGTGTTCACCGTCTCGGTGATGACGGCGTTCACCCCCGAGCTGGCGAGCCTCGCGGAGCGCGGCGAGCAGCGACGGTTCAACGAGCGCTTCCTCATGGGCTTCCGCCTCGTGGCGCTCGTGCTGCTGCCGGCCACGTTCCTGTTCGTCGTGTTCGCGCGCCCCGTGATGGCGCTGCTCGTGTGGGGGAACTTCACCGAGGCCGACGCGACGATCACCGCGACCGCGGTCGCCGGGCTGGCGTGGGGGATGATCGGCTTCTCGGCCTACCTCTACGTGCTGCGCGGGTTCTACGCGCTCAAGGACACGAAGACCCCGTTCCTCATCAACCTGATCGAGAACGCCTTGACCCTCGTCTTCGCCTTCCTGCTCGTGAAGGGCTTCGGCATCAGCGGCCTGGCCTGGTCGTGGTCGCTGGCCTACACGATCTCGGCCGTCCTGGCCTTCGTCGTGCTCCGCCGGCGCATCGGCCCGTTCGGCGTCGCCACCGCCGTCGCCACGACGGCGCCGGTCGCCCGGATGGTCCTCGCCGCCGTCGTCATGGCCCTGGTCATCACGGTGCTGGCGCTCGTGCTGCCGAAGTCGGGCGGTGGCGCCTGGGCGACCGTGCTGCTCGGGGGTGCCGCCGGCGCCGCCGTCTACATCGGGCTCCTCTTCAAGCTGAAGGTCGGCGAGGTGCACGACATCCGCCGCATCGTGCTGCGCCGCGGCTGACGGCGGCCCGGACCGCTGACCAGGGCCGGAAACCCGCCTGACCGCTTCGCCAGATGCCGCACTAAGGTGTCCGACCATGTGGAAAGCGATGAAACGTTGGTGGAAGTACCGCGTCGCCAAGACCGAGAAGTCCTTCAACGAGAAGGCGGACCCGGCGGTCCAGCTCGAGCAGGCGATCTCGGAGGCGCAAGAGCAGCACCGGCGCCTGAAGGAGCAGGCCGCCAACGTCATCGCCAACCAGAAGCAGGCCGAGATGCGCCTGAACCGGTCGATGGACGAGTACGAGAAGCTCAACGCGAACACGCGCCAGGCCGTGCTCATGGCGGATCAGGCCGCCAAGTCGGGCGACACGAAGAAGGCCACCGAGTACGCCGCCGCGGCCGAGACCTTCGCCAACCGGCTCATCACGATGGAAGCCGAGATGGAGCAGAGCAAGACCCTCGCGCTGCAGGCCTCTCAGGCCGCTGAGCAGGCCAAGTCGGCCGTCGCCCAGAACGCGAACGCCCTGCAGAAGAAGCTCGCCGAGCGCCAGAAGCTGCTGAGCCAGCTCGACCAGGCGAAGATGCAGGAGCAGATGAACTCGGCGATGCAGACGCTGAACGAAGCCGTGGGCCAGGACGTGCCCACCTTCGCCGAGGTGCAGGGCAAGATCGAGGCCCGCTACGCGAAGGCCACCGGCGTCGCCGAGCTCACCGAGCAGAGCGTCGAGGGCCATCTGCTCGAGATCGAGCAGGCGTCGATGAACATCGAGGCGCAGGCCCGCCTCTCCGAGATCCGGGCCCAGCTCGGCATCGACACCCAGGAAGCCGTGGGCGGCGCCTCCGCCGACACGAGCTCGCTCGGCACGGGCACCCCCGCCGCCGAACCCGTGTCGACCCCGCAACCGCAGGCGCAGCCCGCCGAGGGCGCCGGCGCCTGATCGGCACCTTGTCACCCGTCCGTCCGAGGCCCATGGGCCTCGTCCGTTGCATCGCAGCGGGAGCGCTCGCGACGGCGGCCTTGGTGGCGTGCGCCGCGAGTGCACCAGATGCGAACGTGACGCCGGGCTCCACGGCGGCGACCACCCCGCCGCCGGCCGCTACGGCGACGCCGACCTCTCCACCTGCGACCGGACCGATCGTCGGGCCGATCGCGCCGACGACCAGCACCCCCATCCGCAAGGGCGGGCCTCCCAGCACCGTCGTCCCGCAGGAGGACTTGCTGTTGAACGCGGTCAAGGGGACGTGGAAGGGGGATGCGGGCACCTTGACCTTCGCCGACGATGGCACGGCGACGTTCGAGCTGCGCGACTGCCCGTTGCAGAGCGACGGGCCTTCG
>CAYUOL010000265.1:0-9524 GCA_964446345.1 uncultured Iamiaceae bacterium | reverse complement strand
TCGACGGCGCCGCCGCCGGCGAGGAACGGGTCGCCCTCGGTGAACGCCGAGCGCGGTCCGATGAGGATGCCGGCACCGAACGGTGCGTACATCTTGTGGCCGCTCCACGCGATGAAGTCGGGGCTCGCCGGCAGCGGCCGGTGCGCCGCGAGCTGCGCCGCGTCGACGAGCACGGGCACGTCGCGCTCGTGCGCGGCGGCGACGATGGCCTCGATCGGGGGCAGCCACCCGGTGACGTTGGTGGCCGCCGTGATGGCGAGCAGCCGCGGTCGCGCGCCGTCGTCGAGCGCGGCCACCACGTCGTCGAGGGTGAAGCGACCGTGCTCGTCGCACTCGACGTAGCGCCGATGGGCCTGGGACCGCGCCCACGGCAGGAGGTTCGCATGGTGCTCGGCCACCGTGGTCACGACGACGTCGTCCGGCCCGAGCTGGAGCCGGTAGGCGAGGTGGTTGATCGCTTCGGTGGTGTTGCGCACGATGATCGCCACGTCGTCGCGGTCGGCGCGGCCGGCGAACGCGATGGCGGCCTCGCGCGCCTCCTCGTACGCGTCGGTCGCCATCTGCGACTTGTAGCCCGCGCCGCGGTGGACGCTGGAGTACCACGGCACGAACTCGGTGACCCGCTGCGCGACGGCGGGCAGCGCGGCGGTGGATGCCGCGGAGTCGAGCGAGAGGTAGCGACGCTCGACACCGTCGAGGCAGGCGGTGGTGAGCTCGTCGCCGACGAGGCTGATCGGGAACGAGGTCATCAGTGCGTCACCCCATCAGCGTGGAGAGGGTCACGGGGGTGAGCTTCTTCGTCGCCAGCCCGTCGAGGATCGGCCCGATGGCGTCGATCGTGCCGGCGTGGCCCATGTGGAGGCCGATGATCGACCCGCCCGTCACCGTCTGGAGGGGGCGGTGGATGACGGCCGCCGACCCGGGGGCCTTGTAGTCGAACGGATCGACGTCGAAGCCCGCCACGCCGGTGTACCCCGCGTTCGCCGCCGCGACGAGCGCGGCGTTGCTCGGCTTCACCGTGCCGTCGTCGGTTCCCGACAGGCGGAAGTACCGGCCGCCGGAACCACTCACCTTCGCGATCGCGTCGCGGCACTTCGTGATCTCGGTGGCCATCGCCGAGGGGCTGAGCTGCTCGAAGCTCGGATGCGTGTACGTGTGGTTGGCCAGCTCGTGGTGGCCGTCGATGAGGCGCTTGCCCATCGAGGGGTTGGCGTCGAGCCAGTTGCCGACGATGAACGCGGTGAGCACCGCGCCCTTCTTCTCCACGATGTCGAGCACCGCCTTCACCTGCGTCAGGTCGCCGTTCGTGTGGAACGTGAGCGCGACCCGATCGGTGGCGTTGGGCGCCCGCACGAAGAACGGGGCTGGACCTGCGGCGGTGGTCTTCGTGGTCGACGATCCGCTGGTCGAGGGGTTCCCGTTCTTGCCGCTCGAGCTCGTGCTCGAGCTGCTCGACGACGCGCTGTTGGACGAGCTGCTGCTCGAAGAGCCGACGGCGCCCGGCGCCCCGGTCGTCGCGACCGTCGCCGCGGATCCGTCGGCCGCGCCGCCCGCGGACGCGGAGGTCGACGACCCGCTGGCACCGTCGGTGCCGGTCGTGGTCGCGGCGTTGCCGCACGCGGCCGCCAGCGCCGCCATGCCGCCCGCGGCGAGGAACCACCGGCGGTCGAACCTCGGTGGTTCGCGATCGGGACTCGACATCCGCGGCACTGTACCGGTGCCCACCCCGGGCGCGACAGCACGCCCCTCTTCGGGGCACGCCCGGGGGCGCGACGTGAGAGGCCCGTGAGAGGTCAGCGCGCGAACGCCTGGCGCAGCTGCGTGGTCGCTTCGTCGACGGCGGCGCGGCCCTGGGGCAGGACCGTCCCCATGGTGAAGAAGCCATGGATCTGGCCGTCGTAGCGCGTGGCCTGCACCGCGACACCCGCCTGTCGCAGCCGCTCTGCGTAGGCCTCGCCCTCGTCGCGCAGCGGGTCGAGCTCGGCGGTGATGACGAGCGCGGGTGGCGCCGCGGCGAGCACGGCGTCGTCGGCGTAGAGCGGCGACATGCGCGGCAGCTTCGGATCGGCGGCACCGATGTAGTGGTCGGTGAACCAGCGCATGGCGCCCTTCGTCAACAGGTAGCCCTCCCCGTTCTCGTCGATGGAGGGGTGGGTGAGGGTCAGGTCGGTGGCGGGGTACACGAGCACCTGGAGCGCGAGCCCGGGCACCTCGTTCGCGACCACGGCGGACAGGTTGCCGCCGGCCGAGTCACCGCCGACCGCGACACGGGCGGGGTCGCCGCCGATCTCCGCCGCGTTCTCGAGCACCCACCGCGTCACGCCGACGCAGTCGTCGGGGCCGGCGGGGAAGGGGTGCTCCGGCGCCAACCGGTAGTCGACGTCGACGACCACGCACCCGGCGCCGGCCGCGAGGTCGCGGCAGGTGGCCACGCTGAGCGCCGCCGAGCCGATCACCCAACCGCCGCCGTGGATCCACACGAGCACCGGGAAGGGGCCGTCGCCGTGCGGCGTGACGATGTGGCACGGCACGCCGGCGATCGTCCGCTCGACGACCGCTGCGACCTCGGCCCCCTCGTTGGGGGCGAGGAGGGCGAGGCCGGCGTAGAGCTCGCGCGCCTCGGGCGGGCTGAGCTCTTCGAGCTTCGGCGAGCCCGGGGCGTTGACGAGGTCGAGCACGAGCTGGACGGCGGGATCGGGCGGCATGGTCGCTCCTTCTCAGCGCCAGTGGCTGGCGAGGTGGGCTCCGGTGACGAGGGGGAGGTCGAGGGACGAGATGACGCCGGGTTCGGCGGCGCACACGGCGGGGATCGCGTTGAGGATCCGCATCGCCGTGACGACGAGGCCGCCGGTGTTGTGGTCGCCGTCCTCGCCGACGATCTCGAGGTCGACCGTCAGCGACGGCGAGCCGTCGATCGTGATGCGGTACCCGCCCTGCGGGTTCGTGTGGTGCGGCCACTCGGGGGCGACGTCGTTGTGCATGCGGGTGACGTGCTCGACGACGATGCGCTCCTCGCCGCCGACGATCCCCCGCACCTCGAAGCGCAGCCCGGCCATGGTCCCTTGTTCGACGGGGCCGACCGCGGTCTCGTAGCGAACCGGGGCCTCCCACTTCTCGTGCCACTCGGTGATCTCGTCGAGCTCGATCTGCAAGCTGTCGGCGATCATCGCCACCACCGGGCCCCACGCGAGCGTCAGCGCGGTGGGGAAGAGCAGCAGGGGCATGGCATCCATCGGCTGCCCGAAGCCCATGGTGCCGAAGAGCACCTCGGGCTGGTCGTACGTGTCGTAGTTGAGGATCTCCTGGATGCGGATCCGGTCGACGCGCTCACTGACGCCGGCGAGGAAGATCGGCAGGATGTCGTTCGCGAAGCCCGGGTCGATCCCCGACGTGAAGCACGTGGTGCCGCCCTTGGCACACGCCGCCTCGAGCTGCTCGACGACCCCGGGCATCGTCGTCCGCGCGTGCGGCGGGTACACCAGCGGCACGACCGAGGTGGCCACCACGTTCTTGCCCGCCTCGAGGATGCGGCACATGTCGTCGACCGCCTCGCTGGGGCGCAGGTCGCCGGTGGCCGTGTAGCTGACGCAGTCCGCGTCCAGGGCGAGGATCGCGTCGACGTCGGTGGTCGCGATGATCCCGGTGGGATCGGTGCCGCACAGCTCGCCGGCGTCGAGCCCGGCCTTGGCGTCGCTGTGCACGAGCACGCCGACGAGCTCGAGCCCCGGGTGCTCGATGATGCCGTGGAGTGCGAGCCGGCCGACGTTGCCCGTGCTCCACTGGATCACGCGATGTGGTCTCGGCTCGGCGCTCACAGCAGCGACCCCACGACGTCGAGGGTGATGTCTCTGTTCGAGAAGGGCACGGCCACGAAGTCGGTGGCGCCGGCGTCGAAGAACCGCTGGATGCCGGCGAGCACCGTCTTCTCGTCGCCGACGATGGCGACGTCGGCGGGGCCGGCGGCGCCTTCGCGATCGAGCATCGCCCGGTACGACGGCAGGTGCCCGTAGACGGCGAAGGCCTTGGCCGCGAGCTCACGGGCGCCGGCCTCGTCATCGGTGACGCACACGGGGAGCGCCGAGACGATCCGCGGGTCGGGCCGATCGGCCGCGGCGGCCGCGTCGCGCAGGGCCGGGCCCACGTGGTTCTCGATCGTGTCGGGTCCCGTCATCCAGGTGACGGTGCCCTCGGTGCGCGTGCCGGCCACGCGCAGCATCTGCGCGCCGAGCGCCGCCACGAGCACCGGCAACGGCGTGGCGTCGGGGATGTCGAGCCCGAGGTTGCCCGTGAGCGTCTCGCCCGTGAACGAACTGGCCTCGCCGCGGGCGAGCGGCATCAGGATCGACAGGTACTCGCGCAGGTGGCGCACCGGCTTGTCGTAGGACAGGCCGAGCATCGACTCGATCACGATCTGGTGGGAGAGCCCGATGCCGAGGGTGAAGCGGCCGCCGCTCACCTGCTGGAGCGTCAGCGCCTGCGCCGCGAGCGCCATCGGGTGCCGGGGATAGGTCGGAATGACCGCCGTGCCCAGCTCGATGTCGGGCACCTCGCGCGCCACGACGGTGAGCGCCGTGATGGCGTCGATGCTGAAGATCTGCGGTGCCCAGAACGACGCGAAGCCGCGTGCGGCGGCGTCACGCGCGCTCTCGACGAGCCCGTCGACGGTCGTCTTCTCGGCGAAGATCCCGAGACCCATGGTGTGCTCCCCCTTGCCGGCGCCGCGGACGCAGCGCGTGCGACCCGGTGAGGGTACTCAGTGCGCTCGCGGTTGAGGCGCTCAGACCCGTGGTTCAGGCGCCGGGTGGGCAGTCCTGGGTGAGGTTCGGTGCGAACCCGGGGTAGCCGCCGGTGTCGGTGGTGGACGAGTTCGTGATCCAGCCGCGCTTGCCGTTGTACTCGATGAAGTTCCAGACCGTCGACGCCAGGCCGTTGTACGTCTGGGGCTTCGGCCCCGTGCGCTGGCACAGCACCCGGACCTGCTGGCCGACGTTGACGCTGAAGACCTCAGGACCGCCCGGGCTGTTGCCCACAGCCCACTTGCTCTGGGCCCAGAACCCGCGGGTTGTGCCATTGGTGAGCGTGACCTTCTGGTCGGGCGCTGCCTCGGTGGACACCTTGTTGTGGTTCGAGTCGGCGTTGCCGCCAGGTCCCGACGCCCGCACGAACACGTCGTACTCGGTGTAGAAGTGCAGCCCGCCGGCAGACAGCTGGCCACACGGGCCCTGGCCCTTGCCGGCGTTGTTGACGAACAGCTCGCACGAGGTCGCTCCGTTGGCGGTGATGTTCGCGGTCACCGAGTTCTTGCTCGCGGACGCCGAGATCGAGACCGTCGGCGGGGGGATCGGCGCGGCCGTGGTCGGGGTGACGCCGCCGCCGTTGCCACCACCGCCGCCGCCACCGCCGCCGCCGCCGCCTCCGCCGCCACCACCGTTCCCGGTCGGCGTCGACGGGCGGGCGGTGGTGTTGGTGACGCCGCGGCTCGTCGTGATCGGCGTGTTGCCGGGCAGGCCGCCGCCAGTCGGGGCGACGGTGGTGGGCACGTTCGGGTCGGCCGCGACCGTGGTGTCGGTCGCGTCAGGGACGGCGGTCGTGTCGGGAGCGGCGGTCGTGTCGGTGCCGGGCACCTCGGCGGCGCCGACCGTGGTGGGCGAGCCCACCGCGGTGCCGCTCGCGCTGGCCTGCCGCGCCGTCGTGGGTGTGGTGGCGAGGTCCTGGGTCTTCGAGCCCCTCGTCGCGGCGAACGCCACCCCGCCGAGGAGCAGCACCACCGCCACGCCGGCGGCCACGAGCACGAGCACCTTGTTGCGGTTGTCGTCCTCCGGTGACCCGGGCTTGGGCGCGGCGAGCGTGGCGACCCCGGCCGCGCCGGCCGCGCCGGCCGCCCCGGCGGGGGGCGGTGGGGGCGGCGGTGGAGGGGGTGGGGGTGGCGGCGCCTGGTCGAGGTCGTTCGCACCGGTCGCGTCGTCACCGCCCGCGCCGTACTGGAAGGCATCGAGCAGCGGGCTGGGCACCGCGTACTGGGCGGTGGGCGCGGAGGCAGCGCTGATGGGCGGCGTGGACTCGTCGATCACCGTCAGCTGGTCCCCGGAGGGGGTGGCCGGCGGTTCCTCGGAGGTGTCGTAGGTGGCGGTGGGGACGTCGGCGGGCGGCAACGGGTCGGCGTCGGCCCCGAACGCCTCGCCCGCGACGACGGCCGCGACGCCGACGCCGGGGACCTCGGTGATGAGCGGGCTGGCGGCTGTCGGGGCGAGAGGGTCGGCGCCTTCCGGGAGCTCGGCTCCGTTGGTGTCGACGACGGGCGCGTCGATGCCGGAGACGTCGGCCGGGGCGGCGCCGTCCGGTTGCTGCACCGCGAGCTCCTCAGCGTCACGGCTGGACGAGTAGCCGCCGTACCCGTACAGGTCGCCGTAGGGCTCTTTGGCGTACATGGCCCGGAAGTCGTCGCGCACCTCGGCGGGATCGCCGAGGTCATGGGACGCGTCGATGGTCGGGCCCGTGAGGTCGATCGCCGGGTCCTCGTCGGCGGGGGCGACGAACGGGTCGGCGGGAGGCGGCGGTGGTGGCGCGGGCGGGGGCGGCGGTGGCGCCGACGCGTACATCGGGTTGTCCGTCAGGGGGTTGTCCGTCAGCCCGTTGTCCGTCAGCCCGTTGTCCGTCCGCGCGTCGTCCTTGCCGAGGTCCTCCGTCAGGTCGATCGCCGGCGGTGGGGGAGGGGGCGGGGGGAGCGCGTCTTCACCCACGGGGGCGCCCCCCGAGAGGTGGTACGGGACCTCGCCCGCGGAGTAGTCCTCGGTGAAGGGCTGGCCCCACGTGTGCGCGTCGTCGCCCGTGGCGACGTAGCCGAAGGGCAGGTCGGCGTCCGCACCCGGCTCGTCGCCGGTGCCCTCGGTCCCTCGGCTGCTCATCCGCTGCTCCTCACCAACGCCAGCTCCTCACCACGCACAGCGGACTGTCGCTCACCATCGGTAAGACGAGCGCTCCCGCATGTCTCATTCCCAACCGCGCCAGCGTAGGCCCAACGACTCACGCGCGCACGACGCGGTGGCTCGGTGACGCCCCGTGCCCGCCCTGTTTGGGCAGCTCAGGCCCCGCGCGCGGACGGTGAACAGTGTTCGCTCGGCCCGCGCCTGCGTGAGCCCCTGCCGGACGCCGCCGCCGGCGCAGGCCGTGCCCGGCGGCTCTGGACCTCGTCCCGTACGATTCGCACCGTGAAAGACCGACATGCAGCCTGAGGTGCGCGTCTCGATCGCGGGCTATCGGGACCTCGTCCGCGTGGGCTCGGGCGGGTTCTCGATGGTCTACCGCGCCTACCAGGAGGCCTTCGATCGGACGGTCGCGGTGAAGGTCCTCACGGTCGAGCTGGTCGACGAGAACGCGCAGCGGCGGTTCCAGCGCGAGTGTCGGGCGAGCGGGCGGCTGTCCAACCACCCCAACATCGTCACCGTCCTCGATTCGGGGTTCACCGACGACGGGCGGCCGTTCATCACCACCGAGTTCATGTCGAACGGGTCGCTGGCCGACCGGCTCGAGGCCGGCCAGATCTACTCGGTGACCGAGGTGCTCGACCTGGGCGTGAAGATGAGCAGCGCCCTCGCCGCCGTGCACGCCGCCGGCATCCTGCACCGCGACATCAAACCCGCCAACATCCTGATGTCGGACTACGACGAGCCCGCCCTCGCGGACTTCGGCATCTCCGCCATCACCGTCGGGCCCGAGGCCAGCATCGGCACGTCGTCGCTGACCCCGCTGCACGTCGCCCCCGAGGTGCTCGAGGGGCACCCGACCAGCACCGCGTCGGACGTGTACTCGCTCGGGTCCACCCTGTACACGTTGCTGGCGGGACGGGCGCCGTTCCAGCTGTCCGACGACGACGCACTGATGCCGCTCATGCGCCGGGTCGTGTCCGACCCGGTGCCCGACATCGGGCGCGACGACATCCCGTCGGCGGTGATGGACCTGCTGCGCTACTCGATGGAGAAGCAACCGTTCTCCCGCTACGACACGGCGGTCGGCTTCGGCGAGGCGATCCAGGCGACGCAGGCGCACCTCGGCTACCCGGTCACGCCGCTGCGGAAGCCGGGCACCAAGCCCGGTGACTTCGTGCTGCCCCCGCCCGTGGCGACCACCGCCGACCCGGTGACACCCCCCGACTCGAACATCGTGGGCGACGCCAGCGTCGCCGGGTTCGCGGTCGCCGGCGCGTCGGCGGCGGCGCTCGATCCGGTGGCGGGCGCGCCGTCTGCGGGCGATCCGGCGGTGGGCGATCCGGCGGCGGGCGATCGTGGTGCGCCACCGGCGGCGGGCGCGTCGACCGGTCCGTCGTCGTCCGGTCCGTCGTCGACCGGCCCTGCCTCCGGGTCGTCCTCGACCCCTCCCGCGGTCGCGGGGGCGGCGCCCGCGAGGTCGTCCAAGACGCCCCTGCTGGTCGGGTTGGCCGTGCTCGTGGTGCTCGTGCTCATCGGGGGCGGCATCGCGCTGGCGACGCGGAACGGATCGAGCACGCAGACCGGATCGGGCTCCTCCGCCGGCCAGGGATCAGGGCAGGGATCAGGGCAGGGATCAGGGCAGGGATCAGGGCAGGGTTCGGGTTCGGGTTTCGGCACGGGCTCCGGCGACCCGGCGGCGTCGGCCGTCAACCCGCGCTTCGACGTGGAGACAGCGCAGCTCGACCAGGCGACGCCCACCCCCGGCGGGGTGCTGCGCGTCGCCCTCGACGGCGAGCCCCAGACGTGGAACCCGGCGACGTCGCGCTTCTACGCGAGCTCGCGCCTCGTCGCCGAGGCGATCTTCGATCCGCTGGTGATCCTGACGAAAGAAGGGCCGAAGCCGTACCTCGCCACCGCCCTCACGCCCAACGCCGGCTACGACGAATGGGTCATCGAGGTGCCGACGGGTGTGAAGTTCCACGACGGCGCCGTCCTCGACGCCGCCGCGGTGAAGGCGAACTTCGATGCGCGGCTCAACAACGAGATCCTCAGCCAGCCGCTCAGCCCGGTCCGCGCGGTCACGGTCGAGGGCAGCCGCGTGCGGGTGTCGCTGAAGCAGGCGTGGCCCGCCTTCCCGGTCGCGCTTGCCGGCCAGAGCGGCCTGATCGCCGCGCCCACCTACCTCACGGCCTCCGACGACGCCTATCCGATCGGGACCGGCCCCTTCGTGTTCAAGGGCTGGCAGAAGGGCAGCACGATCAAGCTCACGAAGAACGGCGAGTACCGCCAGGCCGATCGCCCCTACCTCGACGGCATCGACTTCACGCTCATCGCCGACAACGCCGAGCGGGCGTCGGCGCTCGCTGCGGGACAGATCGATCTCGCCTACGTCACCGACCCGGTCGAGATCGACCGTGCGGTCAACACCTCCTCGGTGCTGGTCAGCACCAACGCGCTCGTCACGACCGTGATCCTCAACGCGAAGAGCGGCTCGACGAGCGACGTGCGGTTGCGCCAGGCCCTGGGGCTCGGCACCGACCTGGAGCAGGTGAACGAAGGGGTGTTCGGCGGCTCGGTCTCGGTGGCGTCGAAGGAATA
>CAYUOL010000264.1:0-9588 GCA_964446345.1 uncultured Iamiaceae bacterium | reverse complement strand
ACTAGCGCCGGCTACTCCGCGGCGAGGGCTCGCTTCAGGTCGTCGAGCACCGGGACGGGGCCGGGATCGATGCCCTCCTGGGCGGCGAGGTAGAGCGAGGTGAAGTCACCGAAGAGGCAGAGGTCGAGCAGCTGCGCGAGCGGCCCGTCGCCGGCGGCCTCGACCGTCTCGACCTCGGCGACGACCTCGTCGACCACCTCGCTCACGAGGTCGAAGCGGCGCATGATCTGCGGGTGCTCGAACTCGTGCCGGAGGTTGATGAGCCGGAAGACCTGCCGGGTCACGTCGCCGTACTGGCCGAACCCGCAGATCTCGTTGTGGCACAGCTCGGGCACCGTCGCGGAGAACGAAGGGATCTTGCAGTTCTCGTTGAACTGGTTCTTCCAGCGCAGCGCCGCCACGTGGCCGATCCCCGCGCCGCCGTACACCAGGGGCATCGTGCGCCCGATGCGCTTGGCGAGCTTCTGCGCCTCGTTGCCGTCGGCGATGAGCTCGTCACGCCGCACCTTGAGCTGGTCGACGGCGGCGGCGATCCACGACGCCGCGCCGGGGAAGAAGCCCATCTTCTCGAGCACGATCATCGGCGGCGCCGCGACCGCCCCCAGCCCGGCGCGCGGCATCGGGATGCCGTCGGCGATCTTGATGTGCGGCACGCCCCAGTCGTTGGCCTGCTCGAGCAGCTCGCCGCCGTTGCTGATGCACACCATGCGCCCGCCGGTGATCATCGCCTCGGCCGCGCCCTCGAGGGTCTCCTCGGTGTTGCCCGAGAACGAGATCGCGAACACGAGTGTGTTCTCGCCGATGAAGTTCGGGATGCCGTAGCCCTTGTGCACCACGATGGGCACGGGCATGAAGGGCCCGGCCACGACCGTGAGCAGGTCACCGGCGATGCCGCTGCCGCCCATGCCGAGCACGACGACGTTCTCGATGTCGTCGTGCGCCGGGAGGCCCTCGACCTGGGTGGCGCTCGCCGCCGCCGCCTCGAGCTGCTCGGGCAGGCCGGCGGTGGCGTCGAACATGCCGAGGGTGTCGAGCTGCTCGCCTGCGGTCATCCCTGCGACTCCGCGAACGTCGGCGTGATGCCCTCGGCATCGGCCTTCGCCAGCAGGCGCTCGTGCTCGGCGTCGTCGACCGCTTCGGCCTCGTCGATCAGCATGATCGGGATGCCTTCGCGGATGGCGTAGCGACGCTTGAGCCGCGGGTTGTACAGCGCGTCCTCGTCCTCGAAGTACAGCAGCGGGCCCTTGTCTTCGGGGCACGCGAGGATCTCGAGCAACTGGGGGTCGAGGGCCATGATCGGGCCTTTCTGAGCAGCGATCGACGGACAGGCGCCACCGTGGACCGCAGGGGCCGCCGGGGCGAGGGATCACCCTAGTGCCGCGACCACACGCCGTTCGCGTGGGCGGGACGGCCAGCGGCGTCGCCGGGACCGGCGCTACGGTCGGCCGGCATGACCGACCGTGGGGCCACGGAGCTCGCCGTGATCGATGAGGTGCTGGCCGACGCGGCCGGTGCGCACGGCGTGCCCGGCGCCGTCGCCGGTGTGCTGCGGGGCGACGCCATGCACGTCGCCGCGCACGGCGTCGGCAACGCCGAGCTTCCGCGGCCGGTGGACGGCGACACGCTGTTCCAGGTCGGTTCGATCTCGAAGACGTTCGTGTCCGCGGCGCTCATGATCCTGGTCGAGCAGGGTCGGTTGACCCTCGAGGACCCGGTGGCCCGCCACCTCCCGACGCTCGGCCCCGCCACCGGCCTCGACACCGAGGCGATGACCGTCGCGCACACCATCAGCCACCGGACGGGGTTCGACGGCGATCACCTCCTCGTGTTCGGTGGCGACGCGGGCCTCGATGCCCTCGCCGACGCCCGGCGCTTCTTCGCGCCGGGCGACGGCTTCTCCTACAGCAACGCAGGCTTCTCGATCGCCGGTGCGGTGCTCGCGGCAGTGGCCGGTCGACCGTTCGAGGCGGTGATCCGCGAGCTGCTGCTGCGCCCCCTCGGCATGGACGCCGCCGGCTTCCGCGCCGACTGGGTGATCACCCGTGACGTCGCCGCCCCGCACTGGGTCTTCGAGGGGACGCCGTACGTGATCCGCGGCGCCGGTTGGCAGCCGGGGTGGGAGCTCGCGGCGCCCGATTGGGCCGCCGGTGGCCTGATCGCCTCGGCCCACCACCTCCTGCGGTGGTGCCGGTTCCAACGCTCGGGCACCGCCGACGACGGGTCGCCGATCCTCAGCGCCGAGAGCCTGGCGCGCCTGCACGCGCCCGTCGTGAACGCCGACGCGATCGAGGACGTCGCGCTCGACTGGTTCGTCCACGAGACCGACGGCGTGCGCTCGATCGAGCACGGCGGGGTCACCCCCGGGTACGTGTGCGACCTGGTCGTCGTGCCCGAGCGGGACGTGGCGTTCGTGGGCCTCACGAACGCGACCAACGGCACCGCCGTCAACCGCACGGTGCGCCGCGCGGCGCTCGCGGCGTTGGCCGGGATCACCGAGGAGGACCCGCGCCCGGATGCGTCCGTGCCCGTCGACCTGGCGCGCGTGTGCGGGCGCTACGAGAGCGCGTTCGAGGTGCTCGAGGTGACGCCGGGCGACGAGCCGGGCTCGATCGTCGTCACCCCCGCCGCCCGGGCGGTCGACGGCTGGCAGCCCCCGCTCGACCCGCCGCGCCGCTGCGCGTTCTTCGCCCCGCACCACATCGTGAGCGTCGACGACGTCGGGCCCGCCGTGATCGGTCGCTTCGACGAAGCCGCGACGCCCGCTGGCTGGTTGCAGTGGTCCTCGCGGCGCGCCCCGCGCATCGGGCCCTAGTTCAGGCGGTCGTGGCCTGCCCGTCGGAGACGTGCTCGGTCCACTGCTGGCCGTCCCAGTAGCGCAGCGCGGCCTGGCCCTGCGGATCGGGGTGCCACCCCGCTTGCACACCGACGATGGCGGGCGCCTGCGGCGTGACCGGGGCGACGATGCCGGGGTTCTGGCTGACCGCGCCGATCGCGGGTGGCGCCGGGATGGCGCTCACGGCACTGGCGCCGTTCTGCAGGTCCGCCTGCGTGAGCCCGCGCACGCCGAGCGCCACGAACGAGCCGCCGAGGAACACGAGCCAGGGGCACTTCCACTCGACCGCCGTGACCTGCCCGGCGACGACGTCGAGCTCGTGGTTGCCGTCGCCCATCTTCATCATCCCGAAGTACGGGCACCACACCCGCACCGTGTGGCGGCCGGCCGGGACCGGGTACACCTTGGTGCCCCAGCCGTGCGCGAGCTCGCTGTGGCCGTCGATCACCGCCTTGGCGGGGAACAGGTAGAGGAGGAAGGCCAGCGGGAAGAACGAGGTCTTCAGCTCGATGGCGCCGAGCTGCGGGTCGCCGGTGGCGGGGGCGGCGCCGCCTTGGGGAACGGGGAGGTTCGGATCGCTCACGGTCATGCTCCTGAGGGAGAGGCGGGTCGGGTCGTTGCCGGATGTCACGACGGTGCGGCGGAGGGGATGGCGGACACGGTCGTCGCAGGGTGTTTCGCCGCCAGGACACCGTACGTGCTGCGCGGTTACACGAGTGGGCCCCGGGAGGCCGTGGCACCCGGCATGCTCTTGGGCATGACCCCCGAGCGAGACGTCGTGCTGCGATCGGTGCGCTGGGCCGACTGGCCGTGGCTGACCGCGCAGGGCCTGTCGTTCTCGAAGGTCGGCTCGCAGTACCACTGGCTCGAGGCGCCGCTGCAGCTGTACATCGCGCCGATGCGGGCCACGCTCGGGCCGCGTGGCCCGGCCGCGGTCGTCGAGGTGGACGGCCGCCGCGCGGGGTACATCGGGCGCAACCCGCTGTCGGGCAACCTCGAGTACTTCCTGCAGCCCTGGGCCCGCGGTGGCTCGGGTCGGGCGGTCATCGCGGGGTTCCTGCGCGACCACCGTCCGCACGATCGCGAGCGGGCGTTCTTCGTAGCGCACAAGAACGAGCGCTCGCTCCGGGCGCTGCTCGGTGCCCTCGCGACGCTGGGGTGGCACGAGGGCGACGAGTACTCGCTGGACGACGCGCGGCTCGGGACCTACGTGCGGGTGCGCGCCACCCCATGACCGTGGGGGCGACGCCGGTCAGGGCGCGATCGTGACCTCGACCGCGTCGATGTGGGTCGGGTTCAGCTGGCCCACCACCCACGGCCACCAGCCGCGGTTCGTCGGCGACGAGTAGTTGAAGATCAGGTGGACGCCGTTGTCGGGGTCCGCAGCGTCGGCCACCACCTCGCCGGCGAACGCCGTGTCGCCGGCCGAGGGCAGGTCGACCAGCCACGTCGCGGTGAGGGCGTCGGGATCGATCGCGTAGACCGCCGTGCGCTTCGGGGTCAGCCAGTACGCCAGCTGGTCGGCCTTGGTGCGCCGCGGTGGGGCCAGCCACGAGAGCGGCGGGACCGCCAGGTCGAAGCGCCCGCCGAAGGCGACCTGCCGGCGGGTCACGAGGAACGGACGGCCGCGATCGAGGAAGAGCAAGGGTGAGTCGAACTTGCGCGGATCGGCGCGCACGCGCCACGCGGCGAGCTGTCCTTCGCCCGGGCGGGGTGAGCACCCGATGTCCGCGCCCCACCCCGCTTCGGGACCCTCCTTGCGCACGACGGCGACGACCCGGCCGTCGGGCAGCTCGATGAAGTCGGTCTCGGAGCCGCCGTCGTGCACCACGGGCCGCGTCGCGTCGAAGGGCGCCCACGCCAGGCCGTCGTCGCTCCCCCACCACTCGACGGTCAACGGCACCGGGTGCGCCGTGAACAGCGCGCCGGCGCCGCGGTACAAGGTCATCGCCAGCCGGTCGCCGACGGGGCGCACGCGCCACACGACGCAATCGGGCGGCGAGATGGCCATTGGCTCGGACCAGGTGCCCGGGGCGCTCGCCGTCGCGCCGGGCCGGCGCTCGCTGACCCAGATGCGATCGGGCTCGAAGCGCACGCCGGACCGCCCGGCGGTGAACCAGTAGAGGAGCAGCCGGCCCCGCCAGCTGACGAGGCGGGGCTCGCGCACGTCGCGCCAGGCCTGGACCAGGTGCTCGAACGACCAGCTGTGGCCCGCGTCGTCGCTGGCGACGACCGGCAGCGACGCGTCGGCCGAGGCGAAGTGCGTCGGTGCCGTGCGCCACGCCAGGAACAGCCGCCCCTCGTGGCGAACCACGTCGAGGTTGTTGTTCGACCGACCGACGCGGATCTGCGGCGGGAGCCCGGGCCCGGGGATCACCTGCCGCGGGGCACCGACGGTGACGCGGGCACGATCCATCCCCCCATCATCCCAAGAACCCCGACCTTCTGGTCGCGACCTCGCGTCGCCCGCGAGGCCTGTTGCGACCGGGACCACGGGGTGCGGGCTCAGACGGGTGGGAAGAGGGCCTTGACCTCGGCGACGTGGGTGTCGACGTCCGCGGCCGTCGGCGCCTCGAGGTTGAGCCGCAGCAACGGCTCGGTGTTCGAGGGCCGCAGGTTGAACCACCACTCGCCGAGATCCACCGTGAGACCGTCGAGGCGGTCCTGGCTCGCGCCGGGCGCGACGTCGGCGTAGTGGGCGGCGACGAGCTCGATGACGGCGAGCGGATCCGGCACCTCGGTGTTGATCTCGCCGGACGCTGCGTAGCGCTCGAACGGTCGCCGGAGGCTGCTGAGCGGCTCGCCGGTGCGGCTGAGCTCTTCGAGCACGGTCATGGCAGCGATGATGCCGGAGTCGGCGCGGTAGTTGTCGCGGAAGTAGTAGTGGCCCGAGTGCTCACCGCCGAACGCGGCGCCGGTCTCGGCCATCACCTTCTTGATCAGCGAGTGCCCGACGCGGGTGCGCACCGCGGTGCCGCCGTTCTCGGCGATCACCTCGGGCACGGCCTTGGAGCAGATGAGGTTGTGCAGGATCGTGGCGCCGGGGTTCTTCGCCAGCATCACCTTGGCCACGATGGCGGTCGTGAGCGACCCGGAGACGAGCTCGCCCTGGTCGTCGACCAGGAACACCCGGTCGGCGTCGCCGTCGAACGCGAGCCCGATGTCGGCGCCCACGGCGCGGACGCGGGCCTGCAGGTCGACGAGGTTCTCGGGCTGGATCGGATCCGCGGGGTGGTTCGGGAACGTGCCGTCGAGCTCGCCGTACATGATCTCGACGTCGAAGGGCAGGCCGGCGAACACCGCCGGGGCCACGAGGCCGCCCATGCCGTTCGCGGTGTCGGCGACGATCTTGAGGGGCTTCAGCGCGTCGACGTCGACGAACGAGTGCACGTGCTCGGCGAAGGCGGCGAGCGCGTCGTCACGGGAGGAGACGCTGCCGCGGTCGCCTTCGGCCACCGCCGGGAGACCGGCGATGGCGTCGGCCTTGATCGCGCCGAGCCCGCTGTCCTCGCCGATGGGCTTGGCGCCCGTGAGGCACAGCTTGATGCCGTTGTAGCCGGCGGGGTTGTGCGACGCCGTGAGCTGCGCGGCCGGCGCGGAGAACGAGCCTGAGGCGAAGAACACCTCGTCGGTCGAGCACAGGCCGAGGTGCACGGCGTCGAGGCCCTGGCTGGTGATGCCGCGGGCGAACGCCTCGGCGAACGTGGGTCCTGTGGGCCGCATGTCGTGACCGATGAGGATCGAGGTGGCGCCCTCCTCGCCCTTCGCGAAGGCGGCAAACGCGGCGCCCACGGCCTCGACGATCTCGGCATCGAGCTGATCCGGCACCGTGCCCCGGATGTCGTAGGCCTTGAAGATCGGATCGAGACGAGCGGGGTCGAGAGCCATGGCCGGGCAGGCTACCGGACGTCCTTCTGGCACCCGAAACCCCCGTCCATCTCCCGTCGGCGGCGGGTGCGGGAGGGACGACGGGGTGGCGTCGGCGCCGCGGCGGTCGTCGGCTCAGGCGGCGCCGACGGTGTGGCCCTTCGGCGCGATGGTGCCGGCGAGCTTCTCGCCGGGGCCGAGGTCGTACACGCCGATGACCGCCCAGCGCCGGATGCGGAACAGGTCGCGCACGAGGCGCGCGGCGTCGCGGGCCACGTGCACGGTCGAGCGGTTCGAGTTCTCGACCGTGACCGCCACCTCGGTGAGCGACAGGTGGTAGCGCTCGACCAGGTGGTACACCTCGACGTCGAAGGCGAACCCGTCGACGTGGCTGTGGGAGAAGATCAAGCGGGCGACGTCGGCGCGGAACGCCTTCAGGCCGCACTGGGTGTCGCGGTGCTCGCCGAGCAGCACGAACTTGGTGAGCAGGTTGATCGCCCGTCCACCGATCTCGCGGAGGCGCCCGGCGCGCACGAGCGTCGTCGTCTCGTCGTGCATGCGGCTGCCGACCACGACGTCCCACCCCGCCTCGACCTGCTGCAACAGACCGATGATCTGATCGGGCGAGTACGAGAGGTCGGCGTCGGTGAAGGCCATGGTGCGACCGCGGGCTGCCAGCATGCCCGCCCGCACCGCCGCCCCCTTGCCGCGGTTCACGGGCTGGCGGATGACCTGATCGGCGCCGGCCTGCTCGGCCAGCTCGGGCGTGCCGTCGTGCGAGCCGTCGTCGACGACGACGATCTCGAGGCCGCCCGTCTCGGCGACCTCGCGCAGCTGCTCGCGCAAGGTGCGCACCGTCTTGCCGATGCGCTCCTCGTGGAACGCCGGCACGATCACGCTGAGGCGGTAGTCGCCGGGCGGCGCGGGTCGCAGGCGGCGCTGCAGCAGGTCGCGGCGCACGACCTCGTGCGCGCGGCGACGACCACCCAGGGCCCGGGTCGTGGTGACGGCGGCGAAGAGCGCCGACGCCACGAGCGCCACCTTGGTCCGCGTCCTCACGTCGGTGTCGGATCGCTTCCGGGAGGTGCTGCGGGGCGTGCGTCGGCGGCGCCATCCGCCGCGCCGGCAGCGGGCGGGACGGGCGGGGCCGGCGCCGCAGGCTCGGGCGGGGCGGTCTCGCGCGGGGCGGTCTCGGGCGGGGCGAGTGCCGGCGCACCGGCGAACGTCGAGAGGTCGGTGAGATCGGGCACGACGGGCTCGTCGGGCGCCGGTGGCGCGAACTCCTCCTCGGCGCGCGCGGTCGTCCCCGCGGCGGCCGCGGCGGCCGCCTCGTCGATCGAGCGCGGCTCGGTGTCGCGGAAAGTCGGCGCCGTGCCCACGACCGATTCGAGCGGCGTGCCCCATGCGTCGGCCGACGTGCGCGCACCGAGCGCGTCGACTTCATGGGGCGCCAGCGGGACGATCGCCGCCAGCGCCTGCTCGGCGTTCTGGTCGAAGGTGGGGTCGAAGCGCAGGTCCGGGCCCTCGACGGGATACAGGTCGGGACGCTCGGCCTTGCCCCAGAACCGGCGGGGCGGCTTCACCGGCACGGGCGCCGCCTTGAACAGGTACACGAGCCCGGCGATGCCGATCAGCGTCAGCAGGATGGCGAACAGGTCGAGGCCGGTCCACCCGTAGTGCAGCTCGACGTGGTTGCTGGTGGGCACCACGACCATGAAGTTCGGCGTCGCGCGGTAGGGGCCGTCGGCGCCGGAGGCCTTCCAGTTCGGGAAGTACGAGGCCTTCACGAGCACGGGCACGCCCGGCTCGCTGACGTCGAACGAGATCGTGTCGTCCGACGTCACCACGTTCGAGACGGTCACCGCCTTCTCGGGCTTGAGCTGCGGGCCACCGGTCTCGTCGTACCAGCCCCAGCCCGCCGACGGCTCGCACTGCTCCGCGGCGGTGAGCGTCTTGTCCTTCGCCTTGTCGACGGTCTTGTCGAGCCGCTGCCACCCATCGGGACCGGTGTCGGTCAGCACGACGTCCCAGTTGTCCTGGTTCATGTACCAGCAGACCGCTGTGTCCTGCCACGCCCGCCCGGTGTGCGGCTGGCCGGTGATGACCGCAGGCTCGTTCTTCAACGGCACGACGAGGTTCGAGTCCTTCACCTCGTAGACCGTCCAGGGGCCCGACTGGGTGAGCTGCACCAGGTTCGGGTTCTTCTGCGCCTGCACCTTCGTGGCGTCGTTGATCGCCATGTAGTACTTGACCGCCATCATCTGCAGGTGCGAGATGCCGAGGTCGAACTCGGCCTGCGTCGGCGGGCCGGGACCGTAGGGCAGGTCGCGCTGGGCGTTGGAGGGGCCGTACGACAGCTCGTCCTGGTTGAGGAAGTGGTACGGCGTCGTGGTCGAGGCCTCGAAGTACAAGCCCTCCATCGACCCGATGCACCCGTCGGTCCAGAACGGCAGGAGCATCAGCGCCATGGGGGTGCCGTAGCGGTCGTGCTGCTCCTCGTGCTCCCACATCGCGCGCCCGCACCCGTTGGTCTGGCCGAGGTTCTTCATGGCGCTGACGATCCCGTAGTACTCGGGGTACGACTTGAGGTACTGGGTCTGCCCGGTCGCCGTCTCGACCTTGCCCTCGTAGCCCTCGAAGTTCCACTTGGCCCACGAGTCGACGAAGCTGCGATCGGTGGTCGAGAACGGGCCCCACTTGTAGGCCCCGGACGCATCGACGGAGCCGCCCGGCATCTGCTGGAAGGACATCAGCAACATGCCGCCGACGATCAACGTGCAGATGATCGGCGTGGCGGCCGCGACGCTGCGCAAGGGCTTGTTGACGTCACGGGCGAAGAGCGCGGACAGCAGGCGGCCGAGCTCGGCGATGCCGACGGCCGCGAGCAG
>CAYUOL010000263.1:0-9589 GCA_964446345.1 uncultured Iamiaceae bacterium | reverse complement strand
CGAAGGAGCACCTCGGTCTGCCCAACCGTGACGACGTCAAGGCCGGCGTGATCGCCTACAAGATCGCCGCGCATGCCGCCGACCTGGCCAAGGGCCACAAGGGCGCGCAGGTGTGGGACGACGCGCTGTCGAAGGCGCGCTTCGAGTTCCGCTGGCAGGACCAGTTCAACCTGGCCATGGATCCCGACACCGCCCGCGAGTACCACGACGAGACGCTGCCGGCCGAGCCGGCGAAGACCGCGCACTTCTGCTCGATGTGCGGGCCGAAGTTCTGCTCGATGCGCATCACCCAGGACGTGCGCGACTACGCAGAGGAGCACGGCCTGGATCCCGAGTCCGACGCCTGGACCGCGCTCGAGATCGGCATGAAGGAGAAGTCGGCGGAGTTCGTCGAGGGCGGCGCCGAGGTCTACTCCGAGCCGTCCTCGACGTGACGGTCGCGCTGGTGTTCAGCGGCGGCGATCGCGTCGCTCGGACGATCACCGACGCGCTCCCGTCCGACGCCTTCGTGATCGCGGCCGACTCGGGGATCGACCACGCACTGGCCGCAGGTCGATCCGTCGACGTCGCCGTCGGGGACTTCGACTCCGTGTCCGCCGAGGGCCTCGAGGCCGTCCGCGCCGCCGGCGCCACGATCCACGAGCACCCCGTCGACAAGGACGCGAGCGACCTGGAGCTCGCGCTCGACGTGGCGATGGCCGAGGGCGTCGAGCACGTCATCGTGGTGGGCGGGCACGGCGGGCGCGTCGACCACTTCCTGGTCAACGCGATGCTCCTGGTGTCCGAGCGGCACCGCGGGATGCGGATCGAGGCGTGGCTCGGCGCCACCCGCGCGCACGTCCTTCGGCCCCCGGATCCGCTGGTGCTGCGCGGCGAGCCCGGTGACGTGGTGACGTTGCTCGCGGTGCGGGCGGCGGCGATGGGCGTCACGACGACGGGACTGCGCTACCCGCTCACCGGTGAGGCGCTGTCGCCCGGATCGACGCGAGGACTGAGCAACGAGCTCGTCGGGACCGAGGCGAGCGTCGCGCTGACCCACGGCTGCCTGCTCGTCATCCAGCCGGCCGCCGACGCGTGACTCGTCGCTCTCTTGCCGCTGACCACCGGAGACCGACGGTCCGCGCCCAGAGACCGCAGGAGACCCGGCGATCGGCAGGGGACGAACTGGGTGGCGCCGGCGCGCGCGGGCCACACTGAGGCCGTGGACGTCACCGCCCTGCTCGATGCTCCCTGCCCGGCCGCCGAGCTGTTCGCGGCGGTCGACGACCTGGCGACGTACCCCGAGTGGCTGTCGATCGTGACCAAGGTGGTCACCGTGGACGCCGACGAGGCCGGCGACGATCCCGGTCCGGCGTGGGTGATCGACCTGCGCGGGCGCCTCGGGCCGCTGGCGCGGTCGAAGCGGCTGCGGATGGTGCGCACGGCGTTCGACGCCCCGACGCACATCCGCTTCGAACGGCGTGAGGTCGACGGGCGGTCGCACTCGGCGTGGGTCCTCGATGCCGAGGTCGAGCCCCGCATCGACCCCGACGGCAGCGAGGGCAGCCGGCTCACGATGCGCCTGCACTACGGCGGTTCGTTCGGGGGGTCGCTCCTCGAGCGGATGCTGCGCGACGAGATCGAGCAGTCCCGGCCGAAGCTCCTCGAGCGGGTGGCCGGCGCCGGCACCGACGCCTGAACCGCGCGGGCGCGCGAGGCGGGTGGCAATCGCCGCCGGTGCCGATAGAACCCCTGCATGGCCGACGTCGAGTTCTTCTGGGATCCCGTGTGCCCGTGGGCGTGGCTGACCTCCCGCTGGGTCGTGAACGTGGTGGACGAGCAGCCGATGGCGGTGGACTGGAAGTTCATCTGCCTGCGCATCGTCAACGAGGACAAGGACTACGAGAAGGACTTCCCGCCGCGCTACCAGCGCGGCCACGCGCGGGGGCTCGAGCTGCTGCGCGTCGCGGCGGCGGTGCGCGACCACGAGGGGCCCGAGCACGTGCTGCCGCTGTACACCGCGCTCGGCACCAAGATCCACGTCGAGGCCAGCCCCGAGACCTTCGACGACCCGTCGGGGATCGAGGGTGTGCTCGAGGGCCTCGGCCTGCCGCCCTCGCTCGGTGCGTTCGCCACGAAGGACGACTACGACGGCGTCGTCCGCGCCGAGACCGCCGAGGCGCTCGAGCGCTGTGGCGGCAACATCGGCACCCCGGTGCTCAGCTTCGGTCCGCCCGACGGGCCGAGCTTCTTCGGGCCCGTCATCAACAAGGCACCGAAGGGGGCGGAGGCCGTCGCGTTGTGGGACGCGGTCAAGGCCCTCGGCACGAACCCGCACTTCTCCGAGCTGAAGCGCTCGCTCCGCGGTCGTCCCGACTTCACCTGACCGGTCAGAAGATCGCCAGCAGCAGCGCCACGATCGCCGACGCCGCGCTGAGCGACAGCACGGCGATGCGCACGCGGCCGGCATCGACGTGGTGCAGCAGCCGGCTCGACAGCAGGTACCCGAGCAGGGCGCCGGGCAGCAGCAACAGGCCGTTGCCGAGATCGGCCCAGGTGAACTGGCCGAAGGCCGTGAGCAGGACGATCGACAGCAGCGCGGACACCCCGAAGAACCGGGAGAGGGCGGAACGCAGCTCGGGGCCGGTGGCCTTCTGGTACATCAGGGCGATCGGTGGGCCCCCGATGCCGACGGCGGTGCCCATGAAGCCCGACAGCGTGCCGGCGGCGGTCAGGGTGCGCGGCGTGCGCTTGGGGTGCAGCCCCGAGAGGCTCAGCCCGACCGCGACGAGGATCAGCAGCGAGAAGAACACGGTGAGGTTCGTCCGGGCGACGAGCGCCAGCAGGGCCGCGCCGCAGGCCGTCCCGGGCAGCAACCCGATCATCGGCCAGCGCATCTCCCGCCACACGTGAGGTGCCGGTTCGCGTCGGATGACCAACAGGTTGAGCAGCGACGAGGAGAGCAGGGAGGGCCCGGGCACCAAACCGGGGTCGATGAGCACCAGGAGCGGTGCGGCGAAGAGGTTGAGCCCGAAGCCGACGGCACCCTGGATGGCGCTCCCGATGAGCACCACCAGGATGGCGAGGAGGTGCTGCGCGACGGACACGGTGGCCGATGCTGACACACTGCGACGATGCCGCCCGCACCGTCGCCTCCCGTCCGGCCGGTCACGGCGCCGGGCGTGCGACCGATGGTGCCCGGCGACGTGGTCGCGACGCAGCAGATCGAGCGCGCGGCCGGCGCCGCCTTCCTCGACGTGGGCCTGCCCGAGATCGCAGCCGACGAGCCCTTCTCGGCCGAGGAGCTCGCGCCCTACATCGCCCAGGGACGGGCGTGGGTCATCGCGCCTGATGACGATCGCATCCTCGGCTACGTGCTCACCGACGTCGTCGACGCGCAGGTGCACATCGAGCAGGTGTCGGTGCACCCGGACGGGGCCCACCGGGGCCTCGGTCGCCGGCTGATCGACCACGTCGCCGCGCTCGCGATCGCCGACGGCATCGGCGCGGTCACGCTCACGACCTTCCGCGACGTCCCGTGGAACGCGCCGTACTACGAGCGCTGCGGGTTCCGGGTCATCCCCGACGCGCAGCTGGGCCCCGAGCTCCGGGCCGTTCGTGACCACGAGGCGACGCTCGGCCTCGACCCGGCGCAACGGGTGTGCATGCGGCGCGACCTCGCGCGGAGCTGAGCCGTCCCCTGTACGGTCGGCCGCCATGGATGCTCTCGAGAACAAGGTCGCGGTCGTGACGGGCGCGGCGTCCGGGATCGGCAAGGCGACGGCCGCCCTCTTCGCCGCCGAAGGGGCCAAGGTGATCGCAGTCGACCTGCACCCCGACCATGCCGCCGAGGCCGCCGCGGCGGTCGGCGGCGTCGCCGTCGCCGTCGCCGGCAGCGTCGGTGAGCCGGCGACGTGGGACGCCGTGACCGCGGCCGCAGCCGATCTCGGCGGGCTGGACGTCGTGCACCTCAACGCCGGGGTCTTCGGCTACGTCGAGGCGATCGAGGACCTGCCGCTCGACCTGTACGACCGCACGATCAGCACGAACATCACCGGGGTCGTGCTCGGTGTGCGTGCGGTGGTGCCGCTGCTGCAGGCCCGGGGTGGGGGAGCGATCGTGGCGACGGCGTCGGTCGCCGGCATCGTGCCCTTCGCCCCCAACCCGCTCTACACGCTCACGAAGCAGGCGGTGACGGGCTTCGTGTGCGCCCTGGCGCCGAACCTGGTGAAGGACGGCATCTCCTTCGACGCCGTGTGCCCGGGCGTCGTCGACACACCGATGACGGAGGGTGCGCTGCAGGGGGCGGACCCGGCGTCGATGGGCTTCACCCTGATCAGCCCGGAGACGATCGCCGAGACGGTGCTCGCGCTGGCGACGACCGAGGGCACGGGACGGTGCCGCGCGGTGCTGCCCGGGCGTGACCCGATCGACTGGGCGTTCCCCGCCTGGTCGGACCTCAGCGCCTAGCGCCGTGACCATGAACATCGCGAGGGCGGCGGATCACGTTTCGCCGCCCGCCAGGCCGCAGTGACGCTTGCGTTCAGGCGTCGTCGTCGACGACCACGATGTCGTCGACCGCATCGCTGACGCCGGCGACTCCCTCCTTCACCTGCTGGAGCCGTTCGACGGGGAGGCCGCCGACGGCCACCGAGCTGCTCTCGTCGCGCTGCTTCGGTGCTCGTGCGGGCAGGCCGGTCGATGCGTTCTCGCTCATGCGTTGGGGTGCCTTCCGTTTGGGTCGCCCTGGATCCCGGAACCCTCCATCGGTTCCCTTCGGTGGGTCCGTTCGGTGTGTCTTTCCCTTGGGTCATCGACGCCTCGCGCCGGCCACCGCATGGGCCGCGCGGCCCCACTTGTCTCGCTGGTCGTCTCGCGGGTTGTCTCTCCGGCGGGCGCGCTCCTGGCAGGCTGGGCCGATGGGATCCGATGCGCCCGCGCCGCTGCTGCTCGACCTGCAGGACTTCGACGCCGTCGGCGTGGCCACCGATCTCGTGGTCACGTTGCGGGTGCACGCCATCGAGCACGAGGTCGACGCCGCCGCGACGATCACGGCGCCGGACGGCTGGCACCAGGTCGTGGTCACGGCCCGCCACAGCGGCCACGTCGTCATCGGGGTGCGCTACAGCGACCTCTCGCGCTCGCGCTGGCACAACATCTCGGGCGCGCTCGCCCGCCGCGAGTGGGACCTCGACGACGACGAGGATGGCGCCACCAAGAGGTTCCCGCCCGGCACGGAGGCGACCATGGCGGCGTTCGAGATCCTCGCGGCCATCACGGTCGCGGGCGCCCCCGTGGACCAGCGCGAGGTGCGGGCCGTCGACGGCCACGGCACGCCGATCGATCTCCGCTCGGCGGGCTGAGCCCCGCGGCCCGCCGGGGGATTCACGCCCGTCCCCCGAACCGGACCAAGATGGAGCCATGAAGGGAATCGTCCTCGCAGGTGGCTCTGGCACCCGGCTGTACCCGATCACGAGAGGCATCAGCAAGCAGCTGCTGCCGATCTACGACAAGCCGATGGTGTACTACCCGCTCTCGACGCTGTTGCTGGCGGGCATCCGGGAGATCCTCCTGATCACGACGCCCGACGAGCAGTCGCTGTTCAAGCGGCTGCTGGGTGACGGCTCCGACCTCGGGCTGCACCTGGAGTACGCCACGCAGCCGACACCGGGGGGCATCGCCGAAGCGCTGCTGATCGGCGAGGACTTCATCGGCGGCGAACGTTCGGCGCTCGCGCTGGGCGACAACATCTTCCACGGGCACGGCCTCGCGGACTCGCTCGAGCGGGCGGCGGCGCGCACCGAGGGCGCCACCGTGTTCGGCTACCGGGTCGCCGACCCTGAGCGCTACGGCGTCGTCGAGTTCGACGCGAACGGCCGCGCGATCGGCATCGAGGAGAAGCCGGCCAAGCCGCGCTCGAACCACGCCGTCACGGGCCTGTACTTCTACGACGAGCACGCGTCAGAGATCGCGAAGGGCCTCGCCCGCTCGCCGCGCGGCGAGCTCGAGATCACCGACCTCAACGTCGAGTACCTCAAGCGGGGCGCGCTGCACGTCGAGGAGCTGGGCCGGGGCACGGCCTGGCTCGACACCGGCACCCACGAGTCGTTGCTGCAAGCGGCGCAGTTCATCGAGACCATCCAGGAGCGGCAGGGCTTGAAGGTCGCGTGCCTCGAAGAGATCGCGTACCGCAAGGGGTTCCTCAGCCGCGAGGCGCTCGCCGGGATCGCCCTGAGCATGAGCAAGAACGGCTACGGCCAGTACCTGCAGCAGCTGCTGGACGAAGAAGCCTGAGCACGGGCCCGCCGAGGGGACGAACCCCGATGCCGGACCCCGGGACTACGCTCGGACCGCACGCCGCGCCGCCAATGCGCCTCTCCCGGAGACGAGACCCATCGATACTGCACTCGGCCTCCTCGCCGTCTGCCTCCTCATCGCCGCGAGCGCTGTCTTCGTAGCGGCGGAGTTCGGTCTCGTCGCGGCGGACAAGGCCCGCATCGAGACCGAGGCCGCCGCCGGCAACCGCTCGGCCCGCACGGCGGTGGGCCTGCTCAAGCGGCTCTCGTTCAACCTCTCGGGCGCGCAGCTCGTCATCACGGCGGTGTCGCTGGTGCTCGGCTTCGTCGCGGAGCCGACGATCGCCCGTCTGATCTAGCCGTTGCTCGAGCGCGTGATCGGCGAGTCGACGGCGCGCGGCGTCTCGATCTTCCTGGCCCTCGTCCTCGCCACGGTCGCGCAGATGGTGCTCGGCGAGCTCATCCCGAAGGGCCTCGCCATCGCGGCGCCGGAGCGGGCGGCGATCGTCCTCGCCCCGTTCATGCGCATCTACGGGTTGATCTTCGGTCCGGTCATCAGCTTCCTCAACGGCGCCGCCAACGCGACGGTGCGCCGGCTCGGCATCGAGCCCCAGGAAGAGCTGTCGCACGTTCGCTCGATCCAGGAGCTCGCGCTGGTGATCGAGGCGTCGGGCAAGGAGGGCACGCTGGCGGGCACCGCCTCCGAGCTGCTCGCCCGTTCGATCCGCTTCGGTGAGAAGACCGCGGCCGACGTCCTGGTGCCGCGCGTCGAGATCGAGGCGCTGCCCAGCGACGACACGGTCGCGGCGCTCATCGTGGCGGCCGGCCGCTCGGGCCGGTCCCGGTTCCCCATCTTCGGCGCCGACCTCGACGACCTCGTCGGCGTCGTCCACGTGAAGGTCGCCCACCAGGTCCCCGAGCAGGAGCGGGCCACGACCCCACTGGCGTCGGTCATGGCACCGATCGCCGCGATCCCCGAGACCAGGGCGCTCGAAGACGTGCTGCTCGACATGCGCACGAACCGGGGCCACCTGGTCGCGGTCGTGGACGAGTACGGCGGCACCGCCGGCATCGTCACCCTGGAGGACGTGCTCGAGGAGATCGTCGGCGAGATCGACGACGAGTACGACCGGCTGACGCCGCCCCTCTCGCTCGGCCTCGAGGACGGCGGGTTCCTCGTGTCGGGCGCCCTCCACAAGGACGAGGTGCAGGACGCCACGTCGTTCGAGATGCCCGACGGTGAGTACGAGACGATGGCCGGGTTCGTGCTCGACGTCACCGGGCACATCCCGGAGGCGGGGGAGTCGTTCACCTACGACGGGTGGACCGTGACGGTCGATGCCATGGATCGCCGCCGCGTGTCCATGGTCCGCCTGACCCCGCCGCCTCGGACCGGCGACGACGAGGGCGACGCATGATCGCGCTCCTCGTCGCCGTGGTCCTGCTGCTCGTGAACGGCTTCTTCGTCGCGGTCGAGTTCGGTCTCGTGGGGGCGCGTCGCACGAAGATCGAATCGCTCGCGGAAGCGGGCAACCGGCGGGCGCAGACCGCCATCGCGGCGATGGGTGACCTCAACCTGCAGCTCGCCGGCGCCCAGCTCGGCATCACCATGGCCTCGCTCGGCATCGGCTTCGTCGCCGAGCCCGCGCTGACCGAAGCGCTGCAAGAGCTCTTCCACGGACGCATCGGGATGGCGGACGGCCTCGCCCACACGATCTCGTTCGTCATCGCGCTGGCGATCGTGGTCTTCCTGCACATGGTCGTCGGCGAGATGGTCCCGAAGAACGCGACCCTCTCCGACCCGGAGCGCACGCTGCTCTGGACCGCCGGACCGGCCCGGCTCTACCTCAAGGTGTTCGGGCCCTTCGTGTGGGCGTTGAACGCGCTTTCCAACCTCGGCGTACGGGCCTTCGGCGTCGAACCCCGGGACGAGTTCACCTCGGCGCACACGGCCGAGGAGCTCGCCGTGATGCTGGCCGAATCCGCGGACGAGGGACTGATCGAGGAGTTCTCGCACAACCTCATGGCCGGGGTGCTCGACTTCGGTGGGCGTCGAGCGTCGTCGGTGATGGTCCCGCGCGAGGACGTCGTGGTGATGCCCCGCACCGCGACCGTGCGCGAGGTCGAGCAGGCGGTCGTCGACAGCGGCCACTCCCGCATCCCCATCGTCGACGACGACGTGGACTCGATCCTGGGCTTCGTCCACTCGAAGGACCTGCTGCTCGTGCCCTCCGAGCAGCACGACGCCCCCCTCCCGCTGCGGCTCGTGCGCCGGATGCTGGTCGTGCCCCCGGATCGCACCCTCGAGGACCTGCTGCTGTCCATGCGAGCCGCGCGCGTGCACTTCGCGGTGGTCGTCGAGGCGAACCGCGCGACGGCGGGCGTCGTCACCCTGGAGGACCTGCTCGAGGAGCTGGTGGGTGAGATCCTCGACGAGTCCGATGACCAGGAGGCGCTCGAGCGGGCCATCGAGGCCCAGCTGCAGGCGCCCGACGACGACCCCCGCGACGAGCCCCGCGGGGACGGCACCAGCGAGGGGAGCACGGCCCATGGCTGACCGCAACGCCGCGATGGCGGACGCCCTCGCGAGCTTCTTCGACGATGTGCATGCCGCGCCCGGTCACGTCGTGGAGGACCTCACGCGGCTGTCGGGGGGCGCCTCGCGCGAGACGTTCGGCTTCACGCTCGTCGCCCCACCCGGCGGCACGGACGAGGAGCCGGAGCGCCACGAGCTCGTGCTGCAGCGGGCCCGGGTCGGATCGCTCAGCGCCGCGTTCTCGATGGAGGGCGAGGCCCAGCTGCTGACGGCGGCCGCCGCCGCGGGCGTGCCCGTGGCCCCGGTGGTCGCCGCCACCGACGACACCTCGGTGCTCGACGCGCCCTTCATCGTGATGCGACGGGTGGCGGGCGAGACGATCGCCCGCCGCATCCTGCGCGACGACGAGTACGCCGGCGCCCGCCCCGTCGTGGTGGCCCAGGCCGCACGGGCGCTCGCCGCCATCCACGCGCTCCCCGTCAGCGCAGGACCGCACCTGCGCGCCGACGACCCCGTCGCGCAGCTGCGCAGCCTCTACGACGGCCTGCGGGAACCGCACCCGGCGTTCGAGCTCGCGTTCCGGTGGCTCGACGAGCACGAGCCCATCCTGGGCCCGGGCGGCGTCGCCCCGCCCCAGACGATCGTCCACGGCGACTTCCGCCTCGGCAACCTGATCGTCGACGCGGACGGCCTCGCGGCGGTGCTCGACTGGGAGCTCGCGCACCTCGGTGATCCGCTGGAGGACCTCGGCTGGTTCTGCGTGCGGGCGTGGCGCTTC
>CAYUOL010000262.1:0-9593 GCA_964446345.1 uncultured Iamiaceae bacterium | reverse complement strand
CGCCAGCACGTCGGTCGCCTCCTGGCCTCCAAGGCGAGCGCGGCGACGCGGCGCTGCGCCAAGCGCGACCGCTACCGCGCTGCCCCCCGGGCCCGCCGCCTCGAGACCGACCGCCTCGCCCAGAACCTCAACGAGATCGCCCACACCATCCGGGCCCAGGCGCTGGCCGCCGAAGCCGCCGCTGCGCCGCCGGCGCCCTGACCACGGACGTCCCCCGCTCCCCCGACTGATCTCCCGTCCCCCCCGCCGGACCCCGTACGCACCCGCCCGCCTCCACTCGCCCAAAGGAACCGCATCGTGGAGAAGATCCTGATCAACACCGACGACCTGCGAACGCTCTCGAAGCACACGCAAGGCGCCGTCACGCAGCTCGCCGACATCCGGATGGACGTCGCCAAGGCCAAGGCGGCGCTCCAGAACGACGCCGTCACCGAGGCGAAGTTCCAGGAGCTGCTGTCGTCGCTCACGAGCGTCGCGACGATGCTGCACGAGGACCACAGCGCGCTGGTCAACGAGGTCACCACGATCGAGACCGAGCAGGGCCTCGACCCCATGGCGGCTCCGGCGACACCGGCCGCCGCCGCCCCGACATCCCGGCGGGATGCGCTGCGCAACGTGGGGAAGAACAGCACCTGGAGCTTCGCCCAGATCGCGGTCATCGTCGCCCGCCTACCCCCGCCGTCCCCGCCGCCCGAGCCCTGGAACGCGGGCTGGGTGACGCCGCAGGGCACCATGGGCATGACCTCCACCGGCGGCAGCGTCTCGTTCGGCGAGTCCTGGGAGGCCCGCACCCGGTTCGGCAACAGCACCGTCGGTGGTTCGGGCAGCGCGTCTGCCTCGGTCGGCGCGGACTCGTCCTGGGAGGCCCACGCGGGGCAGAACCCCGACGGCTCGTACGAGGCTGGCGCCAGCGTCAAGGGCCACATGGGCGCCAAGGCCCACGCCGAGGGTGAGGTGCACGCCGGGCCGGTCAGCGCGAAGGGCCAGGTCGACGCCGAGGTCTACATCGACGGCGAGGCCCACGCCAAGGCCAAGGTCGGCCCGGACGGCGCCGACGTCGATGCCGGCGCCAGCGTCAAGGCGGGCGCGAAGACGAGCGCCCAGGGCCAGGTCAACGTGGGGCCGGCCGAAGGGCACGGCCACGCCGAGGCAGAGGTCGAAGAGCACGCGGAGGTGCACGGCAAGGGTCACCTCGGCACGGACGGCGCCCGTGGCGAGCTCGGGGCCAGCGCCGGCGAATCGGCCACGGCCGGGGCTGGCGTCGGCGGCTCGATCCCGGGGGTCGGAAAGGGCGAGTACGGTGTGAAGGTCGGTGTCGGGCTCGGCGTCGGGGCCAAGGTCGGTGGCAGCTTCTCGACGCACGACATCGGGTTCGACTTCAGCGGCGAGCTCGGCCTCGGCATCGACCTGGGCATCAACTTCGGCATCCACATCGATCCCGAGGGCATAGTCAAGGGGATCGGCAAGGGCCTCGGCGACTTCTTCAAGGACCCCGTCGGCACGATCACCGGTGGCGTCGACGACTTCTTCAGCAACCCGCTGGGGCTGTTCGGCGACAAGGGCAGCGAAGCCGCCAAGCAGGCGATGCAGTCGGCGGGCATCGATCCCCAGGCCGCCGAGGCGCTGAAGCAGATCGCGCAGGACCCGAGCAAGGCCGGACAGCTGGCCGGCGAGTACGCGAAGCAGATGGGCATGGACCCGAGCAAGGCCGGACAGCTGGCCGGCGACTTCGCGAAGCAGATGGGCATGGACCCCAGCCAGGCCGGACAGATGGCCGGCGACCTCGCCAAGAACATGGGCCTCGACCCCAGCCAGGCCGGCCACATGGCCAGCGACATGGCCAAGCAGATGGGCTTGGATCCGGCCCAGGCCGGACACATGGCCGGCGACATGGCCAAGCACCTGGGGCTCGACCCGAGCAAGGCCGGGCAGATGGCGAGCGACCTCGCCAAGAACATGGGCCTCGACCCCAGCCAGGCCGGCCACATGGCGGGCGATCTCGCCAAGCAGATGGGCTTGGATCCGGCCCAGGCCGGACACATGGCGGGTGACCTCGCCAAGAGCCTCGGCCTCGACTCGCGCCATGCCGGCGGCCTGGCTCACGACATCGCCAAGCACCTGCCGTCACAGGTCGCCCTCGGTGAACCGGGCGCGGCGATCCTGAACCACCTGCCGTTCCACCCTGCCGGCGACCCGGCCGGCTCGATGGGTTCGCCCGTCGGCATCGATCTGGGCCTGGCCAACCACGGCATCCACCTCCCCGGCGGGGTCGGGGGGCACGGCGGCGGCATCAGCGCCGCCGGCGAGGGCATGCACCTGCCGGCCGGGCTCGAGAGCGTGCACAACGCCGCCATCGACGGCCTCCAGCCGCACCACGGCTCGGGCGGCGCCGCCGGCATCGAGGTCGGGATGCACCACCACGGCGGCGGCCACCACCACAGCGGCCCCCACCACGGCGAGCATGGGGGCGGGCATCAGGGCGGGCACCACCACGGTGGGCACGGCGACCACGGTTCCGTCGACAGCAGCGGTGCCGCCCACGAGCAGAGCGCGGCGCAGCAGCACCGAGCCGAGCGCATCGAGCAGATGGAGCAGCGGGCCAAGGACCCGGGCGACGACTTCCACATCCACTGACCCAGCAACGGGCCCATCCGCTCGATCGTCCACGAACCCAGGCACCGACCCCTCGGCCGACACATCCACCGACGGGCCTCCGCATCGCTGGAGGGGACGGAGGGTCGGTCAGGGCTCGGCGACCTGCACGAGCTCGATCATGCCGCGGCGCACGACGTAGGCCCGGCCGGCGGGGAAGCTGCGGTAGCTCTTCTTCGGGAGCCGCACGCCGAAGAGCTCGCCATCGATGTCGACGTCGGGCACGAAGAAGAGGCCGTGCTTCGCCTTGCGCACCTCGGTGGGCCACCCGCCGAACGAGCGGTGCACGACGTGGGTCTGCATCGACACGAGCAGGTGCACGCCGGCGTCGCGACCGCGCTTGACGACGGTCTCGAGCGCGAGGGCGCCGCGGCCTTCGACGAGCTCGTCTCCGTCGTCGAGCACGATCAGGAAGGGCGGGCGGCCCTGCCCGACGCGGGAGCGGACCTCTTCGGCGAGCCGGGCGCACATGTCCTCGCAGGCGTCGAGGCCCTGGGCGACGTCTGTCCAGCCCGGCAGCGACGTGAGCGGGGTGCGGCGGGGCGCCAGCAGGTACGACTCGAGCGACGCGTGCGCGTCGTGGAGGCCCTCGACCAAGGTGACGAGCGCGCTGCTGCGACCGGAGCGGTCGGGGCCGAGCACCATGAACGTCGCGACGTCCTCGAGGTCGATGAAGCTCGTGCCGTAGGTCGTGCCGCTGATGCCGAGCGGCACCTGCCACGAGCCGGGGGTCGCCGGCTCGAGGTCGCCGCGGGAGGCGTACTCGCGCAGCAGCTCGATGCGCGGCACCTCGACCGGCGGCGCGGCGGCGCGCAGGCTCTCGCCGAACTGCGTCAGGGCGGCCGCCTGCTCCGCGCCGGAGGTGCCCTCGCCGAGGATGGCGAACTGCACCTCCCGCTGGTCGTCGACGAAGCCGCGGCCGGCCGGGAGCTCGGTGTCGGCGATGGCCGACGACAGCCCGAGCGTGGCGTACTCGTCGCGATCGGCCATGCGCAGCACGATCCGCTCGGAGATCACGCCGGACAGCGTGCTCGGGATGGCGTTGCGGCGGTCCGCGGTGATCGCGAAGTGCAGGCCGACGGCGCGGCCCTCGGCGACCAGGCGCGCGACCCGATCGATCATCGCTCCGTGGTCGACCTCGAGGAACGTCGACGTGAAGCCGGCGTAGCCGTCGATGAGCACGACGACGAAGGGCAGCACCGGGCCGTGCGTGGCGCGGTACTCGGCCAGCGACGATGCCCCGACCGCCCCGAGCTGGGCCTTGCGCTCGTCCACGAGCGCATCGAGCATGACCAGCAGCCGCTCGACCTTCTCGACCTCGTCGGCGTTGACCACGCCGCCGCAGTGAGGCAGGTCGCCGACCGACCGCAGGCCCCGGCTCGCGAAGTCGAGCGCGTACAGGTTCAGGTCCGTCGGCCACAGCTTGCTGGCCAGCGACGCCGCCAGCGTGCGCAGGATCGTCGTCTTGCCCGTGCCGCTGGTGCCGTAGACGATCACGTGGCCGCGGGCGCCGAGGTCGAGCTGCCAGGTGCTCTGGGTCTGCTGCTCGGGGATGTCCACCCGGCCGAGCACCGCGGCGAGCTCGGTGGCGCCCTCGACGGGCACGGCCTCGTGCAGCAGCGCGCCGAGGTCGTAGATCGGATCGAGCGGGGGCAGCCAGGGCAGGGGCTGGGCCGGGATGCCCGCCTGCGCGTTCGCCTCGCCGATCGCGGTCACGAGGCGTTGCAGATCGGTCGGGCGATCGTCGTCGTCCGCCGCAGCCGACCCGCCGCCCGCCGTCGCGCGCAGGCCCGACCCGAAGGCGAAGTCCTTGACCTTCGTCGGTTGCCGCTGCGGGCCGCCGCTGCTGATCGCGCCGGCGTAGGCCGACTGCACGATCTGCACGTCGCTGTGCCCGGTGCGGATGAACGCGCGGCCGGGGATCGACTTCGGGATGTGGGCTGCGTCGGGGCGGTCGATCACGTCGTTCGAATCGACCTCGTCGGCGATGCGCAGCGCGATGCGCAGGTTCGTGTTCGCCCGGATGTTGTCGTCGACGACGCCCTGCGGGCGCTGCGTGGCGAGCATGAGGTGCACGCCGAGGCTGCGCCCGCGCTGGGCGATGTCGATGACGCCGGCGACGAACTCGGGCACCTCCTTCTTCAGGAAGGCGAACTCGTCGAAGACGATGAACAGGTTGGCCGGCGCGCTGGCCGGGTCCTTGCGCTCGAGCTCGATGATGTCCTTGGTGCCGGTGGCGCTCAGGATGTGCTCGCGCCGGCGCAGCTCGGCGTTCAGCGACACCAGGGCCCGCTGCGCGAGGTGCGCATCGAGATCGGTGAAGAACCCGACCGTGTGCGGCAGCGCCACGCAGTCCTTGAACGCCGCGCCACCCTTGTAGTCGACGAGCACGAACGTGAGGCGGTTCGCCGGGTGGGTGGCGGCGAGCGACGCGACGAGGCTCTGCAGCAGCTCGCTCTTGCCCGCGCCGGTGGTGCCCGCGGCGAGGCCGTGCGGACCGTCGCGGCGCAGGTCGATCGTGACCGGTCCGGTCGGGCCGATGCCCACGGGGGCGCCCAGCCCCCCGGAACCGGCGTGCTGCTGCCAGCGCTGGAGGACGGAGGCGGCGCTCGGATCGGGCAGGTCGAGGATGTCGAGCAGCAGCACCTGGCGGGGGACCTCGCCCGACGCGCTGGCCGCGCTGACGTCGCGGATGGGCGCCAGGGAGATGGCGGTCTCGGTGGCGGCGAGCAGGGGCACGCCGTCGCCGACGATGCTCGGGATCGTGTCGCCCGTGGCCGTGACGGTCACGGAGAAGTCGTTGCCGTGCTGGGTCGCGTGCACCACGGCCTTGCACTCACCCGGCAGCTGCTCGCTGCGCGCCGCGCCGACGATGAAGGTGATGCCGAACTCGCGGCCGTCGACGAGCACGCGCGAGAGCGCGGGGCGCGGGATCGGGATGTCCCCGGGGATGACGCACAGCACGTGGGGGTGCCAGGCGTCGTCGCCGTAGCCGACGCGGCGCTGGGCCTCGATGCGGCGGGACACGATCAGGTCGTCGATGATCTGGAAGACGACCCGGATGTCCTCGGGATCCGAGGCGACGGTGCGGGCGCCGGGCAGGCCGGCGACCATGGTCTGGGTGTGCGGCAGCCACTTCGTCCAGTCCCACAGGGCCGTCTCGTCCGGCGGGGCGATCACGACGATGCCGAGGTCGCGCGGGCTGTCGAGCGTGGCCGGCTGGAGCACGAGCCACCGCAGCAGCGCCGCCCGCTCCTCGGCGGGACCGGTGACGCCGAGCACGCCCAGCGATCGCAGGTCGACGTCGACGGGCACATCGGGATCGACCTCGAACTCGGTGCGCAGCGCGTTCACCCGATCGGCGAAGGCCGGCTCGCCGCCCTCGGTGTCGCCGCCACGGAAGCTCAGGTTCGTCGGCAGGTTCGACAGCCCGATGCGCACCGTCAGGAAGTCGCCGTCGTCGAGCCGGCGCTCCCACAGCTCGGGGGAACGGCTGCGGGCGCGACCGATCAGGTGCGCGGGGCTCGGCGCGGCATCGCGCCGGGCGCGGACGAGCTCGTCGTGCGTGGGGCCCAGCTCGGCCTGCACCGCGACGAGCGCGTCCTCGAACTTGGCCGAGTCCTCGCGGAACGCCTTGTGCCCGCCGCGCCGATCCTCGACGAGGGAGAACACGGCCATGACCGGACCCATGGCCGAGAACATCAGCATGACGGGCCCGACCACGAAGGCCATGGCCACACCCATGAGCACCGGGGCCACCGCCATCGCCAGGGGCAGCTTGCGCTTGGGCGGCTTGACCGGGATGTTCGGCAGGTCGAGCCGCTTCTTCTCGACCCGCCGACGCACGCGAGGGGGCCGGTTGAAGTCGAGGTGCCCGTCGGCGTAGTGCACCGACGCGAGCCGCGCGGCGGCGCTCAGCTCGATGCGCTCGAGCGTCAGCAACGTGGTGCCGACCTCGACCACGGCGCCGGGGCGCAGCTCGACGGTCTCGGTGAGCACGCGGCCGTCGACCAGCGTGCCGTTCGTCGACTGCAGATCGGTGATCATCACCTGGTCGCTACCGACGCCGAGGTGCACGTGGCGGCGCGACGCCTGGTCGTCCTGGATCGCGATGGTCGCCGACTCGTCCCGGCCGATGATGTACTCGCCGGGCACCAGCGGGAACCGATGGCCGGCCCGGGGACCGCCGACCACGAGCAGCTCGAAGGTGTGGTGGTAGACGGTCGGGTCGTGGTGCGCCCACGCCGGGGGTTGCGCCGGATCGGTCAGCTTGAGCGTGTCCCCGCTCAAGAGCTCGGCGGCCTCGATCGGCCCATCGTTCGCGACCGGCATCCGCGTGCGCACGTTCCAGAGCTGCCACCCGCCGGGCGCGAGCAGCAGGTGCGCAGCCAGCGCGTCGACGAGCTCACGGCCGGTGCTCTCGCGGTCGATCTCGACGAGCACCGGGCGCCCCACGTCTTCATCGGGCCGTTGGATGGTGAGGGCGAGATCCATGACGGGCAGGTTCTTCCGGGACGATCGGAACGGTGTGGGGGCGGCGACGCGGCGCCGTGATTCTACGGGTGGTCCACCGAGCGGGGGACGCTCCGCCGAAAACGGTCATGGCGATCACGGCGAGAGCGCCGCGCGCAGCGACCGCAGGGACCGGTACGTCAGCGCGCGGACCGCTTCCTCCGACAGCTCGAGCACGACGGCGGTCTCGGAGACCGAGAGCTCGCGCAGGTACCGCAGCTCGACCGCCATGCGCTGCGCCGGGGGCAGGGACGCGACCGCGGCGAGGAGGGCCTGGTGCGTGGTGAGCTGATCGACGACCGCGTCCTCGTGGCTGCGTTGGTCCTCGACGGCGACCTCGTCGCTGACGATCTCGCTGCTCGACCGCTTCCGCGTCTGCGCCACGAGCTGGTGGTAGGCGATGCGCAGCAGCCAGGCCCGGAAGGGCACCCCGCGCCACTCGAACGTGCCGATGCGCTCGAAGGCGCGGGCGAACGTCTCGGCGGTGAGGTCCTCCGCGGCCGCCGCCCCGACGCGGTTGGCCAGGAAGCTGACCACCAGGCGCACGTTCCGCTCGTACAGCTGGTGGAAGGCGTGGCGGTCGCCGTCTTGCGCCTGCGCGATGAGCACGCGCTCGGCCTCGAGGGCGTCCGCGTCGACGTCGGGCTCGCGATCCTCGGCGCTCGCCGCCAACCCCGAGGCGAGCTCGGCCCCGAGATCAGGACCCGTGAGATCAGGCCCGGGGAGATCAGGACCGGGGAGATCAGGCCCGGGGAGATCAGGACCGGGGAGATCAGGACCGGGGAGATCAGGACCGGGGAGATCAGGACGGGGCAGATCAGGACCCGTGCGACCGACGTCACCGTCACGGCTGCCCGCGGGAGCCGTTGATCCTTCCCGTGACGCGTCCTCCGCTGCTCGCCCGTCCGTCTGTCCGCCCGACCCCCCACGCGACCTCTCGCCCCACCCACCCTCCGACGCACCCGGTGGGTCCGGTTCATCCGGCCGCGGGCCACCGACCGGATCAGCGGCCGGGGCGGAACGCGGGTCTTCAGATCGCCGGGGTTCTGGTGGGTGCGGGTCCATGGGCGCAGCGCTCGCACCACGCGGGCGACCGGGTCAGCGAAGATCCGATCGGGCGAGGGCGCGTGCGCCGCACGATACGGCAAACTGTGACGGACGACCGGAGCTCGGCTGCGGTCGGTGGGGTGATCCGATGACGCAGGCCACGAGCACGGTGAGCACACCTGAACGTGCCACCCGAAAGGGTGGTGCACCGGCGGCGCCCCCCTCGTGGTGGCGATCCTCGGCCGGGTTCGCGTCGATCGGCGGTGCCGTCGTGCTCGCGGTCGTCGCGTTCGCCGCGCTCTTCGGCGTCGGCCACAACGACAGCGCCGCCAAGTTCTTCAAGGGCGACGCCTGGCTGCCGTCGACCGACTCCGGCTCGGTCGTGCGCGTCAACGGCGCCACCGGCAAGCCCGACTTCGAGATGCGCTTCCACGGCGCGAACGGCGCGGACCTCCAGGTGATCCAGGGCCCCGACGGGGTCTTCGTCCTCAACCGCGACACAGGCGAGGTCACCAAGCTCGACGACGCCCAGCTGCAGCTCGGCGGCACCATCAAGGCCGACCCCGCCGACAACCCGGCGTTCCTCATCGGCGGCGGCAAGGGCTTCCTCGTCTCGCAGCGCACCGGCCGCGTCCAACAGGTCGATCCGGGGAGCGCCACGCTCGACCCGGTGGGCTCCGCCGTCGAGATGAAGCACACGATCGCCAACGCCGTCGTCGACGAGCGCGGGCGCTTGGCCGCGGCGATCAGCGAGACGGGCGAGCTCGCGTTCGTGGCCGACGGCAAGGGCGAGCCGTCGGTGCGGGTCGCCGACCCGAACGACGAGCTGCGCGTCAGCCTCGTCGCCGATCAACTGCTCGCCGTCGACCACAGCAAGGCGACGGTCGCCGTCGTCGATCCCACCACGGGCGTGCAGTCCGTGTTCACGATCGACGTCCCCCGCGACGGCGAGCTGCAGCTCACCGAGAAGATGACGGGCTCCCGGCTCTGGATGGTGCACGTCGGCGCGGGCCGTCTGCTCGGCGTCGACGTCGAGAGCGGTGACCAGAAGAAGTTCGACCTCGCCGAGGTGCAGGGCCACGACCTGGGCGCGCCGCTCGCCAACGGCGCGTTCGTGTACCTCCCCGACTTCCAGCTCGGTGCCCTGCTCAAGATCGACGCCGAGACCGGCAAGGTCGTCGACCGCATCCGGGTGGTCGACGCCAACGACCCGGCCAAGGACGCCGCCGACGGCCGGACCTTCACCGCCTTCGTCAAGGACGACCGGGTCTGGGGCAACGACCCGCGCGGCCAGGTGGCCGTGGTCATCGACCGGGCCGGCAACGCGCAGCAGATCGAGAAGTACCGCGAGGGCCTGCCCACCAACGACGACCTGAAGCCGC
>CAYUOL010000261.1:0-9666 GCA_964446345.1 uncultured Iamiaceae bacterium | reverse complement strand
CAAGAAGGTGTTCTCTCCCGATCCGGCCGACGTGGCGTGGGCCAAGAAGGTCATCGAGGAGATGGGCGACGGCACGGGTGCGGTCATGATCGACGGCAAGATGCAGGACGACGCGACGGTCAAGCAGTGCAAGGTCGTCATCGAGCTGGCGACGATGCTCGCCTCGCAGGATCCCGAGCTCGCCGAGCTGTACGGCCTCTGATCCACCGATTGATCCGCGGCTCTTGATCCGCAACTCCTGATCCGCACCTGATCCGCACCTCTGATCCACCGACCGAGCGGACGACGTCCGCGCTCGACGAGCCCGAGGGAACCCGAATGAGTGAGAACGACCTGCGGCCCCGCCGCTCCGTGCTGTACATGCCCGGCGCCAACGAGCGGGCGCTCGAGAAGGCCAAGGGCCTTGCGGCCGACGCGCTCATCCTCGACCTGGAGGACGCCGTGTCGCCCGACGCCAAGGCCGAAGCGCGCGAGCGCGTCGTGGCCGCGGCGGGCTCGGGGGAGTACGGCCTCAAGGAGGTCACGATCCGCGCCAACGGCCTCGACACCGAGTGGCACGCCGCCGACGTGCAGGCGATCGCCACGTCCGGGGCGGCGGCGATCGTCGTGCCCAAGATCAACTCGGTCGACGACGTGCGCGCGGTCGAGGCCGCGCTCGAGGCCGCCGGCGCCCCGGACGAGCTGAAGATCTGGGGGATGCTCGAGACGCCGGTGGCGATGCTGCACGCCGAGGCGATCGCCACGTCGTCCGAGCGGCTCACCGTGTTCGTCATGGGCACCAACGACCTGGCCAAGGAGCTCCACGCCGAGCACGTGCCGGGGCGCCAACCGCTGCTCTTCGGGTTGTCGCAGTGCCTGCTGGCCGCGCGCATGGCCGGCAAGGTCATCCTCGACGGCGTCTACAACGACATCAAGAACGAGGAGGGCTTCGCCGCCGAGTGCCTCCAGGGGCGGCAGATGGGCTTCGACGGCAAGACGTTGATCCACCCGTCGCAGCTGGGCCCCTGCAACGCCGCGTTCGCCCCGGGCGCCGACGAGGTGGCCGCGGCGGAGGAGATCATCGCCGCGTTCGAAGAGGCGACGGCGGCCGGCAAGGGCGTCGTCACGGTGAACGGCCGCATGATCGAGAACCTCCACGTCGACAACGCCCGGCGCGTGCTGGCCCAGGCGGCCGCGATCGCTGCGCTCGAAGCCGGCTGAGCCGGAGCGCGCCGCGCCTCAGGTCGGGCGCGGGGCGAGGGCCTCGGCGAGCTCGCCGCGGCCGCTGATCTGGAGCTTCCGGTAGACGTTGCTGAGGTGGTACTCGACCGCCTTGCGCGTGATGAAGAGGTCGGCGGCCACGTCGGCGTTGGATCGCCCCTCGGCCACCGCGCGCGCCACGCGCAGCTCGGCGGGCGTCAGCGCGTCGACGCCGCTCAGCACGCGGGCCCGTGGCCGGCCCCCGGCGTCGACGAGGGCGTCGTTCGCGGCCGACGCCAGCAGCGTGAACTCGTACCGGTGCCCGAGGTCGAGCGCCACGCGGAGGTCCTCGCGGGCTTCGGGGCGGCGGCGCCCCGCCCGCCGGTGGTAGCCGCGGTGCAGGTGGGCCCACCCGAGCAGGTACGGATCGGTGGACGTCTGCAGCACGGCGACCGCCTCGTCGAGCAGCTCCTCGGCGCGCGTCCCACGGCGGATCATGCCGGCGGTCGTCAGCGCCGTGCCGAGCGGCCGCGGCGCGGACCAGGTCCGGGCCAGGTCGACCTCGATGTCCGAGACGCGCTCGGCCTCGCGCTTGTCCCCGAGGCGGAACAGGGAGCGGGCGAGCCCCGACCGCCACGAGTTCGTGGAGGGGTTCGCGCCCCCCAGCGAACTGGTGCCGTCGGCGATCTCGAGGAAGGACTGCGCGGCCTCGGCGGGCCGGTCCTGCGCGAGGCGCACCCAGCCCTCCCACTCGGGGATGCCGCCCGCGGTGAGCAGGTCGCGGAACCGCTCGCGGCCGCCGGGTGGTTCGAGAGCGCGCTCGGCGTCGTCGAGCAGCCCGAGCGCGAGGTACGCCTGGGCCATCGTCACCGAGTTGATCGGAACGATCGGCGTGAGGTGGCGCTCCATGACGTCGTCGATCACGGCGGCGGCGATCGCCTCGCGCGCGCGGCCCGTGCGCATGAGCGCGATCCCGCGGTAGGTGGACGCGAGCCGGAAGACCAACCCGTTGCCCAGGTCCTGCGCCTCCTGCATCGTGCGCGACGTCACCTCGAGCACGAGCTGGTGCTCGCCGACCTGCAGCAGGGCGTGCATGGCCGTCGAGAAGGCGTTGGCGTTGGCGAACGCGAGCTCGGAGCCGTGCTCGTCGCCGATGGCGGCGAGGGCCAGGCGGCGCGAACGGTCGCGGTCGCGCCCCATCACGCCGTCCCGGTACGCCAGCTCGGCCCGGGCCGCGCGGATCGCCGCTGATCGCGGATCGAGCCGCCGTGCGAGGCCGTCGATGTCCAGCGCCTCGAGCGCGTCGAGGTTCTGCTCCCACTCGGCGCGCCGTTCGGGGTCCGAGCGCAGTGCCACCAGGCGCGTCGCCAGCAGCTCGATGGTGAGGGCGATGTCCGTGCCGTCGTCCTCGGCCACCGCCGCCTCGAGCACCGCCGCCGCGGCGCCGGGGTCGCGCGTGGCGATCAAGATGGCGGCGAACCGCTGGCGCAGCTCGGTGCGGGCGGCCGCGTCGGGTGCGGCGGCGATGGCCGCGTCGAAGCGGGCGGCGGCGTCGGCCGCACCGGCCCGAGCCGCGGCGCGAGCGACGAGCGCGAGCACACGAGCGGCGTCGTCGGGCGGTGGGGGCTCGGCCAGGGCGCGGTCGAGCAGGCGCACGGCCTCGGCGTCGGCGCCGGAGCGCCGGGCCCGGTCGGCGGCGGCGACGAGCGCGTCGACCGTGGAGCGCGCGCCCCGGGGCAGGCTGCTCAGCGCGTGCATCGCGATCTCGGTGACGTCGGCACCGGTCGCGCTGAGCACGTCGATCGCCCGCGCGTGCAGGCGGTCGAGCTCGCTGGGGCGGCACAGCTGCACGACGGCGTCGCGCACGAGCGGATGGCGGAACCGCACGCGCGCCGGGAGGTCGAGCACGGCCGCGCTCGGTTGCTCGGGCTCTGCGGGTGCCCCGGGTGCCGCTCGTGCTGCGAGTGCCTGTATCCACTCCCGGGCCAGCAGGATCGACGCGGCGTCGAGCCCGATCGCGGGCGCGAGGTCGGCGACGGCGATGGCCGTGCCGAGGGCGGGGTCGGCCCCGAGCACCGCCATCGCCTTCGCCAGCCGCTGGACGTCCGGCGCGAGCGCGCGGAGCTGCCGGCGCACCTCGTCGTGGAGCCGGTCGGTCGACCCGTCGGCGATCTGCACGGCGACCTCGACGAGGAACGGGTTGCCCCGCGACGCGTCGAAGACCGACGCGCAGCGCTCGTCCGACGCATCGGGCTGCGCCTCGCGCACGAGGTCGGCGACCGCGGCCTTGCTCAGCGGCGGGGGCGAGAGGTGGTGCGCGTCGGGCTGCGCCCGGATGCGGGCCCGATCGATGCTCGTCTCGTTCTCGACGCCGATCCGGGTGCCGATCACCAACGCGATCGGCAGATCGGTCAGTCGGCGCGCCAGGTAGCCGAGGAACGAGAGCGACGGGGCATCGACCCAGTGGAGGTCGTCGACCGTGAGGAGCAGCGGTGCCTCTTCGCTCAACCGGACCAGGAGCCAGTACAGGCCGTGGTGCAGCGCACCGGAGCGCAGCTTCGCCGCGACCGCGTCGGCGGTGGCGGCGTCCGCCGGGTCGTCGACCGCGGCGGCGTCGGTCGCCAGGTCGAGCAACGCGTCGCGCGCGCCGAGGGCTGGTCCGGTGAAGACCTCGCGGGGGAGCGACGACGGCGGCCGGCGCAGGATCGGGTCGAAGAGCTGGTGCACGACGCCGAGCAGGTGGTCGGACTCGAGCTCCTCCGCTGTCGCGCCCAGCACCGTCATGCGCCGGTCAGCGGCCGCCGCCCGGGCGGCGCGCACGAGGCTCGTCTTGCCGGCCCCGGCCGGCCCCTCGATCCAGAGCAACTGGCCCCTGCCGGCCCCGGCCTGGTCGAGCACCACGTCGATGAGCTCGAGGTGCGGCGCCCGCTCCAACAGGTGCGTGCGCCGGGGCGGGGTGGTCCGGTCCGAGCGTTCGTCGGCGCTCATCTCCGCCCCGGTCCCCGGGGCGCGCCGCGTCGCACCGACGCCGAGCGGCGCACGGAACTCTGGGGTGCGTCCCCAGTGCGTCGCGCGCGCCCGCGGTCCATGATCCGATGATGCCGCCGTCCCGCCGCCCCGTGCCGCGTCCGGCCCCGGACCCGTCGCCGGGCCACTGGCTGCACGCGCTGTACGAGCGCATGGACGCCGGCGACGTCGAGGCGCTGCGCGCGGTGGCGACCCCGCAGTACCACCTGCGGATCCCGGAGCTGGGGGTCGACATCGCCGGTCTCGACGCCGTGGTCGCGTGGCTGCACCGGCGCGGTCCCTCGGGGCCGCACCGTCTGCAGTCCGTGGCCGAGCATCGGTCGTTCGTCGTGGCGCTGTCGGTCGTCGAGGGGGCCGACGGGACCGAGCCCACCGAGCACTGCCACGTGTACACCCGCACGGACGAGGGACTGGCGGCCTGCTGCGTCGTCTCGCGCGCGCGGACGGGGTGAAGGCGCCACGACCGCTCCTTACCCGGCACCGCCCTGGCTCACCCCCCCCGGGGCGACCGGCCGTGGCGGTGGCGCGACCGCTACTCTCAGCACCTCGCGCTGCGATGGTCGTGGTGCGCTCGGGGGACGGTCGGCGGCGACCGTCGGCGGTGGGTCCCCGATCTGCCGCGGGGGGACGTGATGGCGCACGCACGCAGACCAGCGCGAGGACGAGGACCGCTGATCTCCGGTCGCGCTCTTCGCCGCCGCCCCGTGCTCGTCGCGCTGGTGGTGATCGCCGCGCTCGGCCTGTCCGCGCTGGGCCCCGAGCGCGGCTCGGCCGCAGCCGCGGCCGCACCGGCTCCGGGCGTGGGCGCCGCGGGGGTCCGCTACGCCGACTCGGTGTTCCCGACCGTCGACGTGACCAAGGACCTCGTCTACGGCAGTGCGGTCGGTGCGGCCGGGACCGTCGAGACGCTGAAGCTCGATCTCTACGAACCGGCCGGCGACACGCTCGCCGCGCGCCCGGCCCTCGTGTACATCCACGGCGGGTCGTTCGCGAACGGCGACAAGAGCGAGGGCACGACCGCCGCCACCGAGCTCGCGCGCCACGGCTACGTCGTCGTGTCGATCAACTACCGCCTCAACCCCGGCGTGCTCGGCGACTTCCAGCGCCTGGCCAAGGGCCAGCAGTACGCGGGCCTCGACGCCCGCGCCGCCGTGCGCTGGTTGCGGCGCAACGCCCTGGTCCGCCGCATCGACCAGCGGGCCATCGGTGCCATCGGGTACTCCGCCGGCGCCATCACCTCGCTGAACCTCAACTACAACGCGTACGCCTCCGACCCGGACACGAGCGGCAACCCGGGCTACCCCTCGAACGTGGCCGCGTCCGTGTCGCTGTCCGGGTACGCCGCCCGCCTCGAGCCGGGCGCACCACCGATCATCATGTTCCACGGCGACGTCGACGACACCGTGCCCTACGCCTGGGCGACCCGGTCGTGCACGCAGACCAAGGAGATGGGCAACGCCTGCGAGCTCGTGACCTACGCGGGACTGTCGCACAACATCTACGCGCGGTACGCCGACTGGATGCCGAAGACGGTCGCGTTCTACCTCGCCAACCTGGTGCCGCTGCTCGACGAACCGGTGTCGGCGAGGTACCACCCGATGAGCCCGACGCGCATCCTCGACTCGCGCACCGCCGTCGGCGGTTGGTCCGCGAAGCTCGCGGCGTCCCAGCCGCGCACGCTGCAGGTCACCGACGAGCTCGGCCCCAGCGTCGGCCGTGCGCCCATCGGTGCGTCGGCCGTGGTGATGAACGTGACCGCCACCGGAGCGTCGCACGGTTCGTTCCTGTCCGTGCGTCCGGGTGGCGCGACGGGACCCGCGACCACATCCGCCCTGAACTTCGCGGCGGGCCAGACCATCGCCAACCTCGTGACGGTGAAGCTCGACGCGGCGGGCGCGGTGTCGTTCGCCAACGCCGTGGGGACCACCGACGTCGTGGCCGATCTCGTCGGCTACTACGACGTCGGGATCGGCGCCGGCGACCTGTTCAACGGCGTCACGCCGACGCGCGTCCTCGACTCCCGCACGGCGACGGGTGGTTGGGGCTCGCCGCTCGTGGCCGGCACCACCCGGGAGGTGCGGGTGCGCCAGCCCACGAACGCGCTCGGGGTCCCCAGCACCGCCACGGCGGTGATCGCCACGGTCACCGTCACCGGCGGGACCACGGGGAGCTTCGTGTCGGTGTGGCCCTCCGGCACCGCCCGACCGGGCTCGTCGACGGTGAACTTCGCCGCGGGCCAGACCATCCCGAACCTCACGATCGTGCCGATCGGTGCGTGGGGAGGGATCAGCTTCGCCAACAACACCGGTGCGGTGGACGTGATCATGGACATCGTCGGCTTCTTCGACCCCTCGACCGGGTCGCGCTTCCATGCCATCGAACCGACGCGCGTGCTCGACGACCGAGTGGGCAGGGGCCTGAGCGGGCCCTGGGGACCGGGGCAGTCGCGGACCCTCGCCGTGGCTGGCGCCGCGGGCACCAACGTGCCGGCGGGGGCGAACGGGCTGGTCGCCAACGTGACCGCCACGGCGGCGACGGCGCCCGGGTACGTCACGGTGCACCCGGGTGGAGGCCCGGCACCCACGACCTCCAACCTGAACTTCGCGGCGGGCGAGACGATCGCCGACCTGGTCGCGGTCGGCGTCGCCGGCGACGGCACGATCGTGGTGACGAACCACGCAGGCACCGTCGACCTCGTCGCCGACGCCGTCGGCTACTACGCACCGACCTGACCCCGACGTCGCGCAGAAGTTCTGGCTGCGGCGGCCGCTTCGCGGGGGCGTCCCGATAGAAAGGCCCGGGCCGGTCGGTCCGTCAGGGCCGAGCACCGCGACCGCACGCATCAACCACGGGTGGGACCGCTTCTGAGGGGGAGCACATGATCCGAGCCGGGCTCCAGATCCCGAACTTCACGTACCCGGGGGTCGCCGACGTCGACCTCTTCGAACGGCTGTCGTCGGTCGTCGTCGCCGCCGAGGAGTCGGGGTTCGACACCGTGATGGTGATGGACCACTTCTACCAGCTGCCGTTGATGGGCCCGCCCGAGAACAACATGTTCGAGGCGTACTCGTTGCTCAGCGCGCTCGCCGCCCGCACGAAGAAGGTGAACCTCGGCACGCTCGTCACGGGCGTCACGTATCGCAACCCCGCGATCCTCGCGAAGACGGTCACGGCGCTCGACGTGATCTCGCAGGGCCGCGCGTTCCTCGGCATCGGGGCGGCGTGGTTCGACGTGGAGCACGAGGCGTTGGGCGTCGACTTCCCGCCCGTGAAGGAGCGGTTCGAGCGGCTCGAGGAGGCGATCCAGATCTGCCAGGGCATGTTCCGCGGCGAGCGGCCGACGTTCGAGGGCACGCACTACCGCACCAAGGACGCGATGAACTTCCCCGCCCCGATCCGCGGCGACATCCCGCTGATGATCGGCGGCTCGGGCGAGAAGAAGACGTTGCGCATGATGGCGCAGTACGCCGACATGGCGAACTTCACCGTCGGCGAGGACGAGATCGAGCGGAAGATGGACGTGCTCGCCGGCCACTGCGCGGACCAGGGCCGCGACATCGCGACGATCAACAAGACGATGCTGGCCTTCCTCGTTGTCGCGGCGACGATGGAGGAGGCCGAGGGCAAGCGCAACGCCTTCCTCGCCGAGCGCGGGCTCGACTGGGACACGCTCGACGATGCCACCAGGGCCATGGTCGGGTCCCGGCTCGTGGTCGGTGACGCCGACACCGTGGGCGAGACCGTGCAGCGCTACCGGGGCTACGGCCTCGACGGCGTCACGTTCAACATGCCCGCCGACGGGCACGAGCCCGAGAACGTCGCCTTCGCCGGCGAGGTCCTCACGAAGGCACTCGGGTAGGCGGGGAGGCCCCCGGGGTAGGCCGTCTGGTCCAGGGTTGGAGCACCTGGGGTAGAAAGGGCCCGTGCCTCACCACGATGCCCCCGAGCGGTGCGCCTGCCCGACGAGGTCGACATGAACGAGCCCGTCGTCCTGACCACCGGCGCCAACTCGGGGATCGGGTTGGCGACCACGATCGAGCTCGCCCGGCGCGGCTTCCACTCGGTGGGCTCGGTGCGGTCGCCCGCCAAGGCGGAGGTCGTGCATGCGGCCGCGGCCGAGGCCGGGGTCGATGTCGAGACGGTGCTGCTGGACGTGAACGACGCTGACCAGTGCGCCGAGGTCATGGCCACCCTCGACCTGTACGGGCTGGTCAACAACGCCGGGTACGCGCTGACCGGCGCCATCGAGGACATCGACGACGACGAAGCACGCGCGTTCTTCGAGACGATGGTCTTCGCCCCGATGCGGCTCGCGAAGCTGGCCCTGCCGGGCATGCGGGCCAACGGCGGCGGCCGCATCATCAACATCTCGTCGATCATGGGGCGGATCAGCGTGCCGCTCGGCGGCTGGTACACCGGCGCCAAGCACGCCCTCGAGGCGCTGTCGGACTCGCTGCGCGTGGAGACGGCGAAGGACGGCATCAAGGTCGTGCTGATCGAGCCGGGCGGGTTCGACACCGGCATCTGGGACGACGCGCAGCGCGACATCGACAAGCACGCGGCGAGCGGCTCGTCGTACCTCTCGGCCTACGACCGGTACCTGCGGATGCAGAAGCTCAGCGCCCCGATCATGGGCTCGCCCCAGCAGTGCGCGGAGGCGATCGCCAGTGCCATCGAGGCCCGCGCCCCGCGGGCCCGCTACCTGATCGGCATGGACGCCCAGGCCATCAGCCTCACGACGCGCCTGACGCCGTCGTTCATCCAGGACCGCGTGACCAGGCTCTTCCTGGATCTCTGACCGGTTCGCCGCGGCGACGCTGCGGGTGCCACGAACCATCGCTGTCAGAGATGGTTCATCATCAATCCATCTTCCGTTTCGGGACCTTTGGCCCTGGAGACCGCAGGTGAGCGGGGCGGACGATGCTCTGGTCGCCGTTCGGTCCACGGCGCGAGGGAGCCCCGATGAACGCGCTGAACATCGCCCGCTGGCAGTTCGGGATCACGACGATCTACCACTTCCTCTTCGTCCCCCTGACGATCGGGCTGGCCCTGGTGGTCGCCGTCCTGCACACCGTCTGGTACCGCAGCGGATCCGATGCGTGGCTGCGCCAGACGAAGTTCTGGGGGAAGCTCTTCCTCATCACCTTCGCCATGGGCGTGGTGACGGGCATCGTGCAGGAGTTCCAGTTCGGGATGGCGTGGGCGGGCTACTCCCGCTTCGTCGGGGACGTGTTCGGGGCACCGCTCGCGATGGAGGGCCTCGCGGCGTTCTTCCTCGAGTCGACCTTCCTCGGGCTGTGGATCTTCGGGTGGGACCAGCTGCCCAAGCGGCTCCACCTGGCGACGATCTGGCTCGCCGCGATCGGCACGACGATCTCGGCGTACTTCATCCTCGCCGCCAACTAACTTATGCGTGGCAGGTGCCGAAAGTAATTGTTAGTTTTCCGTAATTTACGGTAT
>CAYUOL010000260.1:0-9767 GCA_964446345.1 uncultured Iamiaceae bacterium | reverse complement strand
GATGAAACGGCCCTACGACCTTTAGCTGGAAGCCTGGACATACGTCGCAAGCCCCCGGCCGCAAGGTCAGAGGATTCGGTGCCGTTACGGCCGGCACCAACCGTTCATCAGGGGATTCTAAGCCCCGAGGCGGCGCGTACCACCTTGCGACTTTCATAGAAGCAAGTGGTCGTTCGCGCCAGATCACAACGCGTGCATTTTGACTAAAAAGCTGCTCTCAAGTGACGGCACGAACTTGCATTTTGGTGGCCTTTCATCGCGTCTATGCCATCCAATCTAAGGGGGTCGCGCCACACACACTTTGGGGCTGATCTTGTCCACTACGACGCCGCTTGATAGAGTCGCAGAGGGCTGTTGTTTTTTATAGAAACAATCGCGGCCATGGGCCTCAACATCAAGGATCCGGAGGCCCACCGATGGGCTCAGAGCATCGCCCCCATCAACTGGCGAAAGCATGACCCATATCGTAACCCAGGCCTTGCGTGATCGCCATGCTCAGATCGAACGTGGAGGGGCAGAGCGAGCGTGAAGGAATTGCTGACGATCGCCGATCGCGCCGCGGCACATGTAAGGCGTCCGTGTGCCGACCACGCCGATCCTCTCTATGGTAAAGACGGCCTGCCAAAGTGATCATCGATACTTCCGCCATGGTCGCGGTGCTATACCGCGAAAAAGAAGCGGAGTTCTTTGCAAACCTTCAGGACGCCGATATCAGCCGCATGAGTGTGGCGAACTATTTCGAGCTGTCGATGGTGATCGAAAGACAGCTCGGCCCCGACGGCATGCGGCAGGCCGAAGCCTTCATCCGCCGCGCCGGCATCACTATCAAGCCGGTGACGGAAGAGCATGGCGAGCTTGCCCGGCAGGCGTTCCTCGATTTCGGCAAGGGGCGGCACAAGGCGGGCCTGAACTATGGCGACTGCTTCGCCTATGTCCTCGCCGAGGCCACCGGCGAGCCCCTCCTGTTTTGCGGGAATCACTTCAACCAGACCGACATTCAGACGCCATGACCAAGCCCACACGCAAACCCACGGAGCCGCTACGGACGCGTCATGTCTTCCTCGACACGGAGGTCTATCGCCGTGCCGGCTTCAACATTTCCAACACGCAGTTCGCCTTGCTCCGCGGGGAGATCGAAGCAGGCCGCATCGTCCTGCACTTCACCGACATCACCCTGTCCGAAATCCGGCGCCAGCTCACCGAGGAGATCTTGTCCAAAGCGGCCGATGCGAAGCGCCTAGCCCGCGATTTCAACCGCATCTCGCAAATTGCCGGACAGGCAAACGACGCGATGAAGGACATCGACGGCGTGGCCCTGGCCGACTCCGCGTGGGCGGGCTTCGTCGAGATATTGATCAAACGCCTGCGCGGGCATTCGGTCTCCGCGCTCGAGATCCCCGCCCGCATCGTGTTCGAGCGATATTTCGCAGGCCAGGCCCCCTTCGAGCAGAGAGGCAGCAAGGAGTTTCCCGATGCCTTCGTGATCGAAGGCCTCGCCCGCTACTGCAAGAACAATGATATCTCCATGTATGTGGTCAGCGGGGACGTGGCGCTTCGCCAAGCCGCGGAGAGTCACGACACACTCCTGCCGTTGCAAGCTCTGGACGAGGTTCTCGCATCAGCAACTGCGAGCAGCGGAACAGATGTCGAGACGATTGCGGATGAGGTATTGGCCGCCCCCGGTTTTGACGAGCAACTCGTCCTGGCGATTGAGAGCGACCTTGATTTCGTGGACTTCACCTATTTTGGGTCGCTCACCGAGGGCAGCGTACCGTCAGCCGCGCTCGAAGAGATCATCAGCGTCGACGACTACGCCGTGGCGGCTTTCGATGGCAACCGAATCGGACTGATTCTGCAAGCTAACGCGGTCCTCGATGCGAAAGTGCGCTACCTCGATCAAGAGGAACTGCGCGACAAGGATGACGACATTGTCCCGACGGAGCTAGAAACGACGTCGCGCACGCATGCCCGGCTGAAGATCTATGTTTCGATCGATCTATCTAGCCTGTGTTTTTCAGAAACCGAATTGTTGACGCGCGACATCATCGTCGAATAGCCTAGCTCGTCGGCGGATTCGCTATGGTGCCCTTCCTCCGATCCCCGACAAGTCGATGCGGATCCCTGACTTGCTCGGATCGTCCGCCGGTGTTTCCTGTGGCTCCGCTACAGGCGCAGATTGGGGTGCGTCTTCGAGTTTCGGGGCGATGGCTTTGGTCTCCCCCGGATCGGGCGCGGTAAAAACCGCCGTCCCCTCGAACTGCCCCGTCTTCCAGGCATGGAGCGCGTCGTCGAGCACCTGCGTCATGACGTCTTCGGCCGTCGGATTGCCGTACCATTTCAGCACGACCCGCCAGACCTTTCCGAACAGTGCTGTTCCCATACGAATATTGTCGCAAGGTTGCAGCAGCTGCGGCGAAAGCTCAGACACATCGCGGATGCCAACGCCGGCCGGATACTGCGTGATACCGACCCGAACGACGGACTTTCCAAGATGCTCTCGGACGACCTCTAGAGCTTGCTCAGGCGTTTTCAAAGGTGGCACGAGGATCACGCGACTGCCGCTTCGGACGGTCACCGCGAGCGGATCGGGCGATCCCGCCTGCTTGACGAATTGCTCGACGATCGCCGGCTTAAGGGAAGGGTCGGCGCACGTTCGGAGGAGATCTGCATCGAATGCCATAAGCGAGCTCCCTGCTCAGCGGTTGAAGGATGTGACGAGAGAGGCTCCAAACAGACGCGACCATGCGGTAACGCTGGCTGTCTGGATCGCCGGTACGGAGGTGCCGGTGGCCCACCAAGCATTCGCGATGGCGACAATCGCATCGGGCCGATACAGCGCCGACTGCAGGATCGGCCACACCAGAAGCTGCTCGTAGCAGATCAGCGGCGCGACACGGCGCCCGGCGATCTCCACGACGGGATCGGCAAAAAAGGTGGCGCGCGCGCCGCCACTGTCCCCGAACCAGGCCCGCCACGGCTGCCACATCGAAACTGGAACCGGCATGCGCGCGCGATAGCGGATCATCGCGCTCGCCGAACGGAGCTCGACCATGACATTGTCGTACCCTCCCGAGCCGATCACCGCCGCGCCGGCGACAACGGTGACATCGAGGTCGGCAAGTGCGTCGGCCCAGAAGCTCACTACAGTCGGCGTCAGCGGACCGAGCGCGCTCTCGGGCAATACGACGACCGGCGCTCCTTCCAGCGCCCGGGTCCGCACCATGCCGGCCAGCTGGCGATGTCGTTGCAGGGCATTGTCGCGCCCGAGCGCCACGCCCAGCTCCGTGTCGACACCCTTCCATCGTTTCGGTAGCATCGGCTCCGTCCAGCTTGCGGCGGACCAAATCCAGAAGCCTCCCAAGGCTATGGTGGCGGCTAGCCAGAACCTCGTCGACACGAGGGCAAGGCTGACTGTCGTCGCTAACAGTCCCCACCATCCCCAAGCGGGAAAGAGAACGCCGGCAGCCGTCACCGGATGCGCCCAGCCGACGATGCCGAAGGGCGGGATCGCCATCAGTCCGGCCGCCGCCAGATAGCGGAGCGCCCGTGTCCATCCCGGCCGCGCTGTCCAGAACGCGGTATGCACCACGACAAAAGACAGCGAGGCCACGAGCCATAGCAGGATACCTGCCCACACCGTGGTGCCGAAGAAGGTGGCGACGCTTTCTGGCAGGCCGCGCGCCGCCGCCAAAAAATAGGCCACTGCAACTGCGGCGGCCGCGGCACGGTTTGGCGCCCAGGCCCACAGTGCCGGGAACAGCATGGTGAGCGGCAGGGTCAGAACATGACCAGACCACCCGATCCAGCCGGTTGCGGCAGCCCCGGTCACGAGGAAAAGAGTGCGGCGGCGATCAGGGATCGATCGTGAGAAGCGGCCGCGCAAGGCCAAGAAGGCCAGTGAGCGGGACCGGCCCGAAGTAGCGGGAGTCATAGGAACCTGCGAAGGGAGAATGGAGGAAGATCTGACCCGCCGGCACGATGCCGCCAGGCCAGGTCGTAAGGGGCCGACCGGCCCCGTCTCGGTCGCTGGTCTGGGATCGGGAAAACGCAACGCCGTCGATCGCGACCTCGGCGCCTACATCGATGCGAGCCCCTGCAAGCGCGACGACGGTCTTGATGAGCGGCGCGACGCCGGCCGGGCATGATCCCCACCGGAAATATCCGCGCTCGAGGCCGAAATCGGTGATCGGTCCCGGCGGCGGGCAGACGAAAACGAGATCGCCGACAGCGACGGGCCGATCGAGTGGGACGCTCCGCCAGAGCCCGAGCGGCTCGCTCGGCGTCAAGTTGATCCGCAATCCGCCGAGCCAGCCCAGGCCGGCGATCAAGGCAATACCGATCGCACCACCAGCCGGGATCGCCAGCGCGCGGCGGCGCGTCTCGTCTTTCCTTCCGGCCGCCTTATCAGCATCGGCTCGCACACCAACCATCATTTCAGCGACAACCCCTGCCGCTGCGACTGCCCCATCGTCTCGGCCTGCTTCAGCGCCTCAGCCGTGCGCTGCCGGGCGGAGAGTTGCTGTGCCGTCCGCATTGCCGGCCATGCGGCTTTGAGCTCTTCACGCTGGCCCGCGTTCATACCTGCGGCGAGCTTCTCGAAGGCCGGACCGTCCGGCGTCTTCGCGGCATTGGCGAGCATGGAGCGCTCGCCGAACCGCTCGGAGACGGCCCGGGCGAAACCTTCGAGCTCGGCCTTCACCATCTTGTCCTCAAGGGAGAATGCGAGGGCGGCCGGAAGATCGTTTCGGTCGATGGCGTCGCGGACTTTCTCCAAGGTCTGCCTGGCGATGGGCGACAGCGCCGGGATGTCGACCGCGACCTTGATGCGCGCCGCGCGCTCCTCGCTCTCATGCTTGTGTTCGGCCTCGGCGCGCAGGCGCAGATAGCGCTCCAGATCACGGGCGAGCGCCGGCGCATTGAGGTTTGCCCGCTCGCGATCGTCCTTGTCTGCGCGGCTGGCCAGGAGGCCGGTCTTGCCCTTCAGCGCGCCGAAGCTGTCCGGCCTATCCTTGAGCGTCGCGAGGGTGGATGTCGCGATTTCGGCGCTCGTCATCATGGCGTCGACATCGACCTTGCGGAAGGCGGCTTCTGGATTGGCGAAGACGAAGTGGAAGCGGCTCGAGACCTCCTCCCACTGCTTCTTGAGCGCGGGATCCGCGGCGAGCTTGTCCTCGACGGACTGATCGATGGATTTAGCGAATGTGGTGACGCCCGCGACCATGGGCTTGGCCTCCTTCTGCGTTTCCGGGGCGGTCTGTTTTGAAGAGGCGCCGAGTCCGAGCCTGCTGCCGAGCGCGACGAGCCGGGCGCCAAGATCGGTGAGCTTTTGCTTCTGCCGGGCGGTCCAGCGCAGCTTGTCGCCGACGAGCGTGCGGGCGACGCGGACAAGATGAAGCCCGCGCGAATCCGCGAAGCGCAACGCGGCGCGATAGAGCGACGAGTTCCGGTAGTCGAGCGTGGTTTCCTTGGCGCGGCGCTGCGACAGGATCTGCGTCAGGCCGCCCGCCTTCCGGAACGAAATCGCGCCGTAGTAGAGGCCGACATCCTCGCGATGACGGGTCAGCGCGACATAGGACAGGTGCCGGTCCAGCGAGAGCGTGGCGAGGACCTTGACGCGGTCGACGGTCGCGCCTTGCGATTTGTGGATCGTCGTCGCATAGCCATGATCGACATTGGCGTAGAAGCGTTGGTCGACCTCGACGCGGCGACGATGCTCGCCCTCGCCGACCATCGCCGCAAGCCAGCCCTCGCGCGCCTCGACGACATGACCGATCACGCCATTCTTGACCCCGAGCGAGCCCTCGTTCTTCAGGAACACGATCTGATCGCCGGCGGCGAAACGGCGGACGCCGTCTTCAGTGCGGAAGGCATCGCCCTCACCGACGATGCCGCGCTCGACCAGCTTCGCCCGCGCCATATCATTGAGGGCACGGACATCGCGGCGGAGATGGGCGAGGATCAGCGTCGACTTCGCCGGATCGTAATCGCGGTTCCAGTCCTCGATGAGTGCCTCGACCGCCTCGGCCTTGAACTTGCGCGGCTGTAGCTTGCCGTTCGCTTCATAGGCCTTCAGCGCCGCGGCGACATTGCCACGCGCCAGATCGAGCGAGGCGTCGCGCATCCATTGCTCGCGCTGACGATAGATCGTTTCGAGCTCGGCATAGCCGGTACGCTCGACAATGGCGCGGAACGCGGCACCGGCCTCGATCGGCTGCAACTGGTCGGGATCGCCGACGAGCACCAGCTTGGCACCGGCCTTCACCACCGTCTCAACGAATAGCGCCATCTGCCGCGACGAAACCATGCCGGCTTCGTCGAGCACGAACACGCATCTGTCGTCGATCTGATCGCGGCCCTTCGACCATGCGAGCTCCCATGAGGCGAGCGTGCGGGAGGCGATGCCGGCCTCCTTCTCCAGGCCCTCGGCGGCCTTGCCGGCGAGCGCTGCACCGACGACGCGGTAGCCAGTCGCTTCCCAGACCTCGCGGGCCGCCTTCATCATGGTGGTCTTGCCGGCGCCGGCGCGCCCAACCACGGCCGCCAGCCGCCCCTCGCCAGCGGCATGGGCGACGGCCACGCGCTGCTCTTCCGACAGCCGGGCATGGCGCTCGAACGTCGCCGTCAGCACATTCTCCTGGACACCATGCGAAGATCGGCCGGCGAGCCACATGGCACGATTGACCATCTCGGCTTCGAGCTTGATCAGCTCGCGCGTGGTGTACTTCGCCGCCGCGCGCGCCCCGGTCGCCAGCTCGATGCGCTCCTTCTCCAGCCTGAGCACATCCGGGCTCTGAAGAATGCGCGCAAGGAGCGCCTGGAACGTTCCGGCATCGTCGACATAGCGATGCAGCACCTTGGCGATGTCGCGCTCGGTGAAGACGCTCATCTCCCGCGTCACGAGATCAAGCACGATCTCCGGTCGGCGCAGGATGCGCGCGCGGTTCTCGGCACGCCGCTCCTCATGGAGCTCGACCCGCTCCAATTTCGGCGACCACCCGGCCGTCTCCTTCTTCCGGTCAATCGCCTTCGCCGCCACGCCGAGATGGGTCGTTGGAACGAGATCGATGCCGCGCTCGGTGTAGGAGCGGCCATCGACGCGGATATCGAGACCGGCCAGCGCCAGATGTTTGTTCTGGAGACCGAGCCAGCCCTCGCGCTGCTCGAGGAACTCGGCCTTCTCGCCGGACCAGAGCCGATAGACGATCTTGCCGGCCTCGTTGCGGAGAGGCTGGCCGTCCTCGCCGACGACCGCCACCTTCTTCGATCCGAACCCGTCCTCGGTCAGAGGCCGCAAGGTGGTCATCAAATGGATATGCGGGTTGCCCGGCTCGTCATGGAACACCCAGTCGGCAACCTGCCCGCGCGCCAACACCTGTGTCCCAATGAACTCCCTCACGAGGGCGATGTTCTGGTCGACGGTAAGCTCGACCGGCAGCGCGATGATGAACTCCTTGGCGAGCTGCGCATCGGAACGCTTCTCGAAGGCCTCGACTGCGTTCCAGAACACCTCAGAGGCACCCGCCACCGAGCGGTCAGCGATCAGCGCGCGTGCCCAATCCGGCGCGGCGGCCGGCAGCAGGAACTCCTCATGCCGGAGCCCGCGCTTGGCCGAATAGTCGACCGTCCGACCCTCGGCCTCGTGCTCCATCCTGGCGCAATGGCGATACGCGGCCGACAGCACGGCGCTGCGGCCGGAGCCGCGCGAGATGAGCTGGGGCGTAAAATGCGTGATGGCCAAGGCGGCGCGGGCTCCCGAACAACTTTGAGGCAACCATGTTCGTCGGGAGCGGCGGCCACGGCCCCGCCAGATCGGCAGGCCGTGGGCCGGGGTGACGCAGGGCGTCGCGACAGCGACGTATTACTGCGCCCTTGGACCATTCCTTCGGAACGGCCGGGATGATCTCAAGCGGCGTCGGCTCTGCCGACTAGCTATTTTATTAGTCGCCCACCTCGGCGACTTCCACGATTCTCCATGCAATCCGCCGAACCGGACACCGCATGGAGACCCAACCGGAATGAAGAAGCCGTCATCGAGAATCCGCGAGGAAATCGCTCGCCTCCAGGATCAGCTCAAGGCTGCCGAGACGCGGGAGGCCGAGCGCATCGGGCGCATCGCCCTGAAGGCCGGTCTCGGCGAGATCGAGATCGAGGAAAGCGATCTGCAGGCCGCTTTCGAGGAACTCGCCGGCCGGTTTCGTGGGAAGGGCGGTAAGGCGACCGGAAAGAAAATGGGCGGTGAAGCCGGCGAGCCCGGCGCTTCGCCCGCGAAGGTCGAGACTGGGGCGCCTGCGAGCGGCGCTGGCGAGGGCTGAGCGCATGAACCAGGCAGCATCTTCGGAAGCCCGCAAGAAGGACACGCGCGAGAAGATCGAGCTGGGTGGACTGATTGCCAAGGCGGGCCTGCGCTATGAGAAACGTGCCGTCCTGCTCGGGGCGCTGATCGAGCTCGATCACCGGCTGAAATCCGATGATGCCGAGCGAGCACGGCTTGCGGCGATCGGCGCGAAAGCCTTCGGCTATGACGCCGAATAGGCTCCTGATCGCAATCGCGCCGATCGCGCTGATGATCGGGGCGCTGATCGGCGTGTCCGGATTCGAGCAGGCGCTTGCCGCACTCGGAAAGACGGACGCGCAGCGCCTGATGTTCGGCCGCGCCGGACTCGCAATGCCCTTCCTCGCCGCAGCCGCGATCGGCGTGATCTTCCTGTTCGCCGCAGCCGGCGCCGCTAGCATTCGGACGGCGGGGTGCGGCGTGATCGCGGGTTGCGCGATGGCGATCGTCATCGCGGTGCTGCGCGCGACAGCGCGATCAGCGTCGCTTTCCCAGATCGATCCGGCCTACATGATCGGTGCCGGCGCGACCCTGATCGCAGCCGGCTTCGCACTGCGCGTCGCGGTGAAGGGCAACGCCGCCTTTGCCGCGCCGATGCCGAAGCGCGTGCATGGCAAACGCGCGCTGCATGGCGATGCGGACTGGATGACGATGCCGGAAGCGACGAGGCTCTTTCCCGACGCTGGTGGCATCGTCGTCGGCGAGCGCTACCGTGTCGACAAGGACGGCGCCGCGACCATGCCGTTCCGCGCCATGGACTGGCAGAGCTGGGGCTCAGGCGGCCGCTCGCCGCTACTCTGCTTTGACGCCTCCTTCGGCTCGTCGCACGGCATCGTCTTCGCCGGGTCCGGCGGCTACAAGACGACGTCGGTGACGATCCCGACCGCGCTCAAATGGGGCGGCGCGCTAGTCGCACTCGATCCGTCGAACGAGGTCGCGCCGATGGTGATCGAGCATCGGCGAGGCGCGGGGCGCACCGTGCATGTCCTCGATCCGAAGCAGCCGGCGACGGGGTTCAACGCGCTCGACTGGATCGGACGTTTTGGCGGCACCAAGGAAGAGGATATCGCCGCCGTCGCCTCATGGATCATGAGCGACAGCGGCGGCTCGCGGGGTGTACGCGACGACTTCTTTCGCGCCTCGGCCCTGCAGCTTCTGACGGCGCTCATCGCCGATGTCTGCCTGTCCGGGCATACGGAAAAAAAGGACCAGACCCTGCGCCAGGTGCGCGGCAATCTGTCCGAGCCGGAGCCGAAGCTGCGCGAGCGGCTGCAGGCGATCTATGACGGCTCGGAATCGCAGTTCGTGAAGGAGAACGTCGCGGTCTTCGTCAACATGACGCCGGAGACCTTCAGCGGCGTCTACGCCAATGCGGTGAAGGAGACGCACTGGCTGAGCTATCCCAACTACGCCGCGCTGGTGTCAGGCCGATCCT
>CAYUOL010000259.1:0-9771 GCA_964446345.1 uncultured Iamiaceae bacterium | reverse complement strand
CCAGATCGGCTCGAACAGCCCGTTCGCGAACCGGAAGGCGAGGATGTTGAGCGCCGCCTCCTTGCCGAGGAAGTGGTCGATGCGGAAGATCTGGCTCTCGGCGAAGACCTGGTGGAGCGCCAGGTTGAGCTGCAACGAGCTGACCAGATCGGTGCCGAACGGCTTCTCCATGATGATCCGGGACCGCTCGACGAGCCCCGCCTGGTCGAGGATCTGCACCACGGCCTGCGCCGCCCGCGGCGGCACGCTCAGGTAGTGCAGGCGGAGCGGCTCGGCCCCCAGCTCGTTCTCCGCAGCGGTCACCGCCTTGGCGAGTCCCTCGGGTCCCGCGGTCTGGCTCACGAAGCTGAGGTTGCCCGCGAACTCCTCCCACTCCGCCTCCTCCATGCCATGGCGCGCGAACTCGTCGAGGGCCCCCCGGGCGAACGAACGGAAGCCGTCGTCGTCGATGTCGTCGAGCGACGTGCCGACGATGCGGCACTCGGGGACCAGGCCCGCCTGCACGAGGTGGAACAGCCCCGGCAGCAGCTTGCGGCGCGACAGATCCCCCGTGGCCCCGAACAGGACGATGACGTGGGGCTTGAGCGGGGAGATGAGGGTCGAGTTGATGTCGGTCGGGTCCGAGTGCGGCACGCAGCGATCTCCCTCCGCAGAAGACGGCGGTCACGGACCGTCGTCGGCCCGACCATGGCGCCACGACGTTGCGGCGGCGTTTCTGCGAAGCAAGCGTTGCGTGAACTTCTCGGTAGCCTGCGCCCATGGGGAGGAGCCGGGGGCACCGCGGCACCGCGACGTGAGCGGCGAGCGGGCGCGCGAGGTGGCGGCCGCGCTGGCCGTGTACGCGACCGAGCAGTTCGGCGCGAGCGCACGCGTCGACGGGGAGCCCACGAGCGCCGGCGAGGGCATGGACAACGAGGTGCACTTCGTGCGACTGCGCGGCGACGGCCTGCCGCCGACCTGGCAGGGGCCGCTGGTGGTGCGCGTGCAGCCCGACGCCGACCGCTTCGAGGTCGCGCAGGCCGAGGCCGCCGTGCAGCAGTGGTGCCAGCGCGTCGCCTTCCCCGCCCCGGAGGTGCTCGCGCTGTGCGCGCCGGGTGAGCTGACCGAGGCGTCGGCCCAGGTGATGGTGCGCGTGCCCGGCGTGCCGATGATCGCCGCGATGGTGCCCACGATCTGGCGGGCCCCCGGCCTGGCGACCCTGCTGGCCGACCTCCAGGTCCGCCTGCACCGCTGCCCCGTCGACGACTTCCCGCTCGCGGCGGTGTCGCTCGCGCGGCGGCGGCTCCGGCCGGTGCACGAGTGGGCGGCCGCCCTCGACGATCCTGCGCTGACGAGCGCCCTCGCGCGCACCGAGGAGCTGCTCCCCTACCTCGAAGACCACCCTGCCGTCGCGTGCCACGGTGACTTCCACCCGCTCAACGTGATGGTCGACGGCCGCCACGGCTCGGTCATCGACTGGACCGACGCCGGTCTCGGCGATCGTCACGGCGATGCGGCCCGCACGCAGCTGCTCTTCCGCGTCGCCGCGGTCGCGGCGACCTCGGCGGCCGAGCGCGCCCTGCTGAAGCTCGCCGGTCCACCGCTCGCGGCGCAGTTCCTGCGCCAGTACGACAAGCAGCTGCCGCTCGACCGTGACCGCCTCGCGGCGTGGGAGACGGTGCACCTGCTGCACGGCTGGGGCCAGGTGGAGGCACTGCACGCAGGGCTCATCGGGCGCGACCGCGAGCGCGACCGGGTCCCCGCCACCCTCGCGCCCTGGCTGCGCGCCCGCCTCGAGCGCCGCCTCACCGACGCCCGCTGAGGCGCCGACGCCCCATCGGCGCCCCGAGCGGCCCTCCCGAGCCGAGCCGCTCCTCGAACGCCGGGCTACAGGTCGGTGGCGTGGAGGTGGAACGACGGGGGCGCGGCGACCGTCAGCATCGCGACGGCCGTCGCGTACAGGAACTGCACGAGGTCCGCGCGCGGGACGGGGCGCCCGTCGAGCCAGTGCAGCACGCTCTCCTCCACCATCGCGATCCACCCGCGCAGCGCGATGCGCAGGCCTGGCGACAGCTCGTCGGTGCCGAGCGCGGACTGGATCAGGGCGACGGTGCTGGCCCGGGTCTCCTCGAACACCGCGTTCAGCCGCGGGTCGCCGCCCGCGCTGCGCGACATGACGGCGTAGCTCGCCGGCTGCTGCTCGAGGTAGGTCACGAAGGTGTCGAGGCCCAGCAGCAACCGCTCGCCGGGCGGCAGCGACGGGTCCACATCGATGGCTTCGAGCAGCTCGGTGGCGGCCGCGCGCAGGATCGCCGCGTGGAGGTCGCCGGTGGTCGGGAAGTAGTGGAACACGAGGGCCTTCGACACGCCCGCCTCGCGGGCGACGTCCACGGCGCTGACCTGATCGAACGGCATGCGCTTCACGAGGGCGAGCCCCGCGGCGACCAGCTGATCGGTGCGCGACTCGGGGCTCAGGCGACTCGGGGTCGGCGGTGCGCTGACGTTCTGGACCACCGGCGGATGATAGGTGAAGACCTCCGGGCGAGCCCGCGTCGTCGCAGGTCGCGGGGTCTGCCACCCGCTTGTTGACCTGAGGTCAACGATGTGCGATCGTTGACCCCTGGTCAACAACGGCTGCACGGTGCAGCCGAACCCCGCCGAGTGCGCCCACGAAAGGAACCGGTCCATGACTGCGACGATCGACTTCCCCGCCTCTCGACCGCCGGCGGATCGCGGCGCGGGCACACCGGCGGCCCTCGACGACGAAGCCTTCGCGACGATGATCGGGCGCCTGAACCGCCTGTCGGTCGACAAGCACTTCGACGCCTACGTCGACGTCCCGTGGGACGACGAGGAGTTCGCGCTCTCCCCCACCGACGAGCGCCTGCGGCTGCCGGCGATCGATCCGCTGTCGACGAGCGACTGGGTGCGTGCCCAACCCGCCGAGACCCGATCGCTCGTCGCCCTGTACCGCTTCGCCGCCTGCATGAAGATCGGCTGGCACTTCGAGAACCTGCTGCAGCGCGGCCTGCTGATCCTGGCGTTCCGCACGCCGAACGGCGCCCCGGAGTTCCGCTACCTCAACCACGAGATCATCGAGGAGTCGCAGCACTCGCTGATGTTCCAGGAGCTCGTCAACCGCAGCGGGCTGCCGGTGCGGGGCATGGCCCGCTCGTGGCGCTTCCTCGCCGAGGTGGCCGTCCCGCCCATCGCCCGGCGCCTGCCCGGCCTGTTCTTCCTGCTCGTGCTCGGCGGCGAAGACCCGGTCGACCACCTGCAGAAGGCCATGCTGCGCGAGGGCATCGATCACCCGCTCATCGAGCGCGTGATGCGCATCCACGTCACCGAGGAGGCGCGGCACCTGTCGTTCGCCCGCCAGATGCTCAAGCGCGACGTGCCCGATGGCCCGCGTGCGCAACGCCTGCTGCTGACGATCGCCGGGCCGCTCGTGCTCGGGGTCATGGCGCGCATGATGCTCGTCCCCCCGGCCGACCTGTGCGCCCACACCGGGCTGCCCAAGGCGGAGGTCACGAAGGCCTTCCGCACGCCGCAGGGCAAGCGCCTGCTCGCCGACTCGGTCGGCAAGACCCGCAAGCTCTGGGCCGAGCTCGGCCTCATGCCCCGCTGGATCCGGCCGCTCTGGAAGCTCGTGGGCCTCGCCGAGCTCCCGCCGGCCTGAACTGCGCTCGACACCGTCCGTGATCCGCCCGCGCCGGGGGGTGCGAGCGCGCGCCTACGGGGCGTCGGCGCGGGCCGGCTCGGCGAGCAGGCGGTCGAGGACCGAACCGAGCTCTTCGTGGACGTGACGCTCGAGCGCCGCCCCGAGATGCGCGGCCACCACGGTCTCGGCCAGCGGGCGGACCTTCGCGACGAGCTCGGTGCGCGACGGGGGGTTCGCTCCGTCGGCCGACGTGCTCCCGTCGAAGAGGTCCGCGATCAGCCGCACGAAGCGATGCGCGATCTGATCCATCTCCTGCTGCACGAGCAACCCCTCCTCGAGCACCGCATCGAGCGGTATGCCGGCGCTGACGAGGGCCACGCCGGCGTCGAGCAGCGCGGCGTTGACGACCTCGTACTGCTGGTCGAGCGGGTCGGCGGCCTCGCCCCCCACCCGGCGCACGACGCCGATCTGCTCGGCGGCGCGCAGCTGCGCGTCGGTCAGCTCGCCGAACACCGCATCCATCTCGCGCCGGACGACCCGCACCACGGGGACGTCGACCTCGGGCCGGGCCACCGCCTCCTGCACCCCGAGCAGGTCGCTGATGTCCAGTCCCCGGTGCAGCCCGCTGAGGAGCTCGTTGATCGCGTTGAGCGAGTAGCCACGCTCGATGAGCCTGGCGATCAGCCGGACGCGCTCGAGGTGATCGTCGGAGTACAGGGCGATGCGGCCCACGCGACGAGGGGGCGGGAGCAGCCCCTTGTTCCGGTAGGACTGCAGGCTGCGCACGGTCGTCTCCGCCGCGGCCGCCAGCTCCTCGATCCGGTACTCGGTCATGGCAGGCCTTTCGTGGGTCCTGGGGCGGACGTCTCCTGGGTGCCTCACGGCGGCAGCCGGGCCGCGTCGATCCGAACGCGCGCACCGGGCACCCGGGAGTTCCATCGACTGGCGACAGCGAGAACTGTAGGCATTTCTTGACTGTTACAGTAAAAGTCGCCAAGATGACCGCACGGCGTGGCCGGCGGTCGGGGTCGATCCCGGCCAGCACCTCCGAGCGGGCGGGTTCGCCGTGCGGTGCGTGGCGGGGCCACTACGTCGAATGGATTCGGTCGAGGGCTTCGGTCGAGGAGTTCGGTCGAGGGTTCGCAGGGGTGCCCGGTCGCGCGCGGCCCGGGACGGGCACGGACGAGGTCGGAGGCAGGCGAGATGGTGACGACGTGGTGATGGTGGAGCGGGCCGCGAGGAGCGGACCGGCGAGGAGACCGGCGGCTCCCGTCCTCCTCGGTCTGCTCCTCGCGATCGCGCTGGTCGCCTGCGGGGCGGATGCCTCACCGACCGACCAGGCCGGTCGCGTCACCTCGACGACGCAGGCCATGGTGCCCAACCAGCGCGGCGGCGTCACCGGCGGGCCGGCGGACACCGAGGTCACCGAGGGGGGCCGGATCCGCTACGGGCTCGAGGCCGAGCCCGAGGGGCTGGATCCGATGCGCTTCGCGTTCTCGCAGGCCGGCCACGCCGTTGCCTCGGCGGTGTTCGACCCGCTCGTGACCCTCGACGCCGACGGCAAGCCTGTGCCCTACCTCGCGAAGGAGATCACGCCGAACGCCGACTTCACCGTGTGGACCGTCGCGCTGCCCACCGACGTGAAGTTCCACGACGGAACCGCGCTGACGGCGGCCGTGGTCGTGGCGAACCTGGAGGCGTACCGCGCGTCGGTCATCACGGGCCCGCCGATCCACGAGATCATCACCGGTGTCGCAGAGAAGGACCCCACCCACGTCGCGATCACGCTGCGCAAGCCGTACCGCGCGTTCCCCGCCGCCTTGACGACGCAGATCGGCTACATGGTGGCGCCGGCGATGCTCGCCGACCCGGGTCTCGCCAAGAAGCCCGTCGGCACCGGCCCGTTCATCTTCGACCACCACAAGGACAACGAGTCGTGGTCGCTGCGCAAGAACCCGACCTACTGGCGGGCCGGGCTCCCTCACCTCGACTCGATCGAGTTCGCACCGGTGGCCGACGACGCCAAGCGCGCCGAGCAGCTGCGGTCGGGGACCTTGGACCTGATGCAGACGATCAGCGGCGCGGACATCGTCGAGCTCCGCAAGAGCGACTTCAAGCGCGTCGAGAACCGCAACGGCGACATCGCGTTCCTCACGCTCAACACCACCAAGGCACCATTCGACAACCTCACCGCCCGCCGCGCGGCGGCCTACGCGACCGACGCCGAGAAGGTGCGCCGAGAGGTCTACGGCGACGTCGCCCGTCCCGCCAACAGCCCCTACGGCACCGGCAAGCCGGGCCACCTCGACGACAACGGCTTCCCCACCTACGACCCGGCCAAGGCCAAGCAGCTCGTCGACCAGTACCGCAGGGAGACGGGATCCGAGCTCGAGTTCACGTTCATCACCTCCGCCGACATCACCAACGCCCAGTGCGCGCAGGCGCTGATCCCGGGCTTCGAGGCGGCGGGCATGAAGGTGCGGATCCAGCAGCTGCCCCAGATCCAGGGCATCGCGCAGATCGCCGCCGGCAACTACCAGATGGGCCAGTTCCGCCTGTTCGCCCACCCGAGCCCGGAGGTCGACTCGACCTTCTACCGCAGCAACTCGCTGGCCGAGGGCATCTCGCTCAACTTCCCGCGCTTCGCGACGCCCGAGATCGATGCGCTGACCGAGCACGCCGCCGGCAGCGGATCCGTGCAGGAGCAGGCCGCGGACTACGAGAAGGTGTCGCGCATCCTCGCCGACCAGGTGCCCTACGTCTGGCTGGCCGAGCTCGACTGGATGCTGGCGGCGAACCCACGGGTCAACGGGGTGCGGGCCGCGGCGAACGGCACGCTGCCCACCATCGGGCCCAAGACGTGGATCGCCGAGCTCTCGATCAGCCAGGCCGGCGCGGCGACGACCACCACGCGCTGAGCGGCGCGGCTCGCTGGCGGACCGACGTCAGCTGGTCATGCCGCCCAGGCCGACCAGGCCCCGGGCCAGCTCGATCTCGCCCATGTGGCGCAGCCCGTGTTGGTAGAACCAGCACTCCGCGGCGTCGAGCACGGTGATGCCCACCTCGCCCGCCACCCGAGCGCTGTAGGTGCTGGCGATCATCGGCGGGAACGGGCGCTCGATCACCACCCGCTGCAGCTCGGCCGGATCGAGGTCGCGCAACCAGGCCTCGGTGCGATCGAAGACCTCGCGCTGGTAGCTCTTGAACGCGTCGTAGTCGCCGATGCGCTGCGCCACCATCTCCTCGACCGTGCGGTGCTTGCCGTGGTCGTTGATGGCGACCTTCGTCTTCTCGAGCCACGAGTCGTTCCAGATCGGGGCGATGCCGGTGATCATCATGAACGAGGCGTCTTCCATGTTCGTGTAGTGGAAGAGCGAGAACGCGATGGGCAGCACCCCCTCGCGCTCGAAGTGGTTGACGTGCTCGAGCTCCATCGTGTCGACGGCCTGGTAGTAGAGCGAGTGCATGGCCGCCATCCGGCGCTGCAGCGAGTCGAGAACGAGCTCAGTCATGGATCCCCCAGAGGTGGTGCGTCACCTCAGGGTAAGTTGTGACACTTTGAGTGTCAATAGATCGATCGGCCGCTCACCGGCGCCGGCGCGCCGCCTTCTTGCCGTAGAGCGCGGCCTCGGTCTCCTTCCACAGCGACGCGAAGGAGCGCGCCGCCGCCGTCTTCGGCGCGAACGCCGCCACCGGGGCCCGTTCGGACGAGACGCGCTCGATCGTGCCCGACGCCGGGATGACGGTCTGCAGCAACGTGCCCTTCTTCGCGCGCAGCTCCTTCATCGCCTCGACGTGCAGCCGGCGACGGGCGTGCACCATCGAGAAGAAGGGCAGCAGCGTGATGTCCAGCCCGTTGTCGTCGACGAACGACCCGAGCTGATCGAGCGTGCGGATCGAGAGCGGCGTCGGGATGACCGGTACGAGCAGGGCGTCGCAGGCCTCGATGACCGACTCGGATCCGAGCGACAGGCTCGGCGGGCAGTCCAGGATGACGAGGTCGTAGGTGCCGCGCATCGGCTTGAGCAGCCGGGCGACGCGCTTGGTCGGCTTCTTGTGCTCGTCGAGGAGCACGTCGAAGTTGCGGAACGAGAAGTCGGCGGGGACGAGATCGAGGTCCTCGTAGTCCGTCCCACGGATGGCGTCGTCCAGGTCGCGATCGCCTTCGATGACCGCGCGGGCGCCACCCTTCACCTTCGGCTTGATCCGGTAGCTGTAGGTGGCTGCGCCCTGGGGGTCGAGGTCCCAGATCAGCGTGGTCAGCCCGTTGCGACTCGCTTCGTAGCCGAGGTTGACGGCGGCGGCGGTCTTCCCCACCCCGCCCTTGATGCTGTACGTGGCGACGATCTTCATGCACGGCCTTCGGGTTCGGCTTCGGGTTCGGCTGGGGGCTCGAGCTCGGCCGGTTCGGGGGCCGGGAGCTCGGGGGCGGCGACGAGCGCCCGGTAGCGACGGTGGTTCTCCTTCGAGTCGAACGCGGCGAACGCGGCCAGGCAGCGAGCACGCTCGCGCTCGGCGTCCTCGCGCACGTGCGCGCGCAGCGCCCCCATCGCGAGCACGAGATCGGGATCGGGCACGCGCTGGCGTTGCGCCAGCTCGGTGTACCCGCGGATCGTGTGCACCTGCACGTCGCGGTCCTGGAAGAGCCCCAGCACGTCCTGGAACCGCTTGAGCTCCTTGGTCGCCGGACCGAGGTGCTCGGCCGGCAGCACGCTGGCGAACGCCTCGAGCAGGTACCGCAGCACCTTCGCCTTCTTGCGGACGCGGTGGATGTCCTCGGCCGGTGCGTGGTCGGTGAGGCGCCGCCCGTGCTTGCGCAGCACCTTCAGGGCGTCGGCGACCGCCTGGCGGGCGAACACGTCGGTGCGCGCCTGATCGCCGGACCCGTCGCCGGACCCGTCGCCGGACCGGTCGGCGCCCCGGGCGAGGCCGTCGGTGCCGGCGGTCGCCGCGCTCGCCTCCCGCTCGAGGAAGGCGCGCCAGCGCTGCTCGAGGTCGGGCCAGGTGCGATGCAGGGAGGTGACCAGGCGTCGCTGCGCGCGGGCGCGCTCCTTGCGGATCAGCGGCTCGAGCTTGGCGAGATCGCCCCGCCACTCGGGGGCCACGCCGTCGGCCAGGTGATCGAAGCCGAGCAGGAACACGTCGAGGTCGCGGACGTCCCCGGTGGGTCGGACGAACGAGCGGAGCTCGTCGATGAAGCCGTCGAGGGCCTCGGTGTCGAGGAACGTGCGGCGGGCGACGGGCAGCAGCGACCGGGTGCGCCGGATCGCGACCCGGAAGTCGTGCAGGAACTCGGTGTCGACGTCGTCGATGACGCCCGCGTCGTTCTCGACCATGGTGTCGAGGAGGGCGAGCAGCAGCTTCGCCATCGACGCGGCGGGCGGCGCATCGGGCTTCAACTTCACCTTGAACTTGCCGCTGTAGCTGCGCGGCACGCGGTCGCCGGCGGCGAACAGCGCCTCGACGCCCTTCGCGGGTTCGAGGGCATCGACCGGGAGCCGGGCCGCCATGGTGGACACGAGGGCGCGCGCATCGCGGGCATAGCCCCGCACCGCTTCGACCTCGACGCGCGGATCGAGCTCGTACGAACCGACCCGCAGGCGCTCGATGGCGACGCGGGCGACGATCTTCTCGTCCTCGTTGCGCAGCACGAGGTGCTGACGGGTGCTGTCGACGCGCACCTGCTCGACGAGCGCCCGCATCTCGAGCGCGCCGACCGTCAGATCGCGCACGCGGCCCGCGGGGAGATCCGCGGCGAACACGGGCGCCCGCTCGACCACTTGGCGCCCCAGCACACTGCCCTCGAGGTTGCGGGCGACGAGCGACTCGGCGCTCGCGGTGCGCTCGACCTCGAGGACGACGCCCTCGCGGTGCAGGCGCCAGTCGAAGGTGTCGAGCAGCACCCGCTGGACGAGGTGGCGGTCCACGACCTGCAGGCCCGGGAGCGAGGCGAGGTCCTTCGCGAGCGCGGCGAACGTGGTTGCTCGCCCGACCATCTCCCAAGATTCGCTCATCCGCGCTCCGAGTCACCCGTGGACCCGCAGAAGCTACCGCGCGCACCGAACCCCGGGATCCCGCCGCTCAGCCGGCGCGGCGCCGCGTGAACAGCCGGGCCGAAGCGACGTACCCGA
>CAYUOL010000258.1:0-9849 GCA_964446345.1 uncultured Iamiaceae bacterium | reverse complement strand
CACCTTCGGGACGCGCACCTCGGTGAGCATCTCGGTCGGCTCGAGGGCGGACTCGAGGAACCCGCGGAAGAACTCGCGGGCAGGGATCTCGCGGGTGCCGCCCGGGCCCTGCGCGACGAAGGTGCCGCCGAGGGCGAGCATCACGGCGGGGAGATCGGACGCCGGGTCGGCGTGCGCGATCGATCCGCCGATCGTGCCGCGATGGCGGATCTGCGGATCGCCGACGCGGCCGGCCGCGTGGCTGAGGATCGGGACGTGCTCGTCGAGGAGCGATGACCCTTCGACCGCGCAGTGCCGTGTGCGGGCGCCGATCGCGATGGCGTCGCCCTCGTCGCGGATGTAGTCGAGGTCGTCGAGGCGGTCGACGTCGATGAGCATCGCCGGCGTCGCCAGCCGCAGCTTCATCAGGGGCAGCAGCGAGTGGCCGCCGGCGATGAGCTTGGCGTCGTCGCCGTGCTCGCCGAGGAGCTGGATCGCGTGGTCGACGGACTCGGCGACCGCGTAGTCGAACTTGGCCGGGATCATGACGCACCTCCTGCACTCGCGCCGGTGGCGGATCGGGCTTCTTCGATCGCCGTCCAGACCCGCAGCGGCGACGCCGGCATGGCGACGTCGTGCACCCCGAGGTGGGCCAGCGCGTCGACGACGGCGTTCATCACCGCCGGCGTGCTGCCGATCGTGCCGGCCTCGCCGATGCCCTTGACCCCGAGCGGGTTGGTCGGGCTCGGCGTGATGGTGTGGCCGGTCGTCACCGGCGGCACATCCGAGGCCGCGGGCACCATGTAGTCAGCCAGGTTGCCGTTCAACGGGTTGCCGTCGGCGTCGAAGAGCGCCTCCTCGAACAGCGCCTGGGCCAGGCCCTGGATCACCCCACCGTGCACCTGGCCGTCGACGATCGTCGGGTTGATCTGGTTGCCGCAGTCGTCGACCGCGACGAACTTCAGCACGTCGATGGCGCCCGTCTCCTCGTCGATCTCGAGCACGCACACGTGCGTGCCGAAGGGCCACGAGAAGTTCGGCGGGTCGTAGGTGACCTGGGCCTCGAGGTTGGGCTCGACCCCTTCGGGCAGGTCGTGGGCGGTGAACGCCGCGAACGCGACCGCCGCGAGCGGCACCTCCTGCGTCGGGGTGCCTTTGACCCGGAACGTTCCCTGGTCGAGCTCCAGGTCATCGGGGTTGGCCTCGAGCATGTGGGCGGCGATCAGCTTCGCCTTGTCGATCACCTTGTCGATCGCCTGGTAGATGGCGACGCCCCCGACCACCAACGAGCGCGACCCGTAGGTGTCCATCCCGAGCGGCACGATGGCCGTGTCGGAGTGCAAGACCTCGACGTCCTCGGGATCGACGCCCAGCCGCTCGGCCACGATCATCGACCACGAGGTCTCGTGGCCCTGGCCGTGCGGCGTCGCGCCCGTGACGACCTGGACCTTGTTCGTCGGCAGCACGCGGACCGTTGCCGCCTCCCACCCGCCGGCGGAGTAGTTGAGCGACGCGAGCACGCGTGAAGGCGCCAGCCCGCACATCTCGAAGTACGACGAGACGCCGATGCCCAGGTGCTTCTTCGAACCATCGGCCCGCCGCTGCGCCTGTTCCGCGCGCACGCCGTCGTAGTCGGCCATCGCGAGCGCCTTGGTCAGCGCCAGGTCGTGGTCACCCGAGTCGTAGGTGAGCCCCGTCATCGCCGTGTAGGGGAACTGCTCCTTCTTGATGAAGTTGCGCCGCCGGAGCTCGACCGGGTCGATCCCCACCTTGCGGGCGAGTGCGTCCATCGCATGCTCGATCGCGTACGTGGCCTCGGGGCGGCCGGCGCCGCGGTAGGCGTCGGTCGGTGTCAGCGTGGTGAACACGCCGGTGCAGGAGAACGAGTACGCCTCGGGCAGGTCGTAGACGCCGGCGTAGAGGAACGCCCCGAGCAGGGGGATGCCGGGCGTGATCAGCTGCAGGTACCCGCCCATGTCCGCCACGAGGTTCACGCGGACGGCGACGAGCTTGCCCTCGGCGTCTGCCGCGAGCTCGATCTCCTGGATCTGGCCGCGGCCCTGCACGGTCGTCTGCGCGTGCTCCGTGCGCTCCTCGACCCACCGCACCGGCGCGCGCAGCTTGCGGGACAGGGCCACGCACAGCAGCTCCTCCGCGTACACGTCGAGCTTCGAGCCGAAGCCGCCACCGACCGACGGCGCGATCACCCGGATCTGCTGCTCGGGGATGCCGAGCGTGAGCGCGGTCATGACCTTGAGCACATGGGGGATCTGGGTGGCGCTGTAGAGCGTGACGTCTCCGCCGAACGGCTGCGGCACGGCGGCTACCGCACGGGGCTCCATGGGCATCGCGATGAGCCGCTGCTGGATGTAGCGCTCCTTCACCACGTGCGCGGCGGACGAGAACGCGGCCTCGACCGCGTCCTCTCCGATGTCGAGCTTCCACGTGTACGACGAGTTGGTCCCGAGGTCCTCGTGGATGACGACCCGATCGCTGAGCGCATCCTCGAGATCGACGACCGCGTCGAGCGGCTCGTAGTCGACGACGATCGCCTCGAGCGCGTCGCGCGCGGCTTCGTTGCTCGTCGCCAGCACCACCGCGACGCCGTCCCCCACGTAGCAGACCTTGCCGATCGCAATGGGGTAGTGGGGCGGGTTCTTCATGTCCTCGGTCACCGCCCAGGCGCACGGCATCGGCGTGGCCCACAGATCCGCGAGGTCTTCGCCGGTGTAGGCGGCCACGACGCCGTCGGACGCGAGGGCGTCGGACAGGTCGATACCGGTGATGCGGGCGTGGGCGTACGGGCTGCGCAGCACGGCCATGTGCAGCGCGCCCGGGATGTCGAGGTCGTCGGTGAACTTGGCCTCACCGCTCAACAACCGGGGGTCCTCGCTGCGGACGCGGGCGCGGCCGAGGATGCGGTTGCTCGCGGGGCCGGCGACGTCGTCGTCGGTCGGCGGCCGGGTGTCGGTGGCGGTCATGCCGGCACCTCCTGTCCGGTGCGGCTGCCCTTCGTGTGCGGGATCGGGACCTGCGTCTCCGACGCCGCCGCGAGCACCGCCTTGACGATGTTGTGGTACCCGGTGCAGCGGCAGAGGTTCCCCTCGAGGCCCATGCGCACCTCCTGCTCGGTGGGGTGCGGGTTCTCCTGCAGGAGGGACACCGCCGCCATCACCATGCCCGGCGTGCAGTACCCGCACTGCAGGCCGTGCTCCTGTTGGAACGCCTTCTGCATCGGGTGCATGTCGTCGCCGTCGGCGAGGCCTTCGATCGTGGTGACCGAGCGGCCGTTTGCCTGCACGGCGAGCACGGTGCACGACTTCACGGACTGGCCTTCGAGCACGACGGTGCAGGCACCGCACGAGGTCGTGTCGCACCCGATGTTCGTGCCGGTCAGTCCCAACGTGTCGCGGAGATGGTGGACGAGCAACGTCCGAGGCTCGACTTCGTCCTCGTGGTCGACACCGTTCACCGTGAGTCGAATGCGCACGGAGCACCCCCCTGAGAGGTAGAGGTTCGGGTTCTGGAGTTGTGGGCCGGCGGATCCCCCGATTCGCAGCCGAGGGCAACGTACCCCCATCGCCCGCGTGGTGCGGTGGCGGACGCGGAATTGTTCGGACCGCCGATGCGGACCGTCGCGACGAAGAGGCCGCCGGGCCCCTCCTACGAGGTCAGGTACCGCGTCGGCGTCGTGCCCAGCTCCTTGCGGAACGCGGCCGTGAAGGCGCTCGGGGTCGCGTAGCCGACGGCGGCGCTCGCGCTCGTCACCGACGCACCTTCCGCGAGCCGGCGGATGGCCGCGATGACCCGCTGGCGGGTGCGCCACTGGCCCACCGTCATGCCCGTCTCCCGCACGAAGAGCCGCTCGACGGAACGGCGGCTCGCACCGACGTCGGCCGCGAGCGCGTCGACCGTCCTGGGCGTCGCGGGATCGGCGAGCAGCGCGTGGCAGACCGCCAGGGCGCGGGCATCGCTCGGCATCGGCAGCTGCAGCGGCACGTCGGGCAACGTGGCCAGCTGGTCGAGCAGCACCCCGACGAGCCGGAGGTGCGCGTCATCGGTCGCGAACAAAGGGGCTGACGCGACGGCGTGCAGCACGAGCTCGCGCACGAGCGGCGTGACGTTCACCGCACGGCACTCCGGCGCGAGCGGGGCGACACCCGCCGAGAAGTACAGCGTGCGCAGGGAGGTGCGCCCGGACAGGTCGATGCGGTGGACGAGGTCCGAGGGCACCCAGACCGCACGATCCGGGGGCACGATCCAGATGCCGGCCGGCGTGGTCACGCGCATCACGCCCCGCGAGGCGTACACGAGCTGGTCCCATCCGGACGGTTGGGGGAGCACGACCGTGCCGCTGGGATGGGTCACGGCGTAGGCCCGCACGATCGCCTCCGTCCCCACCTCGTGTCGCATGAGCGACATTCTCTGTCAGAACATCGACGGTCGGCCACGATCGGCCTTTCGTAGGGTGCGCTCATGCCCTCGTACCCCCACGGAACCGTCGCCCACTTCGCCATCAACGCCGATGACGACACCACCACCCGCGCCTTCTACGGAGCGCTCTTCGGCTGGACGTTCGAGCCCTGGGGGCCGCCGTCGTTCTTCCACATCAAGCGCGCGGACGGCGAGCTCCCCGGACTGATCGGCGGGTTCCAGGCCCGGCGCGAGCTGGCCGCGGGCCTGCGCATGACCGGCTTCGAGTGCACGGTTGCGGTGGACGACGTCGATGCAGTGATCGACGCGACCCGTGCGCACGGTGGCGAGGTCCTGATGGAGAAGACGACGATCGTCGGCGTCGGCGACCTGGCCTTCGTCAAGGACCCGTCCGGCAACGTCGTCGGCGCCATGCGCTACGACGAGGCGGCGGAGTAGCGCGCCTCCTGGGCAGCGAGAACGTGTTCTAGTCGAGAGGTACCCTCGCGCCCGTGACCGACTCACTGCCCGATGCGTACAAGCAGATCGTCCTGAGGCGCCGACCCGAGGGCCTCGTGACGCCCGACGACTTCGAGGTCGTCGAGGTGCCGATGCCCGACCTGGCCGAGGGGGAGGCGCTGGTGCGCCCGGTCTACCTCGGCATGGACGCCACGGTGCGCACCTGGCTCAACCGCGGCGAGGGCTACCTGCCGGCGGTCGAGATCGGCGAGGTCGTGCGCTGCGGCGGCGTCGGCACGGTGGTGGCATCGAAGGCCGAGCACTGGTCGGTCGGGGACCACTGCTTGTGCCTGCCCGGCTGGAGCGAGTACCTGGTGACCAAGGAGGGTCCGTTCACGAGCCCGACGCCGATGCCCGAGGGGGCGGACATGCTGTCCGCGCTCAGCGTCTTCGGGGCGACGGGCGTGGCTGCCTACATGGGTCTGCTCGAGATCGGGAAGCCCCAGGCGGGCGAGACGGTCGTCGTGTCCGCGGCGGCCGGTGCGACGGGTTCGGTCGCGGGGCAGATCGCGAAGATCATGGGATGCCGCGTCATCGGCATCGCCGGATCTGACGAGAAGTGCGCGTGGGTCGTCGACGAGCTGGGGTTCGACGGCTGCATCAACCACCGCACCGAGGACGTCCCGGCGCGCTTGAAGGAGCTGTGCCCCGAGCGCATCGACGTCTACTTCGACAACGTCGGTGGGCCGATCCTCGACGCCGTGCTGAAGGGGCTCAACCTGCATGGACGCGTGGTGCTCTGCGGCTCCATCTCGGCGTACAACGAGGTCGGCCGTCCGCCCGGACCGGCGAACTACGTCGAGCTGATCGCGAAGCGCGGCCGCATGGAGGGCTTCATCGCGTACGACTACTGGGACCGCTTCGGGGAGTGCATCGCGCAGCTCAGCACCTGGGCGACCCAGGGCCAGCTGCAGTGGCGGCAGACCATCGTCGAGGGGCTGGAGAACGCGCCGCACGCGCTGAACATGCTCTTCACCGGGGAGAACATCGGCAAGGTCGTCGTGCAGGTCACCCCGCATGCCTCGTGACCCGGGCGCAGGCCCGGCGCGCGCGTCGAAGCGGAGATTCGAACGAATTCGAACCGAGGTTCGAATGGAGATTCGTCTCACTAAACGGCGGTTCAGTATGCTGCGATCCACGACGAGCGATGCTCCGGGGGACGGCCATGGGTGATGAGATCTGGCGCGAGGAGCGGTTGCTCGTCGGCGGGGAGCTGATCCCCGCCGCCGACGGCGCGGTGTACGACAACGTCAACCCGGCCACGGAGCAGGTGCTGGGCGTCGCCGCCGACGGCTCGCTCGCCGACATGGACGCGGCGATCGCGGCCGCCCGGCGAGCGTTCGACGAGACGACCTGGGCGACCGACGTCGACTTCCGCGTCGCGTGCGTGCGCCAGCTGCACGCCGCGCTCGTCAACCACCAAGAGGAGCTGCGGGGGACCACGGTCGCCGAAGGGGGCTCTCCCGTCGCGCTCACCTACGGCGCGCAGCTCGACATGCCGATCGACGGCGTCCCGTGGGCGGCCGACCTGGCGGCGTCCTACGAGTGGGTGGAGGATCTCGGGGTCGCCAAGCCGTTCGGCATCCGCTCCCACCGGTTCGTCCGTCGCGAAGCCGTCGGTGTCGTCGGTGCGATCACCCCGTGGAACTTCCCGGTGCAGATCAACCTGGCGAAGGTCGCGCCCGCCCTCGCCGCCGGCAACACCGTCGTGCTGAAGCCGGCGCCCGACACACCGTGGACGGCGCTGTTGCTCGGGCGCCTCATCGCCGAGGAGACCGACATCCCGGCCGGCGTCGTCAACGTCATCACGTCCTCGGGGCACGAGGTCGGCCAGCGGCTGGCCGAGGATCCCCGCGTGGACCTCGTCACGTTCACGGGCTCGACCGCCACGGGACGGCAGGTGATGATGGCCGCCGCCGGCAACCTCAAGAAGGTCTTCCTCGAGCTCGGTGGCAAGTCCGCCGCCATCGCCCTCGACGACGCCGACGTCGCCGAGGCGGCGGCGTCGACCGCGATCCAGATCATGACCCACGCCGGTCAGGGGTGCGCCATCACGACGCGGCTGCTGCTGCCCCGCGCCAAGCACGACGAGGGCGTCGAGGTGCTCGTCTCGACCATGGGCGCGTTCGGCTACGGCGACCCCACGGACCCGAGCCACCTGATGGGTCCGCTCATCAGCGCGCGCCAGCGCGAGCGCGTGCTCGGACACATCGAGCGGGGCGTGGCCGAGGGCGCCACCGTGGCGCTGGGCGGTGGCGCGCCGGCCCACCTGCCGGTCGGCTTCTACGTGGAGCCGACGGTGCTCACCGACGTGGCGCCGGATGCGTCGGTGGCGCAGGAGGAGATCTTTGGCCCGGTCCTGGTGGTGCAGGCCTACGACGACGAGGACCACGCCGTCGCCCTCGCGAACGACTCCGCGTACGGCTTGTCGGGCGCCGTGTTCAGCGCCTCGGTCGACCATGCCCGCGACGTCGCCGCGCGCTTGCGCACCGGGACCGTCTCGCTGAACGGCGGTCTCTGGTACGGCCCCGACGTCCCCTTCGGCGGCTACAAGCAGAGCGGGATCGGTCGCGAGATGGGCCGCGCCGGCTTCGAGGAGTACCTCGAGACGAAGGCGATCGGCGAGCCGGCCTGACGTCGCGGCGCCCGATCGGCGCCCCTGTCCTACAGTTGTCAGAGGGCGCGGCGGCGATTGGGCGATGACCGTCGGAGCCCAGCACCCCGAGCTGCTCGGGGACCCAACGGACGAGGGGCAGGGGAGATCCATGGGGACGTCGATCGAAGGTGGGCGGGGCGGTACCGGAGCGGACCGGACAGGTGGGGCGGACGACCCGGTGCACGACCTGCGGATGGTCGTGGCCGCGCAGGCGGCGATGATCGAGGAGCTCCAGCAGCGGCTCGAACGACTCGAGGGTGCGGGACCGCTCCCGACCTCCGAGGCGCGTGCGGAGATCGTCGATCCGCCGGCCAGGTCCCTCCACATCGTGTCCGCATCGACGCCGACCAGCCGGCGCCAGCTGATGACCAGAGGCGCGGCCGTCGCCGCAGGGGCTGCCGTGGCCGGCAGCGTGCTGAGCGTCGCCACAGCGACGCCGGCGGCGGCGGCACAGGGTGTGTTCACCGGAAACCCTGCGGTGGTGGGAACGACCGTCCCCGACAACAGCACCGCATTCGGGGTGTCGGGCAGCACCGTGGCGGGCATCGGCGTCGTGGGGAGCAGCGACTCGAACGCCGGCATCTGGGGCAACAGCAAGTCACACATCGGCGTGTGGGGGAACTGCGACCCGGGCTCCGGCGTCTATGGGAGCAGCAAGACGGGGAACGGCGTCCTCGGGTCGAGCAACTCAGCGGTCGGGGTCCTTGGCACCAGCGGTACGAGCGCTGGCGTTCAGGGGATCACCGGCGGCGCCACCGCGACCGCCGTCGTCGGCACGTCGAACTCCCGCACCGGTGAGAACACCGGGGTGGGGGGCCTCACGAACAGCCCCGACGGCTACGGCGTCAAGGGCAACGCGCAGTCGCTGACGGGCAAGTCCGTCGGCACCTACGGGGTGGCGATCAGCGATCAGGGGTCGGGCGTCGTCGGCGAAGCGCCGTCGGTCACCGGGGAGACGACGGGCACGGCCGGGCTCGCGTACAGCCCGGACGGGTTCGGTGTGAAGGGCTTCAACAGCGCGACGACCGGTGAGGCCAAGGGCACGTTCGGCCTGTCGATGAGCCCCGACGGCATGGGGGTCTACGGCTCCAACCTGGCACAGGGCATCGGCGTGTTCGGCGTCGGGGGCCTCGGCCTCGTCGGGTTGTCCCCGAAGGCGCAGCTCAAGCTGGCGGGCGGACCCCCGTCGCCCCTGGGCAGCACGCAGGCGCGGACGGCGGGCGAGATCGTCTTCGACAACGCCCAGGACATGTGGGTCTGCGTGGCCCCCGGTTCGCCCGGTACCTGGCGGCGGATCAGCGGCCCGACCACCGCGGGTGCGCTCGTCGTGCTCCCGGCGACCAAGCGGATCTACGACAGCCGCGCCGGCACCAACCCGGCGACGGTGCAGAAGGGCATCTTCGCCAACGCGGAGGAGCGCACGATCGACGCGACGCTCGGCTCCGGCGTCCCCGCGGGCGCGACGGCGGTGCTGCTCAACTGCACGGCCACGAACACGAACCCCGGCGGCTTCTTCGCCTTCTTCAAGAACGGCATCGCGTGGCCGCAGAACTCCTCGCTCAGCTGGGGCTCGCCGGGTTCGACGATCGCCAACCTCGCCGTCGTCGCCGTCGACGGGGCGGCCAAGTTCAGGGCGCGCTGCCAGGGCGCCGGTGGCGCCGATCTCGTCGTCGACTGCATCGGCTACTTCCAGTAGCGGCGGCCGGCCGAACCCTCCCGGATAGGGTCCGGCCCATGGCGAACGAGCTGGGGGTGCCGGTCGGCTTCGGCGTGGGGACCGAGATGCGCAGCGTCCGCGAGGTCCGCGCGGAAGCGGTCTGGGCTGCCGCGTCCGGCTTCGACAGCTTCTGGGTGTCGCAGATCTTCGGCGTCGACCCGATCGTGGCCCTCGCCGCGATCGCCGGCGACGTCCCGACCTTGGGGGAGGTCGGCACCTCGATCGTGCCGATGGCCGGCCGCCACCCGCTCGCCCTCGCCGCGCAAGCGCGCACCGCGCAGGACGCGTTGGACGGCCGGTTCACCCTCGGGCTCGGGCCGTCGCACGAACTGGTCGTCGAGGGCTTCTACGGCGAGCGCTACGGATCGCCGTTCACGCGCACCATCGAGTACCTCACGGCGCTGCTGCCCCTGTTGCACGGCGAGAAGGCCCAGGTGCACGGGTCCCAGATCCGGGCGAACGGGTGGCTGACGATCGACGCGGATCCCTGCCCGGTGCTGCTGGCGGCGCTCGGCCCGCGCATGCTCGACCTCGCCGGACGCGTGTGCGCCGGCACCACGGTCGG
>CAYUOL010000257.1:0-9888 GCA_964446345.1 uncultured Iamiaceae bacterium | reverse complement strand
AGGATGCGGCGCCCATCAGCGCCGCGCCGAGCTCGGCGGCGTCGGGCCGCTTCGTCGGGTCCGGGTTGCCCGCCCAGCGCAACGGGCCGGCGATGGGGCCGCAGGCGTCGGGCACCGGCAGCGGCCGGTCGATGCGCGCCATGAGCGTGCCGATGGTCGTGTCGGCGGCGAAGGGCACCGCCCCGGTCATCGCCTCGACGATGACGAGCGCCAGTGAGTACACGTCGCTCTTGCCGTCGAGCGACTCGCCCTTGGCCTGCTCGGGCGACGCGTAGCGCGCGGTGCCGAGCACGGCGCCGGCCGGCTCGGTCCACGTCGCCTCGGCCAGGGCGCGCGCGAGACCGAAGTCGGCGATGCGCAGGCGGGCGTCCTCGTCGAAGAGCAGGTTCGCCGGCTTGATGTCGCGGTGGACGAAGCCGCGCCGGTGCGCGTACTCGAGGCCCCGGGCCGCTTCGAGGCCCATCAGCAGGGCCTGCGCCGGCTCCAGGCGCGTGCCGGCGTCGAGCAACCCGCGGACGCTGCCCCCGGCGAGGAACTCAGTGATGAGGTACGGCACCTCGGGGTCTTGACCCCAGTCGTACACCGCCATGATGTTCGGGTGGTTCAGGGCCGCGGCCGCGCGCGCCTCGGCGCGGAACCGGCGGAGGAAGGCCTCGTCCTGGGCCAGCGCCGCGTGCAGCACCTTCACCGCCACGCGCCGGCGCAGCACGACGTCGTCCGCGAGGTACACGGAGGCAGAGGCGCCGGTGCCGATCGGCGCCAACAAGCGGTAGCGGCCACTCAGCACCTGACCAACCCGGTCGATCACACGGGATGAAGCCACCACGCAAGGCTAGTGGTCGTCGATCCGCGGTTGGCGCCACCGGAGAGGCTCGGACCGGCGCTCGAACCCTCGCGGACGACGAGACGACCCGGCATCGACCGAGAAGCACCGGGAGGTGCCCGAAGGCGCCGAGAGCCGGCGTCGATGCCGGAAACGGCGAGGTCGTCAGGCAGAATGAGCGGGCCATGCCAACCTCCATCAAGATCGTCATCGGCGCCCTGCTGCTCGGGATCGTCGCCGCCTCCGTCCTGTACTTCGTGAAGGCGCCGGGTGACTCGTCCCAGCCCCTCGCCGGCGTGATCGAGTCGATCAACCCGAAGGACGGCGACAAGACCCTGCAGAACGGGCAGATCACCGTCGACCTGCTGACCGGGTGGACGGGCAAGTTCACGATCGACCAGCGCGAGATCCCCGACAACCAGGTGATCAAGGTGCCCGAGCAGGGCCTGCTGACGTTCCAACCCGGCAAGGACAAGGCGCTCGAGTACTTCCCCGCCGGCCAGAACTGTGTGAAGTTCACCTACTGGCAGGTGGCGACGGGCCCGGAGAGCTCGTTCACCAAGAACTGGTGCTTCACGGCCTTCTGAGACCTCCGCCGCGCCGGGCGCCACAACCGGGTCACGCCTGGGTGAGCAGGTCGTCGACCCGGGCGATCGCGGCGGTGGGGTCGACCTCGACGAGGATCCCGATCATGCCCAGCGCCTCGGCTGCGGCCACGTTGCCGGCGAAGTCGTCGAGGAACGCGGCGCGCTCGGGGGCGATGCCGCCGAGCAGCTCGAGGGTGTGGAGGTAGATCGCGGGGTTCGGCTTGCGCATGCCCACCTCGTGCGAATCGACGACCACGTCGAACAGCTCGTCGAGCGGGATCATCGCCCGCCAGAAGTCGCGGACCTCGCGCAGGTTGTTCGTGAGGACCGCGGTCTTGCGGCCGGCGGCGCGGACGCGGCGGACGTTGTCGACCATCTCCTCGACGACGCCGCCGCCTCCCATGCTCTTCAGCACGTCGTAGAGGTCGAGGTCGTGCCCCCGCTCGGCACCCAGGATCGTGATCTGCTCGCGAGCGACCTGCAGCGCCAGCTCGCCGCGCTCGACCTGGTGCCACGGGTGGTCGGTGTCCTCGTCGTACGAGCCGAACACGATGGCGAGCAGCTCTTCGAACTCGATGCCGCGGTCTTCGGCGGTGCGCCGGATCGCCTCGAAGGGCGACGGCATGAACACCCCACCGAAGTCGTACACCACGGCCTCGATCATGCGGGCAGCTCCCCCGTTGCGAGCAGGTGGTCGAACTGCGCCTCGTCGAGGATGGGGACCCCGAGGTCTTGCGCCTTCGTGAGCTTGGATGCCCCGGGCCCTTCGCCCACGACCACCGCGGTGGTCTTCTTCGAGACGCTGCCCGGCGACTTGCCGCCGTGCGCCTTGATGACCGCTTCGATCTCGTCGCGGTTGTACTTCTCGAGCGTGCCCGTGACCACGACGGACCTGCCGGCGAGGGTCTGGGGCTTGCCCGACGCCTCGGGGCCGACGAAGTTGACGCCCGCCGCTCGCAGGCGCTCGACCAGGGCGCGGTTGTCGGCGTCGTCGAACCACGCGCGCACGCTCTCCGCGATGATGCGCCCCACCCCCTCGACCGCCAGGAGGTCGTCGAGCGGTGCGTCCATGATCTTGTCGAGGTGGCCGAAGTGCCCCGCCAGCGCCTCGGACCCGGCACCGGCGAGGTGACGGATGTTGAGGCCGACGAGCAGGTTGGCGAGGGGGCGCTGCTTCGACGCCTCGATGGCGTTCTGCAGGTTGCGGATGGAGATGTCGCCGAAGCCCTCGACGCCGCGGAGGCGCTCGTAGTCGAGGTGGTAGATGTCGCTGACGTCGTGGAGCATGCCCATCGACTGGAACAGGCGGACGCTGCTCTCGCCGAACCCCTCGATGTCGAGCGCGCCACGGGACGCGAAGTGCTCGATCGAGCCCGCCACCCGGGCCGGGCACCGCAGGTTCGGGCAGCGGTGATCGGCGTTGCCCTCGGGGCGCACCAGCGCCGTGCCGCAGACCGGGCAGTCCTTCGGGAACTCCCACTCGGGCAGCCCCTCGGGCCGCTCGCTGAGCACGGGACCCACGATCTCGGGGATGACGTCGCCGGCCTTGCGCACGATCACGGTGTCGCCGGGGCGCACGTCTTTGAGCTTCACCTGGTCCTGGTTGTGCAGGGTCGCCACCCCGACGGTCGAGCCGCCGACGAACACCGGCTCGAGCTGGCCGAACGGCGTGGCCCGGCCCGTGCGGCCGACCGAAACCTTGATGTCGAGGAGCTTGGTCGTGCGCTCTTCGGGTGGGAACTTGAAGGCGATGGCCCAGCGAGGCGCCTTCGAGGTGACGCCGAGCTGCTCGCGCAGCGCCAGGTCGTCGAGCTTCACCACGACCCCGTCGATCTCGTAGTCGAGGTCGTGGCGGTGCTCCTGCCAGTGCTGGCACACGCGGTAGACCTCGTCGAGCGAGGTGACGCGCGTGACCTCGGGGTTGACCGCGAACCCGAGCGCGGCGAGCAGCTCGAGCGACTCGTGGTGGCTCGCGTAGGGCACGGGCGCCCCGTCGGGCATCACGATCTCGCCGAGCTGGTAGCACCAGAACGCCATGTTTCGGCTGGCGGTGATCGACGGGTCCTTCTGGCGCAAGGAGCCGGCGGCGGTGTTGCGAGGGTTGACGTAGAGCCGCTCGCCCGCCGCGGCCTGGGCGGCGTTGAGCGCCTCGAACTCGGCGATCGGCATGTAGACCTCGCCCCGCACCTCGATCACATCGGGCACGACCGTGCCGGTGCCCGCGGGCTGCAGCACCTCGGGGATGGCGGCGATGGTGCGGAGGTTCGCGGTGACGTCCTCGCCCTTGCGCCCGTCACCCCGGGTCGCCCCCTGCACGAAGCGGCCCCTCTCGTAGCGCAGCGACACGGCCAGCCCATCGATCTTGAGCTCGCACACGAAGCCGACGCCGGCCGCCGTCTCGGCGTCGACGCCGACCTTCGCCAGTGCGCGCCCCGTGCGCTCGCCCCAGGCGCGCAGCTCGTTCTCGTCCATCGCGTTGTCGAGCGACATCATCGGCACGCGGTGGACGACCTCGGCGAACTGCGTGCTGGTGGCGCCGCCGATGACCTGCGAGGGCGAGTCGGGGGTGAGCAGATCGGGGTGCAGCTCTTCGAGCGCCTTGAGCTCGTGCATGAGCCGATCCCACTCGGCGTCGGGGATCTCGGGCGCGTCTTGCTCGTAGTAGCGCTGGTTGTGGTAGCGGATCGTGGCCCGCAGCTCGTCGATGCGGCCGGCGGGATCGAGCTCGTCGATGGCCTGCGGCGTGGCACCCGACGACGCATCGGGCACGTCGGCGGCGGGGCGGGGCTTCTTCGCAGCGGGCACGGAGGAGAGACTACCGACGGGGTGTGACACGCCGAGCCCGCACCCGACGGTCAGTGACGCAGCGTGAACCCGCCGTCGACCACCAGCACCTGCCCGGTGAGCCACGGCGCCGCCGCGAGGTCGAGGATCGCCGCCGCGACGTCGGCCGGCTCGCCCGAGCGCTGCAGCGGGGCCATCGACTCCATCGCCTCGTGCATGGGTCCCCAGTCCTCGGTCCACGGCGTCTTGATCAGGCCGGGCGCCACCGCGTTCACGCGCACCTCGGGCGCCACCACGTTGGCCAGCAGCTCGGTGAGGTGGTTGAGCGCGGCCTTCGACACGGCGTACGGGATCGACGAACCCACCTGGCGCAGGCCGGCGATCGACGACACGTTCACGACGGCGCCCGAACCGCTCGCCTTCAGGTGCGGCAGCGCGAGCTTGGTGAGCTCGAAGGTGCCGAGGACGTTGACCTCGTAGATGCGCCGGAAGATGTCCTCGGTGACCGCCTCGAGGTCGGGGTGCGGGATGACCTCGGTGACGCCCGCGTTGTTCACCAGCACGTCGAGGCGACCGTACGCGGCGACGGCCTCGTCGATCAGGCGGGCCCGCTGCTCGCGGTCCGAGATGTCGCCCTGCACGTACGTGGCGGCACCCCCGGCGTCCTCGATCGCGCCGGCCACCGCCTGCCCGGCCTCGACCGAGCGGGCCGAGTTCACCACGACGCGTGCCCCCTCGGCGGCGAGGCGCCGGGCGGTCTCCTCGCCGATGCCGCTCGACGAGCCCGTCACCACGGCCACCTTGCCCTCGAACCGTCCCTCGAACGTCCCCATGTCGCGCTCCCGTGCTCGTGCTGCCCGATCGGTGTGCGGGACTCTACGGGCCGCGACGACCTCGGGTCGACGCTCGACCCACAGGAGGAGCCGGCGCACAAGGGCGCCGGTCGGCGGGCACCGGCCGCGGGCCGCCGGTCAGGCGCCGACCATCAGGCGCCGACGGTGAGGCGCACACCGATGGCCTGGTCGTGCAGGCGCTCGGCGAGCCGGTTGGTGAACTGCAGCACCTGCTGGGCCTGGCTGATGCCGTGGCGCCACATCCCGCACGCCGGCGTGATCATCGCCTGGGTGCGCAGGCGGATCGGGTCGCACCCGCCCTCGGTGACGAGCGTGCACCACAGCATCTGCAGCATGCGCCACAACCGCTCGACCGTCGTGCCGATCGGCCGGTCGGTCGGCACCGCGCCCCACGCCACCCAACCCCCGCGATCGAGGAAGCCGGCGAACGCGCCCGCGGCCTGCTCGATGCCGCCGTCGGTCGGGAGCGAGAGGATCTGCGGGCCGGCCTGCATGAGCAAGCGCCAGTCCGCCGTGCCGCAGCAGTGCAGACCGGTTATCGACAAGGGCTCGAGCGCGGCCAGGGATCCCGACACGAGATCCACCGCGTCGAGGGGCAGCAAGGGGAACTCGGGGTGCATCGCCCCGCCCATCGACGGCTCGTCGAGGAACGCGACGAGCTGGCTCTGCGGCACCCGCTGCGCGACGTGCTGCACGAGGGCCCGCGCCCGCTGCCGGACTGCGGCGTCGGACACCCGGAACGCGAGCTCCGGTTCGACGCCGGCCTGGATCAGGGCCATGCCGAAGGTGACCGGACCGGTGAGCGACACCTTGATCGGGCCGCGCCGGTTGTCGAGGCCGTTGACGAACGCCCGCAGGCCGACGAAGGCGTCCGACGAGAAGCCGGGGTCGGTCAACGGCGCCTCCGGATCGAGCGCGCGGCGATCGATCTCGAGCGTGCCCAGGTCGGTCACGGTGATGCCGGCGACGCCGTGGGCGGCCTGGTTGATCATGCCCTCGCGGCGCGACCGGGCGGGCAGCGTCGGTGCCGCCGGCAGGCGCGGCTGCATGTGGAGGATGAAGTCGACCGCCTCGCTGGGGTCGTAGTGCGGGAGGCTGCCGATGGAGGTGGCCAGGCCGACGGGCAGAGCGACCGCGCGGTCGTCAGCAGCCGTCGAGGCCCCGCCAACGTTGCGATCCATCGGTTCCCCCTCAGGGCCGTTCCCAGAGCCCTTCGACGTGCGTCAGCCCCAAGGAATAGCGAGCGCTGCCGCGCGTGCGCAAATCTCATGGCGCCATGACCAACTCCACGGGCGGCCCTGCCCCCGACACCCCGCCGCCCGCCCCGGCTCCGGGCCCCGCCGCCCCGGCGGTCGCCCCGCCCCGGCCCGATGTGCGCGCTGTGCTCGCGCGCTTCGCGCTCGCCCTGCTGTGGGCGGTGGTGCCGTTCGTCGCCGGCCCGGCGTTCGCGGACGCGCTCGATCCGCGCAGCCGCTCCGTGCAGCTGGTCGCCTCGATCGGCCTGTGGCTCGCCTGGGCGGTGGCGCTGGGCGCCGCGCTGGTGCCGCGGACGGTCTCGCTCACCGTGGTGCGGATCATCATGCCGGCGTCCATCGTCGCGGCCCTGTGGTCGGCCGTCGCGACCCCGGCGTTCGGCGTCGCGAACGTGGTGGCGCTGGCCGCCGCGGCGATCGTCACGATCGTGGCGCTGGCGCCCTTCACCGGCGACCTGATGGTCAACGGCTCCGCGTACGGGGACGAGCGCCGCATGCCGCTGCGAGCCCCCGCCGGGCTCATGGTGGGCCCGCTCGAGCTCGCGTGGGCCGTCAGCGTGCTGGGCGTCGCGGCGGGGCCCCTCCTGCTCGCGTCGTCGTCCTGGATCCTCGGCGCCGTCGCGCTCGCGCTCGGCTGGCCGGCCGCGTTCGTCGCCGCCCGCGCGCTGCACGGCCTGTCCGAGCGGTGGATCGTGTTCGTGCCCGCCGGCTTCGTGCTGCACGACCAGATGACGATCGCCGACCCGATGATGATCCCTCGCCGGATGGTGGCGGCGATGGGCCCGGCGCCGGCCGACACCACGGCCACCGACTTCACCGCCGGGTCGTTCGGGCTGGCGCTGCAGGTCGACCTGAACGATCCCGTCGAGGTGGCCCCGATCCCGCGCCGCACGCGCCCCGGTCAGCGCCCGACCCTCGAATCGGTCGAGGTCACGTCGTTCCTCTGCACCCCGACCCGGCCCGGCGCCGTGCTGCGCGAAGCGCGGGGGCGACGCCTCCCGGCCTGACGCCACCGGCGATCAGCGGGCGACGATGCCCCCGCCGAGCACCTCGTCACCGTCGTAGAGCACGACGCTCTGCCCGGGCGCGACGCGGCGCTGCGCCGCCGCCAGGTGCACGTGCACCGCACCCTCCCCCGTGCTCGTGATCGTGGCGGGCACGGGCGCGCCGTGCGCGCTGCACTGCACCAGCACGAGGCCCTCGACCGGCGCGTCCGCCCACACGACCGTGATCAGGTCGAGCTCGTCGCGCAGCAGGTCTTCCGCCGGGCCGATGGTCACGGTGGCGGTCTCGACGTCGACGTCGAGGGCGTAGCGCGGGCGGCCGTCGCGGCCCGGAGCGAGGCCGCGCCGCTGCCCGACCGTGACGAGCTGCACCGCGTCGACGGAGCCGACCTCGGTGCCGTCGACGTCGACGACGCGCCCGGGCTTGAGCGGGATCCGGTCGCCGAGGAAGGTCGTGCGCCCGCCGGTCGACGTGATGAAGCAGACGTCCTGGCTGTCGGGCTTGGCGGCTGTGCGCAAACCGAGGCGCTCCGCTTCGAGCCGCACCTCGGCCTTGGTCAGGTCACCCACCGGCAGCACCACCCGGGCGAGCTGCTGCTGGCCCAGCATGTAGAGCACGTAGGACTGGTCCTTGGCGGCGTCCGCGCCGCGCGCCAGGCGCCGCGTGCCGTCGGCGCGCTCGACGATCCGGGCGTGGTGCCCCGTGGCCACGAGGTCGAACCCGAGCATCTCCGCGCGGTGCAGCAGGCGGTCGAACTTCAGGTGGCGGTTGCACTCGATGCACGGGTTCGGGGTGATGCCCTCGGCGTGCGCGTCGACGTAGGGCGCGACGACGTGCGCGTCGAAGTCCTCCCCGAAGTTGAAGACGTGGAACGCGATGTCGAGCTGCTGGGCCACCCGCCGCGCGTCGTCGACGTCTGACACCGAGCAGCAGCCCGAGTCGCTGTCGCCACCCCACAGCTTCATCGTCACGCCGGTGACGTCGTAGCCCTGCTCGACCAGGCGCGCCGCGGCCACCGACGAGTCGACCCCGCCCGAGAGCGCGACCAGCACCGGGCGGCCGCGACCGGCAGCGCTCACGAGAACCGCCGCAGCCGCTCGACCGCGGGAGGGATCGCCTCGAGCGCGGCATCGACGTCTGCCGCGCTCGACGTCGCGCCGAGCGAGAGGCGGAGCGACCCGAGCGCGAGGTCGCGCGGGACGCCCATCGCCGCGAGCACGTGCGACGGCTCCTGGGCGCCGCTCGCGCACGAGGACGCCGCGGACGCGAACACCTCCGCCTTCTCGAGCAGGAACAGCAGGGACTCGCTCTCGATCCCGGCGAAGCAGACGTGCGCCGTCCCCGCGACCTTGTGGGATCGGTCACCGTCGGCGCCGACCCCTGTCTCGATCATGTCCGGCACCGAGGCCAAGAGGGATTCGACCAGCCGATCGCGCAGCTTGCCGACCCGCTCGACGGTCGCCGGGCGCTCGGTGGCCGCGAGCCGCGCCGCCGCGGCCATGCCGACGATGGCGGCGACGTCCTGCGTGCCGCTGCGGCGCTCGCGCTCCTGCCCGCCGCCGAGCGAGCGTGGGGCCACGCCGCCCGCGGCGCCCTCGCGGATCGCCAGCACGCCCGCGCCCTTCGGGCCGCCGAACTTGTGGGCGCTGATCGACACCAGATCGACGGCGGCCGTGGCGGCCGGGACGTCGAGCCACGCGAAGCCCTGCACCGCGTCGGTGTGCACCAGCGCCGCCGGCGCCCGCTCGCGCACGAGCTGGACCACCTCCCCCAACGGTTGGACGGTCCCGACCTCGTTGTTGGCGAGCATCACCGAGACGAGCGTGGGGTGCTCGCCTTCGTCGGTGACCGCGTCGAGTGCCGCCGCGAGCGCGTCGAGGTCGAGGACGCCGCGCGCGTCGACAGCCACGAGCCGGCCACCTCGGGAGACGGCGGGATCGAGCACCGCGTGGTGCTCGACGGCCGAGGCGACCACCACGCCCCCGGCGCGGTCGTGGCGGCCGAGCACGGCGAGGTTGTCGGCTTCGGTGCCGCCGCCGGTGAAGACCACCTCGCGCGGCTCGAAGCCGAGGAGGTCGGCCATGGTGTCGCGCGCCTCGTCGATCGCTTTGCGCGCGGCCCGCGCCATCGTGTGCGCGCCGGACGGGTTGGCGTACTGGTCGCGCAGGTGGGGCAGCATGGCCTCGAGCGCCTCGGGTCGAAGCGGCGTCGAGGCAGCGTGATCCAGGTACGCGGCCATCCGCTCAGGGTACGCGGCACCCCGCCGGAAGCCTGCACGCGCCCGACGCCCGCCTACCGCCGACGCCGCAGACGCGGTCCTCGGATGCCGCGAGGGCGGGAACGATCTTTGCGCCGCGCCGGTCAGTCCGGTGCCGTGGGTGGCGAGGCCACGGGCGCCCACGGGTCCGCCGGTCGCGGCGGGGGCGGCGGTGGCCGAGACGCAGCCGGGGCCGCGTAGGGGTCGGAGGGTGCGGCGGCGCGGCGCGGCGCGAACGGGTCGCGCACGGCCGTCGCGTCCGCCGGGCCAACCGCGACGTCGGCCCCCGGGGACCACGCGCCAGGAGCACCGCCCTGACCGCCGA
>CAYUOL010000256.1:7401-9914 GCA_964446345.1 uncultured Iamiaceae bacterium | reverse complement strand
TGGGCCTCGATCCGGAGCACGACGGGCCGCAGATCCGGGCGCGGCTGGGGGTGGTCCCCCAAGAGGACACGCTCGACCTCGAGATCGACGTGCTCGACAACCTCATCGTCTACGGGCGCTACTTCGGGCTCCCGCGCGGCGAGCTCAAGCAGCGGGCGGCCGAGCTGCTCGACTTCGTGCAGCTGACCGAGCGCATGCACGACAAGGTCGAGCCGTTGTCCGGCGGGATGAAGCGGCGCCTCACGATCGCGCGGGCGCTCGTGAACCGGCCCGAGCTGCTGCTGCTCGACGAGCCCACCACCGGGCTCGATCCCCAGGCCCGTCACCTCGTGTGGGACCGCCTCTACCGCCTGAAGCAGGACGGCGTCACCATCGTGCTCACGACGCACTACATGGACGAGGCCGAGCAGCTGTGCGACCGGCTCGTGATCATGGACGAGGCGCGGATCGTGGACGAGGGCTCGCCCCGGGACCTGATCGCGCGGCACGCGACCCGCGAGGTGGTCGAGATGCGGTTCCCCGACGCCGACGAGCGCGCCCGCGCCGTCGGGCGCGCCCGCGCCACGGGCCAGCAGGTGGAGGACGTGGCCGAGCGCGTGCTCGTCTACACCGACGACGGTGACTCCCTCGTCGCCACGTTCCTCGACGATGGGCATCGGCCGGCGTCGGTCCTCGTGCGGCGCTCGACGCTCGAGGACGTCTTCCTGCTCCTCACCGGCCGGACGTTGGACGAATGAGCGAGCGCATGCTCCCGCCGGCGGCCGCGCCACGAGCAGCGGGCGCGGGGCGCGCGAGGTCGCGCCCGCTCGGACCGCGCGTGCCGCACCCCCGCTCGGTGGCGCGGGTCGTCGAGCGCGAAGCCCTCATCTACCGGCGGCTGTGGAAGGCCAGCGCCTTCTCGAACTTCGTCGGGCCGGTGCTCTACCTGGCCGCGCTCGGGATCGGCCTCGGCGGCCTCGTCGACGCCCGCTCGGGCGACGTCGGCGGCGTTCCCTACCTCCAGTTCGTCGCCCCGGGCATCCTCGCCGCCACCGTCATGCAGTTCGCGGTGGCCGACTCGCTGTGGCCGGTCATGACCGGCATGCGCTGGATGCGCTTCTACCACGCGATGGTCGCGACCCCGATCCGGGCCGTCGACGTGTACGGGGGCACGCTCGCGTGGCTCGGCCTCCGGGTCGCCCTGTCCGCCACGAGCTTCGTGATCGTCGCCGCCGTGCTGGGGGCGGTGGGCTCACCGGCCGCCGTGCTCGCCGTGCCCGCGGCCATGCTCACCGGCCTGTCGTTCGCCGCGCTGGTCACGGCGTTCGCCGGCGGCGAGGAGACCGACGCCCGGTTCGCGCTCGTGATGCGCATCTTCGTGCTGCCGCTGTTCCTCTTCTCGGGCACGTTCTTCCCGATCACGCAGCTGCCCGCCTTCCTGCAGGTGCTGGCATGGATCTCGCCGCTGTGGCACGGCGTCGAGCTGTGCCGGGTCGCCATGACCGGCGTCGCCGAGTCGCCGGTGCTCGTGGTCGGGCACATCGCCTACCTGCTGGGCATCATCGCCGTCGGCTGGATGTGGGGCTCGTCGACCTTCCGGACGCAGCTGTCGTCATGAGGCCGAGCCGCAGCGGCGCGACGCGCCCGACCGATGCGCCGGAGGTCGCCGTCGCGCCCGAGCCGCCCCCGTGGACCCGCGTGCTCCCCGGCGCCTCGGCGCGGCTGCTCGCGCCGATGCGCCTGGTCGAGCGCAACGTGGTCGCCGCGCGCGGCAACGTCCTGACGTTCGTGTCGGTCTTCCTGGAGCCGCTGTTCTTCCTGCTCTCGATCGGCATCGGCGTCGGCGCGCTCGTGGGCGACGTCCCCGGACCGAGCGGCACCCCGGTGCCCTACAAGGCGTTCGTCGCCGCGGGCCTGCTCGCCACGTCCGCGATGTTCGGGCCGGTGTTCGACTGCACGTTCGCGTTCTTCGTGCGCTTCAAGTACGTGAAGTCGTACCACGCGGTCATGGCGACGCCCCTGCGTCCCGCGGACATCGCCGCGGGCGAGGTGCTCTGGTCGTTCTTGCGGTCCGCGGTCTACGCGGTGGCCTTCCTGCTGACGATGGTCGTGCTCGGGCTCGTGTCGTCGTGGTGGGCGCTGCTGTGCCTGCCCGCGTCGATGCTCGTCAGCTACGCGTTCGGCGGTGCCGGTCTCGGCGCCGCCACCTTCATGCGGTCGTGGACCGACTTCGACCTCGTCAACGTGGTGATCCTGCCGCTCTTCCTCTTCTCGGCCACGTTCTTCCCCCTCGAGCAGTACCCACCCGCGTTGCAGTGGGTGGTGCGGGTGACGCCGCTGTACCAGGGGGTGGCCCTCGAGCGCGGCTTGGTGTTCGGGCAGCTCCAGTGGTCGATGGTCCTCAACGTGGCGTACCTCGCGGTGATGGGCACCGTCGGGCTGCGCATCGCCGGTCGCCGGTTGACGACGTTGCTCCAGCCCTGACCGGTCCGGCGGCGGGGCCCGCCGCACGGGAGGCCAGTCGGTGCCGCCGG
>CAYUOL010000256.1:0-7301 GCA_964446345.1 uncultured Iamiaceae bacterium | reverse complement strand
CCTGACCGGTCCGGCGGCGGGGCCCGCCGCACGGGAGGCCAGTCGGTGCCGCCGGTGTCGTCCGCGGCGTCGGCGACGGTGCCGTCGGCGGTGCCGTCGGCGGTGTAATGGCACACTCTCGTCCGGCATGCACGTGTGATGAAGGGTGACCACCCGCGGGGGAGAACCGTGTCCGAAGCCACGGCACGAGCGGAGGCCGAGCTGCTCTTCCGCTCGCGCGACGACCCGGCGGCGTTCCGCGCGTTCTACGACCAGTGGTCGGCCGCCGTGCTGGCCTACTTCCAGCGACGGGTCCACGACCCGGATCTCGCGCTCGAGCTCACCGCCGAGACGTTCGCAGTCGCGTTCGAGAAGCGGGCCCGCTTCCGCTGGATGGGCAAGAGCCCCGCGGCGTGGCTGTTCGGGATCGCGAAGCGGATCCTGTTCCGGCACCTCCGCCACCAGGACGTCGACCACCGGGCCACCCAGCGGCTCGGGATGCAGGTGCCCGAGACGGACCCGGACTCGTACGGCCGCATCGAGGAGCTGATGGACGGGGAGCGCCTCCGCGCCCTGGTGCTCGAGGCGCTCGAGCAGTGCCGGCCGGCGGACCGCGAGGTCCTCGAGCTGCACATCATCGACGAGCGCCCGTACCCGGAGGTGGCCGAGCTGCTGGGGTGCACCGTCAACAACGCGAGGGTGAAGGTCCACCGCGCGCTCGCCCGCATCGAGGCGCACCTCGAGCTGCTCGACCAGGACACGCCGCAGCGGCGCGTGCCGATCCGCGAGCGCCCCCCGGCTGCCGCCACGGACGGCACCGCGCCGCTCGACGGTGCGCCCCCCGATCTGCACGGCGTCGCACCCGACGGCGCCCCCTCGGACCACCCGACCGCGGCAGTTGCCGGGCCCCTCCCCGGCGTCCTCCCGCACGACCACACGAATGCCAGCGCGAAGGAACCTTGCCATGAGCCCCAACCGGCTTGACCACCCCGGGTCGCCGCCCGCGGCCGATCCCGACGAGACGCCCATCCAGATCATGGCCCTCGACGTGCTCGGCGATCGGCTCGAGCGCGCCGCCTCGGCCTCGATCGCCCAGCGGCAACGGGCGTCCCGCGCCCCCTGGGCCTGGGGCCTCGCGGTGGCCCCGGCGCTGGCGGTGCTCGCGGCGGTCCTGCTGTTCAGCACCCAGCTGGCCCCGACCGCCGATGCCCGGGTCATCCAGGCGGCGGATCGCACGGCGGCGCGCTCGACCGGTCGCTTCGTCATGACCACCGAGCTCCGCGGCCCCACGGGTGCGCCCGCCGCCACCGGTTCGGTGCCGGCGCGTGCCGACGTCGCCTTGCAGGTCGAAGGGGCCTACGACCGCTCGACGGGTCGGCTCCGCACCACGATCGACCTCGCCGGGATGCTGGGGGCGGCGGGCGGCGGGGCCGCCGGCCCCAGTGGCGGCGGTGGTGGCGGCGGTGGTGGCGGCGGTGGTGGCGGGCTCGGCGCCGCGGCGGGCACCGTCGAGACGGTCCAGGACGGCTCCGAGCTCTACCTGCGCGCCGACCTCTTCACGCGGTCGCTGCCTGGTCACCCCGAGTGGGTGTCGGTGAACCTGGCCCAGCTGCGCTCACCGGACGGCACCGCGACCGGCTCGCTGGCAGACGTGTTGGGCACCGGCGTCGCCGGTGGCGCCGTGGTCGCGGATCCGGCGGACCTGCTCGACGCCCTGCGCGGGATCGGCGGCGACACGGTGGTCGTCGAGCAGGTCGAGCTCCGCGGCGTCGCGACGACGCACTACCGCGGCACGGTGAACCTCGCCGCCGCCGCGGCGGCCAGCGGGCCGGCCGAGTCGGCCCGCCTCCGCGAAGGCTTCGGCCACCTCGGCCTCGACGCGGACACGGCGGTGCTCCCGATGGACGTCTGGGTGGACGAGCAGGGCGAGGTCCGCCGCGTGCAGACCACGCTCGATCTCTCCCAGGCTCGCAACGAGGACGGCACCGCCATGGGAACGGGTCCGACGGTCGTGACGACCGACTACTCCGATCTCGGTGCGCCGGAACCGATCGTGGTGCCGGCGGGCAACGTCGTCGACATCACGCCGATGGTGCAGGGCGCGCTGGCCGGGCCGCTCGGCGGTGCCACCCCGACCACGAGGCCGCGCTGATCCGCTGACGGTGTCCTCGCACGAGTGGAAGGGCGCGACAGCGGCTCGTACGCTCAGGCGCCATGAGCGGATCCGAAGAGGTGGGCCTGATGTGGTTCCGTCGAGACCTCCGTCTCGACGACAACCCGGCGTGGGCTGCGGCGACCTCCGAGCGCAAGGCCGTGGTGCCGCTCTTCGTCATCGATCCCAAGGCGCTCGACCGGGTCGGGCCGTACCGCCGTCGCCAGCTCATCGCCAACGTGCAGGCGCTCGACTACGACCTCTTCGAGGCCACCGGGGGCCGGTTGCTGGTGCGCTTCGGCGACCCGACGCAGCTGGTCCCCGAGGCCGCCAAGATCTTCCAGGCGGGCGGGCTGTACTTCAACGCCGACGTGTCGCCGTACGCGGTGCGGCGTGACACGAAGGTCATCGACGCCGTCACCGAGCAGCTCGGGATCGCCACCACGACCCCGTACGGCTCGCTGGTGCTCCCCCCGGGCTCGGTGCTCACCGGCAAGAAGACGCTGTCGAAGGTGTTCACGGCCTTCTACAACGTGTGGAAGAAGACCGACTGGGACCCGTGGCCGACGGCGGGCGACGCCATCGTCTACGACGACCCGGGTGAGCCGTTGCCCTTCCTCGACGGCCCCGCGCCGTTCTTCGAAGGCGAGAAGGAGGCGCACCGCCGGCTCGAGGCGTTCCTCGAGCGCGTCGAGCGCTACCCGGACGACCGCGACGCGCCCGCCGTCGACGGCACCGCGCAGATCTCCGCGGACCTGCGCTTCGGCACGCTGTCACCGCGCGCCGTCGTGCTCGCGACCGGCGACAGCACGCCGGCCCGGACCGCGTTCGTGCGCCAGCTGGCGTGGCGGGACTGGTACGCGCACCTGCTGCTCCAGCACCCGACGATGGCGGCCGAACCCCTCAACCCGAAGTACGCCGACGTCGCCTGGCGCAACGTGCCGGCCGAGATCTCGGCGTGGAAGGGCGGGTTCACGGGCTACCCGATCGTGGACGCCGGCATGCGGCAGCTGCGCGAGACCGGGTGGATGCACAACCGCGTGCGGATGATCGTGGGTTCGTTCCTGGTGAAGGACCTCCTGGTCGACTGGCGCATCGGCGAGAAGCACTTCCGCCACCTGCTGGTCGATGCCGATCTGTCGCAGAACGTCGGCAACTGGCAGTGGGTCGCCGGCGTCGGCACCGATGCGGCGCCGTACCACCGCGTGTTCAACCCGGTGAACCAGAGCGAGAAGCACGACCCCGACGGTGCCTACATCCGCCGCTGGGTGCCCGAGCTGGCCCCTGTGCCCAACGAGTTCATCCACGCGCCGTGGCTCATGCCCGAGAGCCTCCAGGCCGTCGTGAAGGTCCGCATCGGCCGCGACTACCCCGAGCCGATCGTCGATCACGCCGCGGCGCGCGACGAGTTCCTGGCGGTGTACGGCGGCGCGGCGGCGGGGGAGGACCCAGACGACGTGCGGGCCGGCGTGGAAGCGGCCGCCGAGGCGAAGGCCGACGCGGGAGCCGGTGCCGACGCGGACGCCGATCCCGACGCCGAGCTGACCCTCGATCTCGACGGCGGCGAGGCCGCGGCACCGTCGGCCGACGGGGCGGTGGAGGGCGAGCCGGACGGCGACCGGACGTCTGCGGCTGACGCGGCGCTCGAGGCGGAAGGCGCGGCGCCGGTGGTCAAGAAGCCGGCGATCGACTGGGGTCGTTCCGCGCGAGGCGAGTGACGGGCGACGCGGCGCTCAGCCGGCGCGCAGGCGACCGGCGGCGGCGTCCTGCACGCTGCGCCGGCTGATCGAGATGGGTGCCCAGCCGGCGGCGGCGCGCTCCTCCTCGGACTCGCCGCCCCAGAACCCGTTCTCGCCGTTGGTGCGGGCCATCTCGCGGCACGGTTCGATCACGGGGCACGAGGCGCACACCTTGCGGGCCCGGGCTTCGCGTCGCACCCGGCGCTCGGGTCGCTCGCCGGCGATGCCGAAGAAGAGGGGGGTGCGGCCATGGCAGGCGGCCTCGGCCATCCACGGCTGGCGGGCGGACAACGTCTGGGCGTCGAGGGCATCGAGTGCGGACATCGCAGAGCTCCAGGGGTACGTCGACGGACGACGGCGGTCGTGGCAGTACGACACCGAGGCGGGATCGGGATGACGACGGCACATCATTTCCCGACCTCGGCAGGGTTTAGCACTAATTGCACACCCGACAACTGATCCCGCTGCCCGTTCGTTCCCGTTCACGCGCATTTCTTTCCTCTCGCCGCCATTTTCTTTCCCGGCCGGTGGATGCGGCGGCGTCCTCGACCGTCGTCGCCCCCGCCTGTGCCCGACGCGACGCGACGCGAACCCGAGCCCGAGCCCGAACCGCGGGCTGCGACCGCAGCTACGCGCTGCGGTGGGCGGTCGCCGCCGCTTCGAGGCAGTCGACCGCCTGTGCGAACGAGTCGCTGAACGCGTCGGCCCCGAGATCGGCGGCGTCGGCCGCCGTCGCGATCGCCTTGCCGCCCAGCACGACCGGCGCCGTGGTGACGGCGTGGATCTGGCGGATCGTGTCCCGGATGTTGTGCTCGTTGCCCGAGGTCGTCGCGCACAGCCCCAGCGCGGAGATGCGCGCCAGGTCCGCGACGGCGCTCTGCCAGGACTCGCTCGGGACGTCCGCCCCGAGGTCGATGACCTCGAAGCCCCGTCCGCGCAGGAGATCCGTCAGGAGCGCGGACGGCAGGCCGTGGTTGTCACCCGGGGGCGCCCCGAGGAGCACGGTGCCCCGCTTGCGGCCGCGGCGGACGAAGCGAGGCCCCAACCGCCCGACGAGCCGCAACACGATGGCCGATGCCTGGTGCTCCTGCGCGACGGTGACCGTGCCCGTCGCCCAGCGCTCGCCGATGGTGTGCAGCGCCGGTCGCAGCAGGTCGAGGTAGACCTCGTCGGGCTCCATGCCGGCGGCCAGCGCGCTCTCGATGACGGTCCACGAGCCCGTCTCGTCCCCCGTGATCAGTCGGTCGACGAGGCGTCGTGGGTACTCGTTCGCCCGCGTGTTGCGGGTGCGGGTGGGCGCTCGGTGCGCCGCGCCCTGCGTGCGGACCCGCTCGACCTCCTGCTCCTCGACCTGCCACTCGGCGCCGTCCTTGACGGCCTGGAGGCGCCCCGTGCGCACGTATCGGTAGGCGGTCATGTAGTGGACGCCGAGGCGCTCGGCCGCTTCCGCGAGCGAGATCGTCGTGGGCGTCGACACCATGCGAGGACCGTACCGGTGCACCTGTGGGCGATGTCGGACCCGGGCAGGGGTCGGTCGGATCCCGATCTCTCGCCCGACGCGATGCCCGCGCCCGGTCGCGCCCGGCCGGTGTCAGGAGCGGAGCAGGCCGCGCAGGATCTCCCGCACGACCGCGCCGGCGGCTTCGGCCGTGCGGCCCATCGTGCGCAGGTCGTTCCAGAAGCCCCACAGCGTCGTCGCCGCGATCGCGTCGGTCACCGCCGCCCGGCGCGCCGCCGGCAGGGCCGCGAGCTCCGCGGCGAACAGCGTGCGCACCTGCTCGCAGCCGATCTCCTGGAACGCGTCCCGGGCCGCGCGCAGCTCCTCGGAGAACGGTTCCTGCAGCAGCGCGGCGCGCCGCACGGGCGTCACCATCTCGAGCAGCGTCGTGCGCTGGGCCACCAGAGCGTCGATGCGCTCGTCGAGCGGCGCCGCGGCGTCGATCGGTTGGACAAACACGCTCAGGCGCTGGGCCTCGCGCGCCGACGCGGCGCGGAACAGCGACTCGAGGTCCCCGAAGTGGTGGTAGATGAGGCGCAGCGAGATGCCGGCCCGCTCGGCGATGCGGCTGGCGGTCGGCTGCAGGTCGCCCTCCTCGAGCAGGCTCAGCAGCGCATCGACGATCGCGGTGCGGGTGCGCTCCGCGCGGGCGGCGCGCCCGTCCACCGCCGGTGCGGGGGGCGCGGCTGCGGGTCGACCGGAGGGCACGGGCGGATTCTCGCACAGGCACTCCGCCGCCACCGCGACGGGCGGCGCCCGGTGAAGGCTCGCTCGCCGCGCCCGTAGGATCACCGCGTGACCGTGTACCTGGTCGGGGCTGGCCCCGGAGATCCTGGCCTGCTGACCGTCCGTGGCCGCGACCTGCTGGGGCGGGCGGAGGTCGTGGTGTACGACCGCCTCTCCGTCGCGTCCCTGCTCGACCTCGCGCCTGCCGGCGCCGAGCGGATCAACGTGGGGAAGCTCCCCGGTCACCCCACGATGCCCCAGGCCGAGATCGATGCGCTGCTCGTCGAGCGGGGGAGGGCGGGACAGGTGGTCGTGCGCCTCAAAGGGGGCGATCCCTTCGTCTTCGCGCGGGGCGGGGAGGAGGCGTCGGCGCTGCAGGCCGCCGGGGTGCCCTTCGAGATCGTGCCCGGCATCTCGTCGGCGATCGCCGTCCCCGCCTACGCCGGCATCCCCGTGACCATGCGCCACTCCTCCGAGCTGTTCACGGTCATCACCGGCCACGAGGACCCGGACAAGGGGGGCGAGCTCGACTGGGGGACCGTGGCGAAGCTCGGGGGCACCATCGTGGTCCTCATGGGCATCGCCCGGCTGCCGAAGATCGTGGATCGGCTGCTCGGGGGCGGCCTCCCGGCGAGCACCCCGCTCGCCGTCGTGCGCTGGGGCACGCGGCCCGAGCAGCGCACGCTGCGCACGACCCTCGGTGCCGTGCTCGACCACGTCGACGAGCTGGCCTCGCCCTCGGTCATCGTGATCGGCAAGGTCGCGGCGATGGACCTCGGCTGGTTCGAGGAGCGCCCGCTGTTCGGCCAGCGCGTCGTGGTGACGCGCGCACGGGCCCAGGCGTCGACGCTGGTCGAGGCGTTGCAGGCGAGCGGCGCCGAGACGATCGAGCTCCCGATGATCGAGATCACGGATCCCGACGACGGCGGCGCCGCGCTGCGCGAGGCCGCCGCCCACGTGCGCCGGCACGCGTGGGTCGTGCTCACGTCGACCAACGGCGCCGAGCGCTTCCTCGCCTGCCTGCACGACGCCCGCGCGCTCGGCGACGTCCGGGTCGCCGCGATCGGCCCGGGCACGGCCGACGCCCTCCGCGCCCGCGGCATCGTCGCCGATCTCGTGCCGCCCCGATCGGTCGGCGAGGCGTTGGTCGAGGCGTTCCCCGTGCCCGCCGACGCGTCGAAGCCCTCGGTGCTCCTCGCGTGCGCCG
>CAYUOL010000255.1:0-9984 GCA_964446345.1 uncultured Iamiaceae bacterium | reverse complement strand
AAGGATGGTCACCATGCCCAAGCCCTATCCGAAGGAGTTCCGCGACGACGTCGTGCAAGTGGCGTTGAACCGCGAGTCCGGCGTCCGGATCAAGGACGTCGCGGCGGACTTCGGGATCACCGAGTCCTGTCTCGGGACTGGCTCGCCCAGGCCGCCCGCGACGAGGGCCGGAAACCCGGAGCGACGACCACCGAACTCCGCCTCGAGATCATCACCTGGATCGAACGCACCTTCCACCGCCGCCGCAAGCGAGCAGCGCTCGGACGCTTGACCCCGACGAGTACGAAACGGTCATGACCCACAGACGGCTACCGCCGCCTGACCAACCTGTCACCTCCGCGCGCGGCAGACCCGTTGGCTGTCATTGGGTGTGGGGACAATCCGTGTGTGGCGACTCCCCCATCAGCATTTGCTTCCACATCGTCGGCCAAGGTCGACTCCGCCTCGAGGCACTCCGGAGTGTTCACGAAACAGTCGTGGTGGTCCCGTTCGATTTGGACGACGGGGTGAGTGGCACGGCAGCGGACCCGCGTAACGGACACCCGGGAGCACTTGACCGGACACGCAGACGGGTTCCGATGTCTCGTTGCTTGGGGGTTGCCCCGGTGTTGCAGGGTCCAAGTGGCCAGGACACTCCGCGGCGCGTCTCAAGCGGGCCCTATGAAAGCCCCCATGGCGCCGCGCGTTAGCGCGCCGAACCGCAGAGTTGCCTGAGGTCGCGGACACCCAGAGGCGAGTTCCCGGGCGATGGCCGCCAGTTCCTGTTGGCCGAAGATCTGCACCATCTGCCTGCGCTTCTTGTACTCGTCGGCGTCGGGGACGCGGAACGCGCCGGCGTTCGCGGTCGTCTTCCATGTTGGGTACATGTCGGGGAGTACGGCCGAGGCCGGCTGTTCGGGTGCCTCGCGGTCTCGTTCGACGATCGCGGCCACGACGCTCCCGTCCTGGTCCACGATCGGGACGATGGGGCTAGCGCTGGTTCTCAGCTCCACAGCGCGCCCTCGGCGTGGCTGATTCGGCGGCCGACAGCGCGTAGGGTGCCGGGCCGCGCTCGGCCACGGGCACAGAACTGGCGCGACCACCGAGAGCCGCATTGGGAGCGTGCAGAGCACCGAACGGCGACGCGCCCCGGTGGCGGCGGGGGCGAGCGAGGCGGTCGTTTTGACGCGGTAGCGTGTGACGGTGACGGGGTCGATGACGCCCGCGAGCGACCGCGCGTCGGCGGCGTGGCGGAGGACCGCACCGGGATTGAGGCCGGCCGCGTGGAGGTCCTCGAGGCGGGCGTAGAGCGCAGCCGCGCCCGAGCTTGCCGCTATCGCCGCAGCGAGGTCGTCGCCGGTGGCAGCGGGCCGCGGGGGAAGTCGGCTTCGTTTCGCAATCGCCGTCGGTGCATCGGGAGAACGCCCCGAGCCTGCGGTCACAGAGCGCGGCACGGTGGGGGTCGAGGTGGCTGGCCTACCAGTCGACCATTCGCGCCCCGCCAACGCGCATGGTTCGAAGGCCCGCCAGAGGCCGTTGAGGCGTTGGGCGGCTTCGGGGTGCCGCCACCGTTGCGGACACCAGGGTTTGTATGGTGCCGGAGGCGACGCGTTGGCACACGGGAGAAGAAAACGTCCATTCACCCGATGAGCGAGTCGTACACCCACGGCTGGGCTACCCGACGGGCATCGCGAAGGTGGTGGCGGGTTCGAGGGGAGCGTAACGGGCCACGGCTCGCGCTCGGTCGAGCAGGGCGGTGCGGGTGTCGTCGGGGGGGCGGTCGTCGATCAGGGCGAGCCAGGCGGCGGCTTCGAGGGGCCCGAACACGGTGAGGATCTCGATCGGCTCGTTGAGGTTGTCGATCCAGGCCTCCATCACCGGGGTGGACAGCTCGGCGAGGGTGGTGGCCCGGGCAAACTGGGCGACGAGTTGTTCACTGTATGGGGTCAACCTCACGCCGAGTCCGGTGGGGTAGGCGTAGGGCTGGTGGCCACCAGGCCCACCGGCGGGCCTGGTCGCAAGCGGCGTCGAACGTGGCAGCGCCGATAATGGGACCGGCCGGGACTTTGCGGGCAACCTGGAGGCCGCCCGCGGCTGGAAGGGCGGCAGCTTGTTTCAGAGGCTGAGTCCGAGGTCGGGGCTGAGGTCGCGGGCCGGCGGGTTGAGGGTGTGGTCGACGCCTTGGAGTTCGAGACGCAGCTCGACGGGTACCGCTTCGGGTTGTCCGTCGGGGCGATGGCCGAAGATGGCGTAGGGCTCGTCGATGCCGTGTTCGGCGCGGTAGGTCTCGATGATACGGGCGCCGCTCTTCCAGGTGTCGAGGCGGCGGGGTTCGGGGGGCGGCGCACCGAGGGTGTCGACGAGGTACGGGGGCGGCCGGACGGTGACTTGCTCGATGCGACGGTCGAGGGCGTTCTGGATGGTCGTCTCGACGAGGGCGAGTCGTTGGTAGTCGGGTTGTTGCCGGGCCCGGAACTCGTCGTGGACGGCCATGTGGTCTTCGATGGCGGCGAGTTCGGTTTCCAGGCGGGCGATGGCGGTCTCGAGCCGGTCGATGCGATCTTCGAGGGTGCGCAGCTCGGACCGGCCGGCCCGGCCCTTGAACCGGGTGTCGGCGAGCTGGTCGTGGCGGTCCCGGACCGGGCCCAGTTCCGAGGCGAGCTCGGTGCGCCGTTTCGTGACCGAATCGTGGTCGGCGCGCCGGTCGGGTGGGCACTGGCGAAGCACGTCGTGGAGGCGCCGCCGTTCGGCCGCCAGGTCGCCGATCGACGACTCCCGACGTTGCGGGCGGCGCATCGGATCCGCTCGCTCCGGGGCCGCCGCCACCGGCGTCTGGGGCGCCGGCTGGGGTTCGACGGCCGCGGGGTTCCCGGGACCGGGTGCGACCGGTACCGGGTGGGCCGGCCCGGGTTCCACCGGCACCGGGCGGGCCGGCCCCGGCCGCGCCAGAGGTCGTGTTGCCGGGGCCGGGATGACGGGATCGGGTGATGGCGGGCTTGGGGTGCCGGTGTCGATGGCGAGGTGTTTGGGGCGGCGTTGGTGCAGGGCGTGGCGGATGACGTCGATGGGGTCGGGGCGTTCGGGTTCGGGGCCGTGGGCCGCCGCGAGGTCGGGCTGGCGGGCGCCGACGAGGTAGAGGTGGTTGGAGAGCTTCCCGCGGCTGAGTCCGACGTAACCCGATTCGCGGTAGAGGTCGTCGGTGCCCAGCAGCAGGGCCCGATCGACGGTGGCGCCTTGGGCTTTGTGGATCGTGGTTGCGTACCCGTGGGCGAGATGCCCTTCACGGAGATAGGCCGCGGGAAGGAGGATTGCCTTCTTGGCGGTTTCGATCGTGATCGTCCCGGCTGTCGCGTCGACGCGGGTGATCGTGGCGTGGGTGCCGTTGCGGACGCCGAGCTTGTAGTCGTTGCGCAGACACACCACGTCGTCGCCAGCCTGAAAGGGCCGGTCGTTCACCATGACGGTCGGCCCGGTGAGGTGACCGGCGCGGGTCCGGTAGGCGCGGGCGCGGCCGTTGAGATCATCGACGTCACTGCGGTTGGGGGCCAACATCGCCACCTGATCACCGGCGACCCGGCAGGCCCACCACTCGGCCACCATCACCGTACGGACCTCCCCCGCGGTCGCCGCCGTGACGACGCGGCCGTGGCGCTGGTAGGCGGCGAACGCCCGGTCGACGTCACCGTCGCGGAGCTGCTCGAGGGCGCCACGTTCCCAGGCCTCGCATTGCCGGCGGTTCTGCACCAACCGGATCGGCTCGGTCCGCGCCGCCAGGCCGACGAGCACCCCACCCGCATCGATTTCCGGCAGTTGCCTGGGGTCCCCCGTGAGCACCACCTTTGCTCCCACGGCGGCGGCGCGGTCGAGGATCGGCGCCAACGTCCGGGTCCCCGCCAGACTCGCCTCATCGATCACCAGCACCGTCATCGCGTCGAGGGGTTGGCGGCCCGTGTCGAGGTTGATGGCCAGTAGCGCCAACGTGGAGGACTCGATCGCCGCGGACGCTTCGAGCTCGGCCGCGGCGCGACCGGACAGCGCCGCGCCGATGACCCGGTACCCGGCGGTCTGCCAGCCGTCGCGGGCCGCGTCGAGACTGAACGTCTTGCCGGTCCCGGCCGCCGCCGCGACGACCTCGACCCCGGCGCCCCGACCCAGCAAGGTCGTGACCATGGCGCGTTGCTCGTCCGAGAGGGTGGGGCGCACCGCAAGCGTCCGGGCGATCACCTCGCGGTCGACGATCCCCGCGCCCTCGGTGGCCCGGTCCATGGCCGTGTCGACCAGGCGGCGTTCCATGGCGACCAGTTCCCTCGTCGACCACCGTCGGGGGGCGACGGGCGCCGCGATGATGCGGCCGTCGCCGCGGCGGATCACCGTCGAGGTCAACAACCCCGGCGTGGTGTCGAGGGCCTGGATCTCGGGGAGCAGCAGGAACCGGTCCGCGAGCGCCTCGATCTCGGCGACCGTCGCCCCCGCCGGCAGGCCGGCAGCGATCCCTTGGAGAAGGTCGCGGCGGTCGAACGTGGAGGCCTGCGCCGTCAACCCGTCCGGGCCGGCCAGCCGCGCGAACAGTTCCTCGATGGCCGTGTCCGCTATCCCGGTCACGGTCCCCGGGGCGCACAACCCGATCAGGTCGGCGGGGTCGAGGCCGAGGTCGCAGGCTTTGGCGTCCCACACCGTGCGCATCGTCACCTCATCCGTCTCCGCCTTCGCGGCGCGGGTGTCGAGGGTGGCGAGCTGACGGGCCCGCGCCGAACGGAACCCGACCTCGTCGAGGTGTTCGAGGATCTCGGTGCGCCGCTCCGAGAACCCCGCGACCACCTCGAGATCGATGCCGGCGATGTCAGCGCAGCCGTTGACCACCGGACCCCACTCGACGCCCAGTCGAACGGTTAGCTCGTGGCGGAGGTGGGCCTGATACAGGTAGCCGCCCGTCTTGGCGTGCGCGTAGATCAACCGGCCATCCAGCGTGCGCCACGCCCCGTCGACGCCTTCGGCGGCGTTGGCGACCAGGACATGGGTGTGGAGGTGCGGGTCGCCGGCGCGGCTAGTGCGATGCCGGAACTTCGCGGCGGTCACGCCCTTCACGGCGATCTGTCCGGTGCCGCCTTTGCCGGTGCGGGACACGAACGCGTGGTCCTGCAGGTACCCGAACGCCGCGTCCACCGCCGCGTCATGCGCATCGCGGACCGGCGCCGTGATCTCCGGGGTCCCGAACGCGAACAGCAGCGACACGGACTTGGGGGCCATCAACGACAGATCGAACCCGCACACCTCCCGGCCCCGCAACGGCCCCAACCGGTCCCCCGTCTCGGGGTGCTCCCCCGCCCACAACGCCCGCAACTGACCGGCGTCCACATCACCCTCGAGACCCAGAGAAGGGGCGGCCTGGCCGGTCCATTGACCCGGTGCTTCGCCGATCCCGCGGTAGTACTCATCGACGCCATCGGCGACGGCCTCGAGGTAGTAGCCCGCTCCGCCGCCGCCCACTTTCCCGACGCCCATCATCGGCCCACCCCTACCGTGAGGACGGTCCCGGCGGGGTCCGTGTCCCAGTCTTCCGGGACCGGTACGGGACCACCCGGCCGCCGAGCGGGCACCGCCAGGTGCAAGTGTGTGAACCCCTTTTCCTTCGCGACGCGGCCTGGGGCGAGAGGGCAGGACTGCGCGGGACGAGTGCACGCGACGGGACGCGACGCGGGACCGGACGACGCGGGGGAACCGACCGCGGGGAGCGACCTACGAGCGAGGAAGAGGAGAGGCGCAGAGACCATCGAACACGCGGGCAAGGCGCTCGGCGCGAGGACCAACCAAGGCGGGAGGCAGCCATGCGGCGCGACGGCGGACGACCTCGCGTGAACGCTGGGGGTCACGACAACGGGCGGTGGACCGAGGTTGCCTGTGCGGGTGGCGGCGACCTCGGCCCGGGATGGTTTGGCGTAGGCCGACGGAGCGGCCGGGGTCGTCATGGTCGGGTACCGCCGACGTTCGAAGACGGATCCTCGAGCAGCGACATCTGCCCGGCCGACCCGGGCCGTGACGCTGAGCCCGGGTCGATGACCTCGGCGCTCGGGCCAGCGGCGACCCGCCGACTCTGAGGTCGATAGTCGCGACGCGCCATGGCGGCGGCGACCGTGTCCGATGCTTCCGGGTCCGGGGTGGGACCGTCTGGCGGGTTGTGGGTCAGGCCGCTGCCGGCGAGATGGAGCCGATAGACCGAGCTCCCGAAGCAGCCCGAGTGCCGATCGCGTTGCGCGAGCCGGGTCACCAGGCCGTGCTTCATCAACCGGCGTAGTCCGGACGCGACTGTGTCCTTCGACAACCCCACCGCCGCCGCGAGATCGCGGACCGTCGTCGCGGTCTCCAACGATCGGCCTCGCGTCGCGGTCAACGCCAGCTCCTCGAGCACGACCCACGCCACCGGCCCCACCGTGGCCCGTACCGCCCGGCAGTCCGGGGTCACCACGAGCTCAGGTTCAGGCGGCGTCATTCGCACCCTCCCCACTCAGGTCGGGGCCGGCCATCATCTTGAGCAGCGCCGCCTTCGGGACCCGCAACGACCGGGAACCGATGCGCAGCACCGGGATCCCGGCCCGGCCGCCCGTCGCCTGGAACCGAGTCACCTCCGCGTACGCGGTCGTGCGACTGATCCGCAACAACACGGCGGCCTCTTCGACCGTCAACAACTCGGGTAGATCCTGAACGCTCACCGGCGTCCTCCTTACTGATTGAGGGGACGCTGACCAAGGACCCGACACTCGACACGACCAGGCGGACCGTTCGACACGACGCCGGACGAACGCCCACAGGTCAGGCCGACCCGGACCACCCGACACGGCCCGGGTCACGCCTCGCGCGCCCGGCAACCCCGCTGGTCGTGATCTTCGGTGGCCGACCGACCACCCAACGCATCAAACACCCACGTCCATTGGTCAACGCGCGCGCAGACTATCGAGGAGGTTCCCCGAATACAACAGGAATGTTGACTAGTCGCGTCTCATGTTGGTGGGTAGGATCGAGGCCATGGCCACCCGAAAGAAGAAGCCCGGCTTCATGCGCCGGACCTACTCCCCCAACCAGATCGTCGCCTACAACGTCGCCCGCGCCCGCACCCTCCGAGGCTGGACCCAAGAACAAGCCGCCACCGCCCTCGCCCCCTACCTCGGCACCAAATGGTCCAACGCCAGCTTCTCCGCCGTCGAACGCTCCATCGCGGGGCTCCGCGTCAAACACTTCTCCGCCGACGAGCTCGTCGCCCTCGCCCGCGGCTTCGAGCTCCCCCTCGGCTGGTTCCTCCTCCCCCCACCCCCCGACCAAGACGCCGGCCTCGCCACCGCCGATGCCAAAGCCCGCGGCAACGACATGGGCATCCTCCTCGACGTCATCCTCGGCACCGAAACCACCCTCCCCCCCTGGCGCGACGCGTTGAACACCTACGCCGCCGAATGCGCCCACGCCGAATACCCCACCGCACCCGCCGCCGGCAACGACACCGCCGTCGAACGCCTCGCCACCCTCACCGAACTGCGCGCCGCCGTCGAACTGCGCGAGACCTTCGGCAACACAGCCGAAGCCCGCGACGTCCTGCGTCGCCTCGCCAACCTCCTCGACCGACTCGACGACCACGGCGACGGCAAGTCGAAGAGTCAGACGAAACGCTCGGGATCGACGAAACCGAACTAGCCCATCCCCTACCCACACGATTCGAACGCCGTCCTTTGCGAGAGAGCGCTCGCAGGAGGTCGGCAGTCAGACGGGAGATCACAGTGAAGGGAACAGTCATCAAGCGGGGTGCGTCGTACTCCGTTGTGCTCGATCTCGGACTCGACGGTTCAGGCAAGCGGATCCGGAAGTGGCACTCGGGGTTCCGCACGAAGAAGGAAGCGGAACGCGCCCGCATCGACCTGCTCAACGGAGTCGCCCAGGGCACCTACGTCTCGCCGACCAAGGTCACGATCGGTTCCTTCTTGACCGAAGAGTGGCTGCCGGCGAAACGGACGACGGTCAAGCCGACGACGCTGGCCTCATACGAGATGCACGTGCACAAGCACATCGCGCCACGGATCGGCGGCATCTCGCTGCTCAACCTCGGCCCGGCGCAGTTGAACAAGTTCTACGCAGACTTGCTCGAGGATGGGCTGCGCAACGGGAAGGGTGGGCTGTCACCGACGACTGTTCGCCGAATCCACTCCACGCTCCACAAGTCGCTGAACGATGCCGTGCGCTGGGGCAAGGTCTCCCGCAACCCCGCCGACAACGCCGACCCGCCTCGCGCCGCCAAGACCGAGATGTCGATCCTGGAGCCGGCGCAGTTGCGCTCGTTCCTCGAGTCGCTCGTTGACGACCGGCTCTACACCGCCTGGCTCCTCGCTGCGACGACGGGGATGCGACGTGGTGAGATCCTCGGACTGCGTTGGTCGGACCTCGATCTCGAAGCGATGACGTTGAACATCGCGCAGATCCGCACGGTGGTGAACTACCAGGTGGTGACGTTGACACCCAAGACCGACAAGGGCGCGCGCACCATCTCCCTCGACGGGCAGACGGTTGCGACCTTGCGTCGGCATCACGTCGCGCAGAAGGCCGAGAAGCTGCTCCTCGGTGCCGGGTACCTCGACGGGGAAGGTCTTGTGTTCCGCCGCGAGGACGGTGCCCCGATCCACCCGGAACGGTTTTCGCGATGGTTCAAGCAGCACTGCGTGCGGGCGAAGCTGCCCCCGGTGCGTTTCCACGACATTCGACATTCCTACGTCACCGCTCTGCTGAAGCAGGGAGTCCCGCTGAAGGTCGTCAGCCAGCGCGTCGGCCACGCCTCGCCGATGGTGACCCTGGCGATCTACCAACACGTTCTCCCAGGTGACGACCGGGCTGCGGCCGACGTCGGTGCCCGTCTGATCCTCGGCGAGCAGTCCGCGACCGGGTGAGGAAAACGTTCCAAACCGTGCCAACCAGTGCCGCTCTGAACCGCCCCGTGCCGGCCAGTCCCGGTTGCGTTGGGTTGCAAAATGGTTGCACGGCCCTCGGAGGAGATTCTGCACTCACTCCGAATGGACCGTAAAACCGCAGCTCAACTGTGGTGCGCGAGGAGGGACTTGAACCCTCACACCCTTTCGGGCACAGGAACCTGAATCCTGCGCGTCTGCCAATTCCGCCACTCGCGCTCGTGACGGTGCGAAGGGTACTCACTCCACGACCGCAGGGGAAACCTCGTTGCGAGCGACGTCGCCGTGTGCGTGCAAGGCTGCGCCGCATGCCGGACGCGAACCCGACCGACACGTCCACCCGCCTCGCCTGGCAGACGCTGGGCGAGCACGTCCTCTCGGCCGCCCGCCACGCTGCCACCGGCAAGATCGGGCTGCGCCAGACCCCGGGCGGCATCGGCACGCCGCCGTTCCCCTTCGCCGGCGGCGAGCGTCGGATCCTCATCGTGGGCGCCGAGCTCGTCGTCGAGGACGGCACCGCCGTGCGCCGCGAGCCGATCACCACCCTGGCCGCGGCGGGTGAGCTGGTCGGGATCGCGCCGGGCGCGCCGCGCGACGTGTACACGCCCTCGACGCCGCTCGACCTCACCGCCGACCTCGGCGCCATGATCGATGCCGACGCGGCGCGCCGGCTCGCGGCGTTCTACGAGCTCACCCAAGCCGCCCTGGTCACCGTGACCAGCCGCCACGCCGATCGCGAACCGGCCGAGATCCAGCTGTGGCCCGAGCACTTCGACCTGGCAACGACGGTCGACGAGGTCAACCTCGGGGGCTCCCCCGGCGACGACGCCCACGACCACCCGTACCTCTACGTCGGTCCCTGGTCGCCCCGGACGGGCCCGTTCTGGAACGAGCCCTTCGGCGCGAGCCGGCCGCTCGCGGAGCTCCCGAGCGCCGACGCCGTCGCCGCGTTCTTCGAAGAGGGCCTGCGCCACGCCGCCGAGGACCCGCCGGCGCCGGCGGGCTGACCGACGGCCCGGCCCACGTCGTGCGGAGGCCCGAGGACGCCGCCGGCGACGCCGCGTCG
>CAYUOL010000254.1:5941-10030 GCA_964446345.1 uncultured Iamiaceae bacterium | reverse complement strand
CTACCGGGTCGAGGACGGCGATCGCACCGTCGTCATCGCCGGCGACACCGTGCCGTGCGCCGGTCTCGATTCGCTCTGCCAGGGCGCCGACGTGCTCGTGCACACGGTCATCCGCCAGGACGTCATCGAGGCGCTCGGTCTCCCCCGCTTGATCGACATCCTCGACTACCACTCGTCCGTGCAGCAGGCGGCGCAGACGGCAGCGCGCAACGGCGTCGAGAAGCTCGTGCTCACGCACCTCGTCCCCGCCCCGCAACCGACCGACGAGGACGAGAAGCCGTGGCTCGACTTCGCGGCGGAGGAGTTCGCGGGCCCCGTCGTCGCCGCCCGAGATCTCATGACCCTCGACGTCTGACCACCACCCCGACCACTGCCCCGACCACCGTCCCGACCACCACCCCGACCAGAAGACCGGGGTTGCGCCCGCGGTGGCAGGGCGTGTGGGAACCTGCGGGATGCAGATCCTGCTGGTCGGTGATCTCCACTACGACATGCCCCAGCTCGACTGGGTCCTCGCCGAGGCAGGCTCGTTCGAGGTCGTCGTGATCGTCGGTGACCTGCTCGACATCTCCTCGGTGGTGGCGCTCGACGCGCAGGTCCGCGTGGTGCTCGGGTACCTCGAGCGGCTGGCGGCGCGTCCGGGCGAGATCGTCGTCTGCTCGGGCAACCACGACCTCACCGGTCGTGACGCCGCCGGCGAGAAGGCGGCGTTGTGGCTGGCGCAGGCGGCGGCGCTCGGCATCCACACCGACTTCTCGTCGCTCGAGATCGGGACGGACCTCCTCACGATCTGCCCGTGGTGGGACGGTCCCGCCGGCCGTGCGGCGGTCGAGCAGTTCCTCGCGGAGCAGCACGCGGCGTTCCACGCCCGCGGCGGCGGCCGCTGGCTGTGGGCCTACCACTGGCCCCCGCCCGACCTGCCCGTCAGCTGGACCGGCACGCGGTCCTACGGAGACGCCGACCTCGCCGGGTGGATCGAGCGCTTCGGCCCCGACCTCGTGCTGACGGGCCACGTGCACCAGGCGCCGCTCGCGCTCGGCGGTTCGTGGATCGCCCGCACCGGCGACACGTGGGTCGTCAACGCCGGCCGCCAGATCGGGCCGCGGCCGAGTCACATCATCGTCGACCTCGATGCGTGGTCGGCGTCGTGGTGGTCGTTCGAGGATCAGGGCGAGCAGGCGCTGAGCGTCGTCGAGCGCGCCGCTCAGTAGAGCGGGTTCGGCTCCCGATCCGAGCCCGGCTCGGCGACGTCGCCGTGGTGGCGGGCGAGGTCGCGCAGCACGTCGCTGAGCAGGCCGAGGCCGCCGTCGACGTCCTGGTACTGCCGTTGCACGTCGGCGATGTACTGGTTGACGAGATCGAGGCGGCGGGCCAGCAGGGTCGCGACGGCGTGCAGCACCGGCGGGTCGTCGTCGAGGGCGGCATGGGCGTCCTCGATGACCCGGACCGTGGTCGGCTCGGTCGCGACGACCGACGCCGTGTGCGGGCGCCGCAGCAGGACGCTCATCTCGCCGACGCACGCGCCAGGCGCGTCGATGGCGACGAAGTCCTCGTCGCCCTTGCGCACGAGCAGACGTCCGGTGACGAGCACGAAGAGGTGGCCCGTGACATCGCCTTGGCGCAGCAGCACCTCATCTGCGGCCAGCGTCCGCTCGGGCAGCCCCTCGGTCAGCGTCAGCAGCTCCTCCACGTCGCCACGGTAGCCGTCGGTCCATGGGCGTCCCGGACGAGTGCCATGACGCCGCCGTTCAGGCGCCGTCGACCACCGTGCCGACGCGCGAGCGCTTCGCTCGGTACATCGCTTCGTCGGCGCGGTTGAAGAGGTCGGCCATGTCGTCGTCGCCGGAGCGGACCTCGGCGACGCCGATCGACAGCCCCAGCGCGAAGGTGCCCCTGTCGGTGACGACCGGCGCCGCGAACGCCTGCTGGATGGCCTCCGCCAACCCCGCGCCGTGCCCCGCGCGGCTGTCGAGCACGACGAACTCGTCGCCGCCCAGGCGGGCGACGGGTGGGCCGTCGGCGACCGCGGCGCCGATGCGGCGCGCGACCTCGACCAGCACCTCGTCCCCGGTCGAGTGCCCGTGCTCGTCGTTGATCCGCTTGAAGTCGTCGAGGTCGATCACCAGCAGGGTCGTGCCGGTCCACCCGTCGTGCTGGGCGCGTTCGCGCAGCTCGGCGTTCAGGCCGGCCCGGTTGAGCACGCCCGTCAGCGGATCGGTCGCCGCCTCCTTGGACAACGACAGCTCGCGGTTCTTGCGGTGGGTCACGTCGGTGCTCACCCCGATGACGTGGGTGACAGCGCCGAGGCGGTCACGCTCGACGACGAACACGAACTCGACCCAGCGCAGGCCCAGCATCGTGGGCACCAAGAGCTCGATGCCCGCGCGGCGCTCGTTGCGCAGGACGGTGTCGACCAGCGGCAGCAGCTCGGTGCGCACCCGCTCCGAGAACGGCAGGTCGTGCAGGCGGGCGCCGACGACCTCGGCGCGCTCGAGGCCCGTCGCCCGCAGCCACAGGTCGGACACGTTGACGATCGTGAGGTCGGCATCGAGCCGGATCACGGATGCCGGGATCTGTTCGAGGATCCCCGTCAGCGCGACGCGTTCGGGGGGCGGCCGCATCATGACGACCACGCGCTGGTCGGGCGCCACGTGGTGGACCTCGACGTCGACGTCGGCCGTGCGGGTGACCTCGTCGACGACCTCGTCGAGGGGCCGGCCCAGCGGCGAGGACGGGCACTGCGCGACGGCCGCAGCGTTCGCGTCCGTCACGCATCCGTCGGCGTCGACGAGCAGGACGCCGTCGCGCACGACGTCGAGCGCCGCGCGCGGCAGCGCGGACGGAGGAGGAGGCACCGCCGGAACCTACCGTGCGCGCGTCCGCCACTCCTCGGCGCGGTCCATGACCCGACGGGTGACACCGACTCAGGGCAGGCGGCGGCGGACGTACGAGACGCCCTTGTCCGCGAGGGCGCGCGTCGCCTGCGGGACGGTGTCGACGTCGAGCAGGTACATCGTGCGCGCCAGGAGGGACCGCCGCGCCGCGCCGGGCGCCTCGGTCTGGCGCAGGTACAGCAGCCCACCGACGAAGGTGGGCACCGCCGGTGATCGCGCGGCGAAGAGCTGGAAGCGCTCGCGCGAGCCGGGGCGGTGCGCGGTCAGCGCGCCCCGCGCCCGTGCCGGCACGGCGACGAGACCTTCGCGATCCAACAGGTCGAGGGCGCGCCGCACCGCCAGCGCGCACCGTCGCCGCCGGGCCTGGTCGACGAGCACCTCCCAGTCGATCGGGGCTGTCGCCACCAGCCAGGTGGCGTCCGCGATCCACCGCAAGGGAGCCGTGCCCGGCGAGATCATCCCGTGCACCAGCGTGACGAGCAGCTCGTCGGCTGCCGCGAGGTGCTTGGCCGCGACGCCCCCGGCCAGCTCGAAGTCCACCGCGCGCGCCCAGAGCTCGCGATCGGCGGCGTGCCCGTCGGGCAGCGCCAGGTGCTGGTTCAGGCGCCAGTGCAGGTCGATCTCGAGGTGGTCGAGCTCGTCGGGGCCGATGGCCCCGAGCTCGTTGGCCGGCTCCCGCACGGTCCGGTCGGCGATCGTGAAGCCCCGGGCCACCAGCACCTCCAACGTGCGCTCGCGGTCGCTCGGGGCGACGAGCAGGTCGACGTCCTCCATGGGGCGCAGCCCGGGCGACGGGTAGGTCGTGCTCGCCAGCGCCGCCCCCTTCACGAGGATCGGGTGGATGTCGGCGGCGGCGAGGTCGGGCAGCAGTTGCGCGAGCGCGTGGAAGCGGCGCTGGTTCTGCGCCCACGTGCGGCGCACGAGCCCGAGCAGGCGCGGCAGCTCGGGCTCGGTCGCCGGATCGAGACCGGCGCGGGCCAGGTTCCAGCCGAGCAGCGGGAGGAGCCGGTGCACGTCGCCGTCGGCCGCGTCGACGTCGAAGCGCGGACGCAGCGCGGCCCAGGCCGACCGGGCCTCGTCCCCCTCGGCCAGGCAGGCGCGCAGCAGCAGGCGCTGATCGGCGCCGAGCACCACCGCGCCGGCGCGCCACGGCTGCCAGGGGTCGGGGGCGGTCACGATCGCTCGGGCACGGTCG
>CAYUOL010000254.1:0-5841 GCA_964446345.1 uncultured Iamiaceae bacterium | reverse complement strand
GCCGCCCGCGAGCGCAGGACGGCGCGCCGGACGACGGCCAGGTAGTCCCCGTCGGCCGCCGCCGCGCGGCCGCCGTTCGCATCGTGCAGCCGCCGCTCGAGCACCGTGTCGTCGATCGTCGTGATCGAGAGCCCGTGGTGCGTTGCCCGGTGCTGCAGGTCGATGGCCTCGCCGCGCTTCAGCTCGCGATCGAACCCCCCGAGCGCCGTGAACAGCGCGGCCGGGAAGAGCATGGCACCGAGCAACCGCACGTGGTTCACGTCGTAGGGCGCGCGGAACCCCGTCGCGTCGCCGTCGATGAACTCGCGGGTGCGGCCCAGCGCGGCCGGCGCGCCGGATGCGGACGAGCCCCGCGCGTCGGCGGGGATCGACGTGGCACCCGCGGGGGGCGCCGGCAGCGCGGCAACGAGCGCACCGAGGGCATGGGGCGTCAGGCGGTCGTCGGCGTCGAGGAAGAGCAGGTGCGAGCTCGTCGCCAACGCCGCGCCGAAGTTGCGCGCGGCCGACGAGCCCGCCGCCGGCTGGCGCACCACGCGCGCCTCGGGCGCGGCGAGGCGGGCGATCCCGAACGTGTCGTCGTCCGAGCCGTCGTCGACGACGATCAGCTCGTCCGCCGGGCGCGTCTGCGCCTGCACGCTGGCGATCGCCTCGGGCAGCAGGTGCCCGTGGTCGCGGCAGGCGATCACCACCGCGACGCTCGTTCGTGCCGGCCCGGCCGGCCCGGCCGAGCCGGCGGACGACGAGCCGCCGGCCGCGCGGTGGCGCGCGGCGCGACGGGCGAGCGCCGTCATCACGCCTCGTCGCATCTCGTCCTCGGCGTGGCTGGCGTTGCCCGCGTGCACGCGGCGTTCGAGCACGACGTCGTCGAGGGTCTCCACGACGAGCCCGGCGTCCATCACCCGCAGCATCCAGTCGAGGTCCTCGGCCCATCGCATCGTCTCGTCGAACACCCCGACCCGTGTGAAGACCTCGCGCGCGGCGACCAGCGAGGTCAGCGGGATCTGCCCCTGGTGGAGGTCACGAGCGGCGAAGGGCATCCACGCCGAGGGCTGCGTGGCCCACGACGGCAGCTCGTCCGGGCCGTCGAGGACGAGTCGTTGCTGACCGAGGACGACGTCGCAGGCGTGATGCGACGTGAGGTGATCGAGCTGGCGAGCCAGCTTGTCCGGGGTCCAGCGGTCGTCGGCGTCGAGGAAGGCGAGGTGCGAACCGCGGGCGTGCGCGATGCCTGTGTTGCGGGCGGCGGCCGGGCCCCGGTGGTCCTGGCGCAGCACCACCACGCCTTCGTGGCGCTCGGCGCGCACGGCGGAGTCGTCCGTCGAACCGTCGTCCACGACGATCACCTCGTCGACCGATGCGCCCCGCTGCGCCGCGACGCTCGCCAGCGCGTCGTCGATGTGTGCGGCGCCGTCGTGGACAGGGATCACCACGGACACGGTCGGATCAGGCATGGGCGAGGGGCGCGGCGGGCCCGATCGTGGCGAGGAACGCGCGCAGCGCCGGCGCGACGCCGTCGAGGTCGTGGCCCAACGCGAGGTCGTGGACCGGCACGGCGGCGGCGAGCTCGCGCATCGCGGCCAGGGTGTCGCGGCCGCGGCCCGGGAGCTGCAGCAGGGTGCTGGGCGCCAGCGCCCGGAGCGCCGCGGCGGCGTGCGCGGGCGCGAGATGGGTGGCGTGCTCGTCGCGCTCGACGTGGGGCAGGAGGATCGCGTCGATCGGTAGCGTGGGCACGAGGCACGTCGGGTGCAGCTCGTCGAGCCAGAGCATGCGCTTCTGCGCCGCGACGAGGGCGTCACCCACCTCGAGGGGCGGCACGGTTCGCGCCGCGACGCCGGCGAAGGCCGCGTGCGCGTCGACGAGCCGCGGGTCGAGCTTCGCGGTGCGGTAGAGCGCGTGCATCGAGCGCGCGCTCGGGTCGACGACCACGTAGTCGTCGCCCACCGTCGCCAGCCCCTGCGCGACGCCCAGCGCCGTGGTGGTGCTCTTGCCCGACCCGCCCCGGCCGGTCAGCAAGATGCCGCGCCCGTCCTGCCCGTCCTGCCCGTCGTGTCCGAGGCCGGCGGCGTGCACGAGGTGCAGGCCGTGATCGGCCAGCGCCCACCGCAGGATCGCGCGCAACGGCGCGCCGGCCTCCCACGCCGGCAGCTCGGCGGTCGCGCGCACGCAGTACCAGGCTCGACCGCGCTCGTGATCGATCAGGCTGATGGCCGACTCGACCGGTTGGAACCACGCCTCGATGGAACCCGCGGAGACGGCCGTGCCCGGAGCGGACGGATCAGCCGCGAACAGCGAGAGCGCCGGCAGCGGATCGCCCGCCTCGGCGACGTCCCAGAGCTCGACCGTCACCTCGGCGGGCGCCGCAGGCAGCGCCGACGTGGCCGCGGTGCTCGGCTCCGCCGACGGGCTCGGGACGAGGGCGGGCCACAACGCATCGGAGAGGCGGGACCCCGCCGCCACGAGGCGGATCGTCACGGCGCCGATCCGGATGGTGCGCTCGGTGGTGCCCAGCCGGACCCGGGCGCGCGAGGCGAGCGCCGCCAGCGCGTCTCGATCGCGACGCAACCCATCCCCGGCGGGGCGGGGATCGCCGTCAGGGCTCGGTGCGAGCACGCGGCCATCCCATGCCGTCGACGTCGTGCACCGGATCGAGCAGCATCAGGTCTTCCAGGTCGGTGTACGTCTCGAGGCGCGGTGGCGTGTAGGCCCGGTCGCTCGCCGCGGCTCCTTCGAGCCAGGGCGTGCCTTCGGTCGGCGGTGCGTCGGGCGGCCGCGGCTCGATGAGTCCCGCCGCGACGAGCTCGGCCACGAAGGCATCGATGTCGGTGGTGACCGCCGTGGCGTCAGCGCCGCCCGTGGTCACGAGGTCGTCGACCTGCTGGAGGCACGCACCGTGCGCCAGTGCGCGGAACGCGTCGTGCGCCGTGTCCCGCAGGCTGAAGTAGTGGCCGGTGCCGAGGTTGATCGCGACGATCTCGCCACCGATCTCGTCCCACATGACCGTGGGCGTCCTGACCCGGAAGCGAGCTGCAGCGTCGGCGTCGCGACCCATCGTCCGTCCTGTTGCTGGTGCCAGTGGTGGTATCTGTTGCTGGTGCCTGTTACTGATGACGGGGCTCCGCAACATCCCCGAACGCGTCGATCAAGGCCGCCAGGCTATACCGGCGGTCCACCAGCGCTCGGGCATGGCGGACGAGTGCGTCGGCCCGCGAGGGGTCGGCCTGCAGCTCGATCACGGCCGCGGCCAGCTCTGCGGCCGTCGCAGCCGACAGCAGCTCGACCCCGGGGGTGACGGCGAGCCCCTCGTGCCCCTTCGGCGTCGACACGACCGGGACCCCGGCCGCGAAGGCCTCGAGGACCTTCAGGCGCGTGCCGGCCCCGGCGCGCAACGGCACGACCACGACGCTCGCTCGCGCGAACCACGGGGCCATGGCGGTCACGAGGCCCGGCACCTCGATCGCGCCCGACGTCGTGTCGGCGTGCGCACGCAGGTCCGCGCCGGGATCGCCGCCAACGAGCGCGAGGCGCGCCCCGGGGAGCGACGTGCGCACGAGCGGGAAGATCTCCTCGACGAGCCACGTCGCTGCGTCGGCGTTGGGCGGGTAGCCGAACGATCCGGGGAAGAGCAGCACCGGGTCCCCGTCGCGAGGATGAGGTGCAACGGCAGCCGCGTCGGGCTCGACGACGTTCGGGATGACCGCCGTCGGCGCCGCGTCGGGGTACCGCTCGTGCATCCGCTGGGCGTCGTGGTCGCTGCAGACCCAGATCTGGTCCACCTCGCGGACGAGGCGCCGCTCGAGGCGCTCGGTGCGGTCGGCGACGAGGCGGCGCACGAGCACGACCGGTGCGGCGCCCGTCAACGTCGCGATCTCGGCCGCGAGGTCCGCCTCGACGTTGGGCGCATCCAACGTGACGCGGGCTCCGCAGCTGCGCAGCGTCGGCAGGTAGCCGTGCAGGTCGAGCCCGCCCAGCACGACGAGGCGGGGCGCGACGCGATCGAGCAAGGTCCGGAGCTCGGCGGCCGCGCGCGGATCGAACCACTGATCGGACGGGTGCCCGTCTTCGCGCGCCATCCACGAGCGGTCGACGGTCGTGAAGTGCGCAGCGGTGAGGGCCGGATCGCTCGAGCAGGTCCACGTGGCGACGCCGGGCCAGGGCGGCGGCGGCGGGGTCGAGCGGTGGCACAGCCCGAACACGTGCACCTCGCCGAGCTGCCCCAGTGCGCGCACGAGCGCGCGGTGGCGCAGGTCCTGCCCGCTGCGCGGCCGGTCCGGCAGATGGGGGAGCACGACTGCCACCGGGCCCCCGAACGGGTTCCCGTCGGTGACGTCGGCCTGCTCCTCCACGAGCGGACTCAGGGCTCGACGACGATCCAGCCGCGGCGTTGCAGCTCGGCCGCCAGCTGCGCGTCGGGGATCGTGCGCAACGCCTGCTCGGCAGCGCTCACCCTGGTGGTCGTCTTCGGCACCGGCCGCGCCGTGGGACCGGCGGCCGTCCGTGGAGTGGACGGCTCGTCGTCCGGCGGCGCCGGTCCGCGCTCGGCCTCCTCCTGCAGCTGGGCGATCAGCGCGTCGGCCTCGTCGCGCGTGAACTTGCCTCCGGCCTGGCGCTGCGTGAACCCCATCGGCCCGCGGGCGTCGCGGAAGTCGGAATGGCCCGCGTCCTGCAGCAGCTCGAGGAGCTCCTTGACCTGTCGCGCCGTCGCCGGCGGCCCTGACTGCTGACCGAACGCCATGTCCGGCAGTCTCCTGCACGATCGCGGCGGGCGCCACCCCTCGCGACGACGGGTGGGGACGCCGCTCAGCTCCACCGCTTGCCGCGGGTCTCGATGTAGTCCCACCAGGCGGGGGTGTCGATCTCCCCGCGGACGCGGGCGAGGTACGCCGCGCGGTAGTCCTCGTCATCGGTCCCGTAGAACCCACTGGGCGCGTCGCGGTCACCGGTGCTGCCGTCGATCAGCTCTCGCACGATGTCGCTCTGGCCCGCGTGGCGCGTCGTGTCGACGAGCACCGCCAACAGCATCGACCGCAGCGAGACGGCCTCGCCGGACCAGTGCTGCCCGACGGCGTCGAGGTCGAGCTCTTCGAGCGCCCGGTCGACCGCCTCGCACGTCGCGCGGTACGCAGCCAGCACGTCTTCGGTCGTCTCCTCGGGCTTGGCGTACATGTGGCTGTGGTGGCCCCAACCGGCGTCGGTCTCCCACTCCCACTCCAAGCGGGGACGATCGCGACCGAAGAACTCGCACAGGTACCAGCCCTCGATCCACGTCATGTGCTTGACCAGGCCGATCAGGTTCGTGCCGGTGGGCGTGAGGGGACGGCGACGGTCGGCTTCGTCCAGGCCCTCGACCTTCCAGATCAGCGCGTCCCGGGCGGTGGCGAGGTGCGTGCGCAGCAGCGCCTTCTCCCCCGGCGGCGGTGGGGCGGGTTCGGCATCGTCCTGGTCGACCATGCGCGTCAGTCTCGCGGGCGCCGGACGGTCTCGCTCCGACGCCCGGCGCTGGAGGACACTGGGCGCATGGATCAGTTCACGAGCGTCGTCACAGGTGCGAACACCGGGTTGGGGCGGGCCACCGCGCAGGCGTTGGCCGAGCGGGGCGATCGCGTGATCTTCGCCTGTCGGTCGGAGGCCAAGGGCCGCGCCGCGATCGACGCCGTGGCCGCCGCCACCGGGAACGACGACCTCGAGCTCCTGCCCCTCGACCTCACCGACCTGGTGCAGGTGCGCGAGGCGGCGCGCACGCTGGTGGCGCGCGGCGAACCCATCCACCTGCTCGTGGCCAACGCCGGCGTCGCCGCGCAGCGCGGCGTCACCGCCCAGGGGTTCGAGCTGGCCTTCGGCGTG
>CAYUOL010000253.1:0-10083 GCA_964446345.1 uncultured Iamiaceae bacterium | reverse complement strand
GCCGCTCCAGCGACGCCGCGGATGCAGCGCTCGAGGCGCAGGCGGCGCTCGAGGCAGCGCCTCCGTCGACCGCGCGGTCGAGCTCGCCGCGGGTGCCCCGATCGATGCGCTCCCCTGGGTGCTCGCCAGCAACCGGTCCCTCGTCCGGATGGCCGGTGGCGACGTGGACTCGATCTGGGACGGGATCGACGAAGCACGCGAGGTGGCGGCGCGCACGCCATCGGGACGTCGCAACGAGGGGTTCGTGCAGTTCGTCGAGGCGATGTACGCGCTGAGCCTCTTGGAGCCCGACCGCTGCATCGAGAGCGCCGACCGCAACCGCGCGCTCTTCCCCGATCACGCCGAAGGCTTCCTCTGCGATGCGTACAAGGCCATGGCGCTGCTCAGCTCGGGTCGCCCGGACGAGGCCGCCACCGTGATCCGCAGCATCCGCCCGCGGTCGCCGCTCTCGCCCTACGGCCACGTCCCGATCATCGTGGAGATCCTCGTGAGCGCGGTCGAGGTGGGCCCGGACGAGGCCGCTCGGGCGCTCACGGCGATGGCCCCCGAGTCGCTCGCTCGTCAGCCGTTGACCGTCGGGGACTGGCTGATCGGGTTCGCCTGGCTCGCGTGTGAGCGCGGGGACTTCGCCCGCGCCCGGGCGCTCGTCGTGGACACCAAGCACCACTCGCTGGCGCTGTCCGACGTGTGGCGGCGAGCTCTGGGCTGGCCGGACGACGGCCAGGCTGCGTTTCGGCAGTGGACCGCGGACAACCCGTGGAGCGACGTCATCGCCAGGGCGGTGGTCACCCAGCCCCGGCTCATCGCCGAGGAGCTCGCCCGCTGGGGGCCCGACGCGCCTTGATCAGCGACGGGTGCTGGTGGGGTCGGTGGGCTCTCGATCGTCGTCGATCGTGATCTTCGCCGCCGCGAGCAGCTGGAGCCCGACGGGGACGAGCTGGGCCGAGTCGATCACGGCGCCGGCGAGCTGCGGCGCGGCCTTCACGTGGTCGAGGGTGGATCCGTGGAGGCGCGCCCCGCGGAGGTCGGCCTTGGAGAGGTCGACGCCCTCGAGGTCGCAGTCGAACACCCGCGGCGCGCCGAGCTTCGCGGCGTAGAGGTCGGCCCGGGCGAGCTGGCAGTCCTCGAACGCGAGCCGTTCCGCCGTCAGCATGCGAAGGCTGGCGTCGTCGAGGCGGCACCCCACGAACCGCACGTCGCGGAACCGGCTCTGGGTGAGCACGATCCCCGACAGCCGGCAGTTGCGCAGCTCGACGCGTTCGAACGAGGCCTCTTCGAGCATCGCGCCCGAGAGCTCGCAGCCCTCGAAGATCGCGTCCGTCATCCGCACGCGTTCCAGCGTGGCGCCGGTGAACCGGGCCTGCTCGAACCGGCAGGCCGTGACGACGATGTCCTCGCCCGCCTGCCCGGCGTGGTCGCCCGTCACCAGCACCTCGGACCACTCGAGGTCGTCCTCGAGCTCGCTGGCCGATGCGGGGGACAGCCGCGCGGGCACCCGCGGTGCCGCGGGGGCGACCGCCTGAGGGGCGCCGCGGGTGGAGGATCGGGAGCCGGCCACGGGCGCGCAGCGTAGTGGTGGCCGTCCGGGCGGAGATGTTGTGACCCGGAACACGTGGTCCCTCTCGGACCTCGGGCCTACACTGGTCGGATCTCGCCACTGTCGTAGAGAATTCGACCGGACGGTGGTGAGGTGCCAAGCTCGCACGCCACCGGCGCGTGCCGACCACCAGCCAGCCAACCGACGCAGCAGCCGATACAGCAGCAAAGCAGACAACTGAAGACGAACACACCCCTCGCGGGGAATGGGTGCAAGTCCCGACCGGCGGTGAAAGTCCGCGAACCCTCTGGTTGCTCCTGCGGGAGCCGACGAGAGGGCCGATCCGGTGCAACTCCGGAACCGACGGTGAGAGTCCGGATGGGAGCGAGGTCGGTGTGCGGACGATCCGACGCGAGCCGACGATCCGCCGCGGGCGTCGTCATCCCCTGACGGCACCCCTCGGGAGCGCTCCTCGCGGTGGTGACCCCTCGCGCCCGCCTGTGCTCCCTCCCGCCGGGGTCGAGCGCAGCCGCCACGCCGACGTGGTGGCGCGAGAGGGAGCAGTGCCATGGCCGGGCCGGCCGTCGAGGACGAGGACGTGCGGTGGATGGGAGTCGCCGTCGACGCGGCCACCCGGTCCCGTCGTCACGTCTCGCCCCGGCCCTGGGTGGGTGCCGTGGTGGTCACGGCGGACGGCGAGTCCTTCGTCGGCGCGACCGACGGGCGCGCCGGACCCCATGCCGAGGTGGTGGCGCTCGAGCGAGCGGGGGCACGTGCGCACGGCGCCACGATCTACACGACGCTCGAGCCCTGCGCGCACCACGGCCGCACCGGGCCCTGCGCCGATGCGGTGATCGCTGCGGGCGTGGCGCGATGCGTCGTCGGCATCGTCGACCCCGATCCCCAGGTCGCCGGCCAGGGGCTGTCGCGCATCGAAGCCGCTGGCATCGACGTCGAGGTCGGCGTGGGTGCCGCGGCGGTCGAGGCGCAGCTCGAGGCGTACCTCACGCATCGGCGCACCGGTCGCCCCCTGGTGGTGCTCAAGCTCGCCGCCACCCTCGACGGCCGCACCGCCGCCCCGGACGGCACGAGCCAGTGGATCACCGGACCTGCGGCGCGTGAGGACGCGCACCGCCTGCGGGCGGACAGCGACGCGATCGTCGTCGGCGCCGGCACGGTGCGGGCCGACGACCCCAGCCTCACGGTGCGCCTGCCCGAGGGCGAGGCCGACGACGTCGAGCCCCTGCGGGTCGTGCTGGGGACCGCGGCACCCGGCCGCAAGGTGCACCCGTGCCTCGAGTGGCAGGGCCCGCTCGGTGACCTGCTCGACGAGCTCGGCCGCCGCGGGGTGCTGCAGGTGATGGTGGAAGGAGGCGCGCACGTCGCCGCTGCGTTCCACCGTGAGCGGCTCGTCGACCGGTACGTGCTCTACCTCGCACCGGCGCTGGCCGGCGGTGACGACAGCCGTGCGTTGTTCGCCGGCCCCGGCGCGGCGACGCTGGCCGACCTCTGGCGCGGCACGGTCGCCGAGGTCCGCATGGTCGGGTCCGACCTCCGGGTCGACCTGCGCCCCGTCCTCGATCCTCCGGGCGTCGCGGTCGGCGCCCCGTCCCCGCAAGGAGCACCCTGATGTTCACCGGAATCGTCGAGGAGCTCGGGCGGGTCGCCTCCCGCGACGGCGCCCGCATCCGCCTCGAGCACGCGGTCCGCCTCGAGGACGTCGTGCTCGGCGCCTCGATCGCCGTCAACGGCTGCTGCCTCACCGTCGTGTCGTGGAAGCACACCGACAAGGGCTCCTGGTGGGAGGCCGACGTGTCCGACGAGACGTACGCACGGACGAACCTCGGCTCGTTGCAGCCAGGTGATCCGGTCAACCTCGAGCGACCCGTCCGCCTCGAGGACCGGCTGGGCGGCCACCTCGTCCAGGGCCACGTCGACGCCGTCGGGGAGATCGTCGAACCGGCGCCCGACCTGCGCGTGCGGGTGCCCGGCGAGCTGCTGCGCTACGTCGTCGAGAAGGGTTCGATCACGGTGGACGGCGTCAGCCTCACGGTCGTCCGCCCCCTCGACGACGGCTTCACCGTCGCGCTCATCCCGCACACCGCCGAGGTGACCACCCTCGGCCGCAAAGGTCCCGGCGACCTCGTGAACATCGAGGTCGACGTGATGGCGAAATACGCCGAACAGCTGCTCCGCGGCTACCTTCCCACCCACCCACACCCGTCCGACGAGACGCACTGATCGCACTGACCCTGCTGATGGCGTCATCACCATCGGACCGAGGAGGCACCATGCCAACGCACCACGCCGACGACGACGAGGGCCGCTCGCGCCACTCGTCGGGCGAGCGCTCCGAGCACGCCGACGCGTTCGCCACGATCCCCGAAGCGGTCGCGGCCATCTCGCGCGGCGAGATCGTCGTGGTCGTCGACGACGAGGACCGGGAGAACGAGGGCGATCTGATCATGGCGGCGGAAGCCGCCACGCCCGAGAACATCGCGTTCTTCGTGCGCCACACGTCCGGGGTGATCTGCACGCCGCTGACGGGGGAGCGACTCGACGAGCTCGACATCCCGCTCATGGTCCGCGACAACACCGAGGCGCAGCGCACGGCCTTCACGTACACGGTCGACTACCGCCACGGCACGTCGACCGGCATCTCGGCCGCAGACCGCGCCCGCACGATCCAGGCCCTCATCGATCCGGCCACGCGCCCGGGAGACCTCGCTCGACCCGGGCACATCTTCCCGCTGCGCTACAGCCCCGGCGGCGTGCTCAAGCGGGCCGGCCACACCGAAGCCGCGGTCGACCTCTCGCGGATGGCCGGCATGTACCCGGCCGGTGTGCTCTGCGAGATCGTCAACGACGACGGCACCATGGCCAGGGTCCCGGATCTCGTCGAGTTCTGCCGTGAGCACGGCCTCCTCATGATCTCCATCGCCGAGCTCATCCGCTACCGCCGCCAGAACGAGAAGCTCGTCCGTCGCGTGAGCGAGGCGCGGATCCCCACCACGTGGGGCGACTTCGACTGCTACGTGTACGAATCGCTGCTCGACGGCGAGCAGCACGTCGCGTTCGTGAAGGGCGCGGTGCAGGGCGAGGACAACGTGCTCGTGCGCGTGCACAGCGAGTGCCTCACCGGTGACATCTTCGGCTCGATGCGCTGCGACTGCGGCGAGCAGCTCGACGCCGCGATGAAGAACATCGCGGAGGAGGGCCTCGGTGCCCTCGTCTACCTGCGCGGGCACGAGGGTCGGGGCATCGGCATCGGCCACAAGATCTCGGCGTACCAGCTGCAGGACCAGGGGCGCGACACGGTCGACGCGAACCTCGAGCTCGGCCTCCCGGTCGACAGCCGCGAGTACGGCATCGGCGCGCAGATCCTGGTCGACCTCGGCATCACGACGATGCGCTACATGACCAACAACCCCGCCAAGTACGGCGGCATCGAGGGCTTCGGTCTCGAGATCACCGAGCGCATCCCGCTGCAGTCGACGCCGAACCCCGAGAACATCAAGTACCTCCGCACCAAGCGCGAACGGATGGGTCACCTGCTCGAGGGGCTCGACGACGTCCTGTAGGGGGCCTTCCTCGCCGAAAGGGAAAGACCGATGTCCACGAACTTCAAGGCCGCGCAGACCTTCGACGGTCAGGTCGACGGCACCGGCATGCGCGTCGCCGTCGTGTGCGGGCGCTTCAACGACCTGATCACGACCCGGCTGCTCGACGGGGCGTTGGCCGGCCTGGCCATCCACGGGGTGAAGGAGGCCGACGTCGCCGTGTCCTGGGTGCCGGGCGCCTTCGAGATCCCCCTGGCCGCGAAGACCTTCGCCCAGACGGGCCGCTACGACGCGGTGATCGCGCTCGGTGCGGTGATCCGCGGTGACACCGCGCACTTCGAGTACGTCGCGGGCCCCTGTGCCGTCGGCATCCAGGAGGCGCAGCTCGAGACCGGGGTGCCGATCGTGTTCGGCGTGCTCACGACGGAGAACCTCGACCAGGCGCTCGAGCGCTCCGAGCCCGAAGGCGACAACAAGGGCGAGGAGAGCGCGCGCACGGCGATCGAGATGGTCGACCTGCTGCGCAGGGTCCGCACGGGCTGACCCGTCCCCGCGCGGGCACGGGCGCGTCCTGGCGGGGGACCGGTCAGCCGACGGCGGTGCCGAGCAGGCGCCCGATGAGCGTCGTCAGCGCCATGGCGCCGACGCCGCCGATCACGACGCGGACCGTGGCCCGCTGGGCGGGGGCGCCGCCGAGGCGCGCGCCTACGGCGCCCAGCGTGCCCAGCGCGAGCACCGAGACGGCTGCGGTCAGCCAGATGCGCAGGCCGGTCGTCGCCAGCACGATGGCGATGAGCGGGATGAGCGCCCCCACGGCGAACGACGCGGCCGACGTCAGCGACGCCTGCACGGGGCGGGCGAGCGTCGCTTCGGTGATGCCCAGCTCCTCGACCATGTGGACCGCCAGCTGATCGCCCTTCGAGAGCTCGACGGCGACCTCGCGGGCCAGCTCGGGGGTCAACCCCTTCGCCACGTAGATCCCGGTGAGCTCGTCGAGCTCGTGCTCCGGGAAGCGCTCGAGCTCGGTGCGCTCCTTGGCGATGTCGGCCTGCTCCGCGTCGCGCTGCGATGACACGGACACGTACTCACCGACGGCCATCGAGAACGCGCCCGCCGCCAGCGCCGCGACGCCCGTCGTCAGCACGACGCCGCGTGACACGTCCGCGGCGGCGACGCCGAGCAGGAGGCTCGCGGTGGACACGATCCCGTCGTTGGCGCCGAGCACGCCGGCACGGAGCCAGCCGACGCGATGGCTGGCGTGACCTTCGGGGTGCAGGGTCAGGGCTCGGGGCATCGCACAGGCCTCTCCTCGGGTGCGGGGGCAGCGTAGGGCGGCGAGCGGGCCAGTGACCACGAAGCGGGCCGAACGTGACGGGTCAGGGGAGCCGAACGGAGGTGCCGGGCCGCCGATTCGATTCGGGCCGCTCGCGCCGGTTCGCTACGGTGTCCGGATGCTCAAGTTGGTGCTCCCGAAGGGGTCCCTCGAGAAGGCGACCCTCCAGCTGTTCGAGGAGGCCGACCTCCGCATCAAGCGAGATTCGATCGTGACGTACAAGGCGACCGTCGACGATCCCCGCATCGCCGAGGTCCGGATCCTGCGGCCGCAAGAGATCCCGCAGTACGTCGCCGAGGGGCTGTTCGACCTCGGCATCACGGGCCGGGACTGGATCGAGGAGACGTCGAGCGACGTCGTCTCGCTCGGCGAGCTGCGCTACTCCAAGGTCTCGAGCAGCCCGGTGCGCATCGTCGTCGCCGTGCCCGACGACTCGCCGTACCAGCGCGTGGCCGATCTCCCGCAGGGCGTGCGGGTGTCCAGCGAGTACCCGCAGCTCACGCAGCGGTACTTCGCCGAGCAGGGCATCGACGCCGACATCCGGCTGTCGTACGGCGCCACCGAGGCCAAGGTCCCCGACATCGTCGACTGCATCGTCGACATCACCGAGACCGGCCGAGCGATCCGCGCCGCCGGCCTGAAGATCATCGACACGATGCTCACCTCGTACACCGAGATCGTGGCGACCCCGGCGGCGCACGCCGATCCCGAGAAGCAGCACGCGATGGGCCAGATCCTCACGCTGCTCGCCGGGGTGCTCGAAGCCCGCGACAAGGTCCTGGTGAAGCTCAACGTCGGGGGCGAGGCGCTCGACAAGGTGATCGACATCCTGCCGGCGATGAAGACGCCGACGGTCAACGAGCTCTACGGCGGCGCCGGGTACGCGGTCGAGGCCGTGGTGCCCAAGCAGCAGATCAACACGCTGATCCCTGCGCTCAAGGACGTCGGAGCGACCGACATCATCGAGCTGCCGATCTCGAAGATCGTGCACTGACCGTGCGCTCGGGATCCGTCGGGCGCGGAGCGCGCACGTGAACGGCACCGTGCACGAGTTCGACGAGGCCAAGGGGTTCGGCACGATCCGTGGCGCCGACGGGGAGGACCGGTTCTTCCACTGCACCGCCATCGCCGACGGCACCCGCACGATCGAGGTGGGCGCCCCCGTGCAGTTCGAGATCGTCGCCGGCCGGCTCGGCCGCTGGGAAGCCGCCGACGTCCGTCCCGCCTGAGGCGGTCCGGCCCGCCGGGCGCTCAGGCCCGCCGAGGGCTCAGGACTCGCCGACCTCGCCGCGCTCCTTGAGCTGGACGAAGGCCATCTGCAGCTGCTGGAGCCCCTGGCGCAACGGCGCGAGGTCGTCCCCGAGGCGCGGGCCCACGGAGTCGAGCACCGCGCCGAGCGCGTCGATCGCGAGCTGCGCCTCGCTGAACAAGGGTGGGTCCTGGCTCAGCTTGATCGCCGCGAGCTCGTAGAAGCCCATGGCGTGGTTGGCGACGAGCTGGGCCGCCGGCGTCGCGGCGATCTGCTGCTGGACCTGCGCCATCTCCTGGATCATGGCCTCGGCCTGCGCGCGCTCCTCGGGCGAGAGGTCGTCGAGCGACGGGCCGTCGACCATGCCCGCGGCGCCGTCGGTGAGCGGATCGGCCCCGCGGCCGGACGCGGCTGCGGGGGACGGTTCGGGATCACCCGAACGGTTCACGGGCACTTCGCCACCAGGGGTCCACAGGCTCATCGGTGCGCTCCGAATCGTTGGTCGGTCGGGGGTCCGCCGCCGATCGTCCCAGGTTCGACGGTCCGAGACGAAATCCCGACACGAACCCGACCCCGGACCCGACCCCGGACCCGACCCCGAACCCAACCACGAAGCCGACCAGGGACCGCACCACGAGCCCGCGCTCGCAACCGGGTCGCGACGGGAGAATCGCTTCTGCCAGGGGTCGCTGCTACCCTGGGCGGCCGACAACTGAGGAAAGCGGGGCTCCGCCCCCACCCGGCCACCACCGCCGTCGCTGCGACGGCAAGCGATTCGAGTGCGTCCGGGTCGATTTCGGTCCACCGGAGAGGTCCTTCGTACCTCCCCGGTTCGACGGGCGTCGGCTTTTCCGATGCCCGTCTTGTCGTTTTCGCAGCGGGTGTCACCCCTCCCGGGGCAGTTGCCGCACCACAGCCCCCCGAGAAGGAGAACCGCGCATTGACCAGGAGCGAACTGTCGAGGAGTGATCGGCCATAGCAACGCCGGCCAACAACGAACCCCGGATCAACGACCGGATCCGCGCCCGCGAGGTGCGTCTGGTCTCTCCGGATGGCGCTCAGATCGGCATCAAGCCGTTGCCCGAGGCTCTGGCCATGGCCCGAGAGCTCGAACTGGACCTCGTCGAGGTCGCCGACAAGGCGAACCCTCCCGTGTGCCGGATCATGGACTACGGCAAGTACAAGTACGAGGCCGCGCAGAAGGCCAAGGAAACCCGACGCAAGAGCACCAACGTCGTCATCAAGGAGATGAAGTACCGGCCCAAGATCGGTGCCGGCGACTTCGACACCAAGACCCGCAAGGTCGAGAAGTTCCTCGCCGAAGGGCACAAGGTCAAGATCACGATCATGTTCCGGGGCCGCGAGATGCAGCACCCCGAGCTCGGTCGCAAGATCCTCGACCACGTCGCCACCGAGGTGAACGAGGTGGGTCGGGTCGAGATCTTCCCGAAGCAGGACGGTCGCAACATGATCATGGTCCTCGCCCCGGACAAGAAGGCCCAGGCCGCCGCCGAGAAGAAGCGGGCGGCGGACGAGAGCGAGGCCGCCGGTCTCGACCTCCCGTCCGGCAACGGCTCTGCGCCGGTCGCCTCGGCCCCCACCGCTCCTGACGCTCCCGCAACGCCCGCACCGAACCCGGTCACCGAGGCAGCCGCTCCCGCCGCCGCCCCGGCCCCGCAGCCCAACGCCGAGTCCGGCCCCGCCGCCTGACCCGACCCCGCCCCCGATGCGCCATCGGCGGCGGGTGCCACCCGCCGCCTTCCTCCACGCGGGCCTGTCCACCAGGCCGGCGCATCCCAACCGAACGCACGTGAAAGAGGTACCCGATGCCCAAGATGAAATCGCACTCCGGCGCGGCCAAGCGCTACAAGAAGACCGGCTCGGGGAAGCTCGTGCGCCAGAAGGCGAACTTGAACCACATCCTCGGGAAGAAGTCCGCGCGCCGCAAGCGCCGCCTCACCGGTGAGTTCGAGCTGGCCCCCGGCGACGCCGCCCGAGCGAAGCGGCTGCTCGGCTAAACGCACCTACCAGCTGCGCCTGCAGCCGCACCCACGACGGGCCCTCGACCGGCCGTCGTCCCCGAAGAACGTCGTTCGTCCGATCCGGTTGCGCCGGGTCGACCCCTGAAAGGATCTCCCGATGGCCAGAGTCAAGCGCGCCGTGCACAGCAAGAAGCACCGCAGGGCCACGCTCGAGCGGGCGAAGGGGTACTACGGCAACAAGAGCCGTTCGTACCGCGCCGCCAACGAGCAGGTCATGCACTCGATGCAGTACGCCTACCGCGACCGCCGGGCGCGCAAGGGTGAGTTCCGCAAGCTGTGGATCCAGCGCATCAACGCCGCCTGCCGCCTCAACGACATCTCCTACAGCCGGTTCATCGCGGGCTTGAAGGCCGCCGAGGTCG
>CAYUOL010000252.1:0-10119 GCA_964446345.1 uncultured Iamiaceae bacterium | reverse complement strand
TGCGGATCTGGGCGCCGAAGCGGTCCTTCAGCGGCGTGATGATGCGGCCGCGGTTCGTGTAGTCCTCGGGGTTGGCGGAGGCGAAGAGCATCACGTCGATGGGCAGGCGGATCTTGTAGCCGCGCACCTGGACGTCGCGCTCCTCGAGCACGTTGAGCAGACCGACCTGGATGCGCTCGGCGAGGTCGGGCAGCTCGTTGATCGCGAAGATGCCACGGTTCGTGCGGGGCACGAGCCCGTAGTGCAGCGTCAGCTCGTCGGACAGGTACCGGCCCTCGGCGACCTTGATCGGGTCGACCTCGCCGATCAGGTCGGCGATCGAGGTGTCGGGGGTCGCGAGCTTCTCGCCGAAGCGGTCGTCGCGGTGCACCCACTCGATGGGGGTGTCCTCGCCGAGCTCGCCGATGAGGTCGCGAGCGTGCTTGGACACCGGGTTGTAGGGGTCGTCGTTGATCTCGGAGCCGGCGATGATCGGCATCCACTCGTCGAGCAGCCCGGTGATCGCCCGGATCATGCGGGTCTTGGCCTGGCCGCGCTCACCGAGGAAGATCACGTCGTGCCCGGCGAGCAGCTCGAGAACGCGCTGCTCGCCGGCACGGATGCGCTCGATGGCGTGCTCGCGCACCTCGTCCTTCACCGACCGGGACTGCCAGCCCGATGCCCGCAGCTCACCCAGTGTCGTCGCTCGGTCCGTCATGCGCTCTTCATCCCCTTGCCATCGCTCGATCCTCGGTCGGACGCTGCGATCGGTGACCGGTAGCGCTTCGGAGACCGTGGCGGAGCTCGTCTCGAATCGCCTCAACCTACCGTCGTCTGCCCGGATGCGTCGGTCTGGGGCGCCTACCGCAGATCGAGCGTGGGGCCGTCCGGGTCGTCGGCCTCGCGCACGTCGAGCGCGACGTCGGTGGCGACGTCGACCGACGATCCGGTGGCGAGCGCACCCGGCCCGTCGCCCTCCGTGCCCCCCCGCACGTCGAAGGAGCGGGCGACGTCCCACAGCTCGCCGGGGGCGGTCGGCTTCGCGAACAGGAAGCCCTGGGCGTGATCGCACCCGAGGCGGCGGAGCTCGTCGAGCTGCCGGCGGGTCTCGACGCCCTCGGCGACGACGCGCAGCCCCATCGATCGCGCCAGCGAGATGATCGCGGTGGCGATCGCGGTGTCGTCGGGATCGTCCCCGAGCCCGTCGACGAACGAGCGGTCGATCTTCAGGACGTCCACGGGGAAGCGCTTGAGGTACGCGAGCGACGAGTACCCCGTGCCGAAGTCGTCGATCGCGAGCGAGATGCCGAGGGCGCGCAGGTCGTTCAGCACGCGCAGGCCCATCGCCGGGTCCTCCATCAGCGCCGTCTCGGTGATCTCGAGGCACAGGGACGACGGATCGATCTGGCCGGCTTCGAGCGCGCCCACCACCTGCTCGACGAGGTTCGCCTGCGCGAACTGGCGACCGGAGAGGTTCACGCGCAGCGTCAGGGGCTGATCGGGGCGCTCGCGCCGCCACACGCCCGCTTGCCGGCACGCTTCGCGCAGCACCCACTCCCCCAGCTCGAGGATGATCCCCGTCTCCTCGGCGAGCTCGATGAAGGCCCACGCCGCCAGGCGCCCCTCGGTCGGGTGGTTCCAGCGCACCAGCGCTTCGAACCCGACCACCTCGCCGGTGCCGAGATCGAGCTCGGGTTGGTAGTGCACCTCGAACGCACCGGCGTCGAGCGACCGACGCAGCGCGCTCTCCATCTGCAGCTTCTCGGTGGCCTGCGTGCGCAGGAAGGTGTCGAAGATCTCGAACCGGTTCCGGCCGTTGGCCTTGGCCAGGTACATCGCGGCGTCCGCATCGCGCAGCAGGCCCTCGGCGTCGGCGGTGTCCGCCGTCGGCAGCGCGATGCCGATCGACCCCGTGGTGACGACCTCGCTGCCACCGACCTCCATCGGCACCGCCAGCTCCTGCTTGATCCGCTCGGCGACGCGCACCGGTTCGGCCGGGTCGTCCACCGAGTCGATGACGACCACGAACTCATCGCCCCCGAGGCGCGAGATCAGGTCGGCGGGCCGGACCACCTGCGCCAGCCGCTCGGCGACCGCCACGAGCAGCCGGTCGCCGGCGCGGTGGCCCAAGGAGTCGTTGACCAGCTTGAACCGGTCGAGATCGATGAACAGCAGCGCGGGCGGATGCGGCGAGGCGCCGGGGGCGTGCCGGCGGGCGAGGGCGCGGGTGACGTGGTCGAGCAGCAGGGCCCGGTTGGCCAGCCCGGTGAGCGGGTCGTGCAGCGCCTGGTGGGCCAGCTCGGCCTCGCCGCGCTTGAGCGCGGTGATGTCGGTGTTCAGCACGAGCACGTGCTCGACCGCGCCGTGCTCGTCGAACTCGGGCACGGATCGGGACTGGAACCAGTGCGGCCCGTCGTCGAGCTCCACCTGCCACTCGCCGTCGTGGCGCACCCCGGACTCGAACACCGTGTCGAGGACGTCGCTCCAGCGCCCGACCTGACCACCCTCGGCGAAGAGCGCGCTCGGATCCCGCAGGAGCTCCTCGGTCGGTCGGCCGGTGAGCTGCTCGGCAGCACGGCTGACGTAGACGACCTCGTGGTCGCGGTCGAAGCGCACCACGATCGCCGGTGAGTTCTCGACCAACGTCCGGTAGCGGGTCTCGCTCGCGCCCAGCTCGATCTCGCGCCGCTTCAGGTCCGTGACGTCCTCGACGTGGGAGACCGTGTAGCGCAGCGACTCGTCGCGCGAGCGCACGGCTGCGCTGTGCACGCGGCACCACACCACCTCGCCGCCCGGCCGGGAGAAGCGCAGCTCCATCACGAGCTGGTCGATCGCCCCGGTGACCAACCGTCGGTGCTCGGTCACCAGGGCCGGCCGGTCGGCCTCGAGCAGGTAGGTGAGCACGGGGGTGCCGATGATCTCGTCCTCGGGCCGACCCAGCAGCGCGCAGTACGCGGGGTTCACCTGGAGGTGCCGGCCGTCGGGTCCGTGCAGCGCCATGCCGAGCGGTGCGCGATCGAACGCGAGCCCGAAGCGTTGCTCGGCCTCCTGGCGGGCCAGCGCCTGGGAGATGATCCCGGCGGTCGACGTGAGCACCGCGAGGTGGTCGTCCGACCAGAGCCGCTCGCTGGTCACCAGCTCGAAGCCGATGAAGCCGACCAGGCGCTCGCCGTCGCTCACCGGCACGGCCAGTGACGACCGCACGCCGATCCGCTCGAGGTGCGCTCGCTCGGCCCGCCAGTCGTCGCCCATGTCGGCGACGCGGGGGAGGTACACCGCGTCCTCGCCGCGGAGCGTGGCCATCCACTGCGGCCACTCGTCCACACCCACGAACCGGGCGTCGGCGCGCGCCGCCGGGATCCCCTGGTTCAACCACTCGTGCGTCGCCTCGAACACGTCGCGCCCCTCGTGCCGCAAGTACACGAAGGCGCGGTCGACCGAGGCGAACTTGCCGATGTCGGCCAGCGTGGTCGTGATCCCCTCGCTGACCTCGTGGGCGGGTCGGTGGATGAAGGTGGACGCGATGCGCGTCAGCAGGTCCTCGAAGGCCAGGCGGTGGCGGAGCGCGTCCAGCGTGTGGGTGCCGGTGTCGAGCGACCGCATCACCACCGGGACGAAGTCCGCGTCGGGCGACGCCGACGGGCGCGAGAAGGCCTGCACGTCGCGGAAGCCGCCGTCGGCGTGCCGGACGCGCACGCGCCGGCCCGGATCGCGGGGGCCCGGCGGCCGGAACACCGCGGCGAGCACCTCGTCGGCCTCGTCCGGATCGAGGTAGGTGCGGGCCGGCTGCCCGACGAGCGTGTGCGGGTCGAAGCCCATCAGCTGGCGCACCGCCGGGCTGGCGTAGCCGATCCGCCCGTCCTGGTGGATGGTCACGACCGAGTCGGTGACGAGGCTCAACAGGGCGTCGAGGTGGGGCGCCTCCGCGCTCCAGTCCACGGCGGCGACGGCCGCGCCGGCCACGGCCCGCGGCGCGGGTCCAGAACCCGCGGCTGCCCCGGCCTCGCCGTGCTTCACGTGCGCACCCCCCTCCCCTGTCGCGCCCCTGTGCTGCGTCCTGTCGGTGTGCGAACTGTAGGGCGTTTCGCCACGCTCTGAGGTCACAGTGCCATGCACAATGGTCGCCGGTCGGGCGTGGACGGGCCGATCGCCGCGAGGGGGGTGCACCAGCGGCTCGGGAGGGGTCGTCAGAGGGGTTCGCCCACCGGGCCGTGCTCGGACGCCCGGATGCGCACCAGCAGCCAATCGCCCGGTTCGGCCGCCACGGGTCCGTTCGAGCCGCGGAGGTCGAGGACCAACCGGGCGCGGGTGCCGGCGGGATCCTTCAACAAGGACACCCCGAAGCCGCGCTCGTCGATCTCGTCCACCCGCACCTCCACCTCGGCGCCGACGACGAGGACCGCGGAGGCCGCCGGGTTGCGACCACCCCCGATCGCGTCCCGGGGCACGAAGAAGACGCGGTCACCGCTGTCGATCGTGGACGGCACGGCGAGGAACCGGCGGTCGACGTAGAACTCCTGCGTCGTGGCGGATCCGATGACGCCCCGGCCCCGGCTGGGGAACCAGCACCGCACCTCACCACGGCTCCACACGCGGGGGGCGCGCGCCTCGGCCGGTCCCTCCGCGCGCGCCGCCGGGCGCCCGCCGGGCCGCGAGGAGCCCACCGGCCGGGTCGGATCCAGTGCGTCGAGCCGGGCGCGCACGTCGAGCCGCGTCGGTGGCGCGGCGGGCGACGGGCCGGCCGTCGGCGCCCCGGCACTCGGCTCGAAACGCGGCGCGCCGACCGTCGGCTCGTCGCCGGGCCGCGGGAACTGGAGCTCCCAGTACTCGACCGGTTCGCGCTCGTGACCGACCAGCACGTGGCTGGGGCCCAACGACCACCGGCTGACCTCCGGGCGGACACCGCGCACGCCACGGGACGCCCCGTCGGCTCCGAGTGGCGCGGTGCTCTCGCGGCGCTGTCCCGCGCCCGCGCCGTCCGCGTCGCCGGGAGCACCGGGACCCGCAGGGTCGGCGGGGTCCGCGAGGTCGATGGCGCCGACGGCGCCCGGGTCGCTCCGCTGCGCCGACGCGATCGTGCGATCGTCCGCGACGACCGATCCCGCGGCCGACCAGGATGCGAGCAGGAGCGCGCGGTCGACCGCCCCACCGACGAGCGCGATCCCCAACGACGCCGAATCGACCTGGTGGTTGTCGGGGCCGGTCGCCAGCCCGATCGAGCACGCCCACGACGCCGCCGGCGCCGCGGAACGTTGCTGGAGGTCGACGGCCGCGTCGAGCCCGGCGACGATCGAGCCCTCGGGGAAGGTGCCGACGAGGCGCGTCCCCAGCAGCGCCACGGTGCGCCCGCCGTGGGCCGCCACGACCGCGTGTGCCTCGCGCACCGCGGCATCCACGCGTCCGACCTGCGCGTTCGTCGCGAGCGCCGGCCCCCCGGTGCGCGGGTCGCGCACGTCGACGACCATGACCACCTCGTCGCCCCGGTCGCGGCGTCGTGCCGCATCAGGGCCGTCGGCGGACGGCCCCGTGGCCGCCGACCGGGAACCCGCCGTCCGCGAACCGGCCGATCGGGCGCCGGTGGATCGGGCGCCGGCCGACCGTGAGACGGCGGGGGATGCCGAGGAGCGGGACGGGGAAGGTGCCATCAGAAGTGTCCTTTCGATCCGAAGATCCGTTCGTGCTGCGCGCGCCAGGGATCGCGGTAGACCGCGAGCAGGACGAAGTCCTGGTAGCGGCCGTCGATGTACTCGTGCTCCCGCAGGCGGCCCTCGATCTCGAACAGCCGCCCTTCGCCCATCGCGAACTGCTCGTAGTTGCTCTCCAAGCTCTCGGCGTAGATCTTGCGGAGGTCGAAGTTCTCGAAGAGGTAGCTGACGAGCAGCGCCACGCCCTCGAGCACGAGGCCGCTCGACTGCAGCTCGTCGACGCTGCAGGCCGCGATGTGGATGTACCGGTTGCGGAAGTCGGGCTCGAACGCCGACACCAACCCGATCGGGCGCCCGTCGCGGCTCTCGACGATGAACTGGGCCACGACCTGGTCCCAGAGGAACCGGAGGAACGCCTCGGGGCTGGGCGTGTTGCCGCGCAGGCGATAGCGCACGAGGTGGTCGCCGTCGGTGTAGAGGCGGAAGAGGAAGTCGTAGTCCCGGGCCTCGACGGGACGGATCCGCACGCTGCGCCCCGCGCGGCGGCTCGCGGGTGCGGTGGGCGCCTGCGCCGAAGCCGGCGCGCGCAGCGTGCGCACCCCGCCCCGGCCCTGCGTCGCGGTCACCAGCTCCGCCCCGTCGTCGTGGTGACGTCGCCGGCGACCCGGGCGGGGGCGCCGAGCACGTTGAAGTAGTGGTGCAGGTCGGCGAGCGTGCGCAGCTCGGTCAGCAGCTCGTCGGGCAGATCGAGCCCGTCGGCGGCGAAGAGCACCGAGATCTCGGCCATCGTGAGCGAGTCGAAGCCGAGGTCGTCGCGCAGCAACGTCTCGGGGTCGCGATCGTCGAGGTCGAGCTCGAGGGTGGTGGCGAGCAGGGAGCGGAAGGACGGGAAGTCGAGCACGGGACGGGAGCTCCTGGGGACGGAGGCGCCGCACGGGCGGCCTCGGCAAACGGCAACGGAAGGGACAGGGAACGGGGACGGGGACGGAGGGGCGGAGGTGGGATGCGAGGGCCGTGGGCCCCCGCCGACGGGCGCGCCGTCGGGGCGTCAGGCCGTGTACTTGATCGAGCCGACGCCGTTGTTCAGGAGGCCGAGGCTGCTGAGGGCGCCACCGATGAGGGTGTTCTCCTGCAGCCCGGAGTAGGACGTGGAGTCGAAGTGCTTCACGGTGCCGCACGCACCGTTGCGGGTGGAGCTGATGCGGTCGTTCCAGGCGGAGCCCTCGAGGCTGATGCCGCCCCCGTTGCACTCGCCCCAGACCGCGAGCGAGGCGCCCGACCCGTCGGCCGAGTCGTAGTGCGTCGCGAGCAGCATCGACGCCGAGGTCACGGATCCGTCCGAGAGGCCGACCGGCTCGACCGTGTGGGCGCTGACCGCCGCGAGCGACTCGCCCAACGTGGCGTAGCACGTGAGCTCGGAGCGCTGACCGTCGCGCAGCTGCTGCGGACTGAGCGCTCGGGTGACGCAGTGGTCGAGCGCGGGCGGTGGTGCGGCCGCGGCTGCGGCGGGTGGCGCCGGCAGGGCGGCGCCGACGAGCGGCGCAGCCAACGCCGCACCGGCAACGACCTTCTTGGAAACGTCAAACACGAGAACCTCCTGGGTTCGCAATCGAGAAACACAGCAACCCGAGCGCCGCGCCGGCACGACGCCGGCCGCGATCGGACAGATCTGTCGGGCTGGCTCCAGCCCGCGGGGTGCGTCGACCCGTCAGGACGCAACCGCTGCCCACTACATCCTCCTTCTCCGCCTTGCCTGACTCGCTTCCCTCCCTCAGCCGTTTCGATCCCGCCGCTTCGCGCCCCCCGTTTCGCTCCCGCCGTTCTGCTCCCGCCGTTCCTGCCTTCCGTCTCGGCGGTCACCCGCCCCCGGTGCCCGTGGTGACAGCCGGGATCGCCGACGGCTGCACGAGCGAGTCCGCCTCGACGAGGTCGGACCCGAGCCTCCGCTCCTCCCGAGCGAAGAGGCGGCCCGTCGCGCGGTCGACGACGTAGGTCCACCGGTGGCCGTCGGCATCGAGCTCGAACCCGCTCCCGCGGCGACCCAGCCGATCGGTGCGATCACCGACCGACCGCAGCCCGTCGGCCTCGAGCATCGTGATCAACGCGGCGCGCACGTCGGGCGGCGTGGCCGGCAGCTCGAGCAACCGTCCGGCGAGGCGGGCCAGACCGGGGACGTCCGCCGAGGTGATCTCGTCGCCGGCGAGCAGGCGCGCCCGCAGCGCACCGGGTTCGGTCGGCAGGCCCTGCAGCTGGTCGTACGTGAAGCCACCGAAGGCGCGGGGCAGCCGCAACGGCGCATCGAACGAGCGGCCGACGTCCTGCAACGGGGCGGACGGCTCGGCGAAGGGACGGACCGACACCGCGCCGCCGACCTCGCGGCCGTTGCCGTCGCGATCGACCCACCGCTGGTCGCGCTGCGACGCGAACAGCTGCGTCGTGCCGCTGTTGTCGACCTGATCCTCACGACGGCCTTCGACGATGTCGGTGTACTGGTACTCGCCCGGCGCGAGCGGCGCCGCACGTTGCGCACGTTGGAGCGCGACCAGGTCGGCCAGCGCCAGCGGGGCGGCGGCCGCGTCCAGCGACGGCCCCCGGTCGTCCGGCGGGGCGACGCGGGAGCGGATGATCGCGGTGCCGCCGGCCACAAGCAGCACGAGCGCGGCGGCGACCGCGATCACCCTCCGGGCCCGCGAAGCCCCGGAGCGGTTCGATCGGCGGCGGGTGATCGATCGCTCGGGGTCGCGGGCGGTGCGTGGATCGAGGTCCCAGGCGTCGCCCTCCGCCGCGACCGGCGTGGGCACGTCGGGACGGGCGCGGCGGGGCGCGCCCGGACGAGCAGCCCGACGCGGTGGGCGCAACGTGGCGGGGGTGTCGCTGCGCTGGTCGGCCTCGGAGGGGGTGGGATCGAAGTCGTACAGGCCGAACTCGTCGGGCTCGAGGGGATCGTCTCGTTCGGCGGGCGCGTCGAGGACGGTCGGCGGCTCCGCGCCGCTGTCGACGGTCGCCGCCGCGGCCGCGAGCCCTTCGGCGATGCGCGCGCGGATCCGCAGGTCGATCACGGGGTCGAGCACGCCGAGGTCGGCGCGCATGGTCCGCAGGACCTCGAGCTCGTCGGGCGCGCTCATGCCTCGCCCTCCGTGCGCGTCGCCAGGTCGAGCCGGTGCCGGAGCTTGGCGCGGGCCCGGTTGATCCGGGACTTGACCGTCCCGACCGGCAGGCCGACCGCCTCGGCGATCGCGTCGTAGGGGAGCTCCGCCCAGGCGTAGAGGAGCAGGATGTCGCGATCGTCGGCGCTGAGGTCGGCGAGCACGCCGGCCACGCGCGCCCAGTCCGCCTCGGCGCTGAGGCGCGCGACCGACGGGGCGGTCGGATCCTCGGCGACGTGGTGCGCGCCGAGCCGGGCGTGGGCCACGTTGGCCCGCGTCTCGCGGCGGTGGTGGCGGCGGATGAGGTTCGTCGCGATGCCGTAGAGCCAGGCCACCTCGCTGCCCTTGGCGGGGTCGAAGGTGTGCTGGTGCGTCAGGGCTTCGACGAAGACCTGGGCGGTGAGGTCCTCGGCCAGGTCGTTGCCGAGGCGACGGGCGATGTAGCGGTAGAGGACCGGCGCGTGCCGCTCGTAGAGCGCCTCGGCCGAGAACGGCCCCGGCGGCGCAGGATCCACGAAGTCAGCGGGCACGTTCACCACCCGTTCTTGCCCGCAGCCGCAACCCGGTTCCAACTTTCTCGATCCCGGGCGCCCGGACCACCCGCCGGCCCGCCACGGGCCGCCGCCGGACGCGCCGCAGCGGGGGACGGCCGCCGCACTGCGTACCGAGGAGCAGCAGCGACAAGGACAGACCGCCAGGATACGGGTCCGGCGTCCGCTCCGCCGCGGCGGCGGCTCAGCCCGTGAAGTCGGGGGTGCCGGCGATCACGGGCGCCGCACCGGCGGGGGCGACTGTCGCCGCGGGGTCCCCGGCGGGGGCGCTCGTCGTGCTCGTCGTGCTCGTCGTGCTGGTGGTCGGGCTCGTCGTGGTGCTCGTCGTGCTGGTGTTCGGGCTCGTCGTCGTGCTCGTGGTGCTGGCGCTCGTGCTCGTCGTCGTAGTGGTCGGCGGCGCCACCGGGATTACGGTGAGCGTCAGCAGCACGGCGGAGGCCGGCGCCACCGTCACCGTGGCACGCGTGCCGCTGACGCCGAGCGGCTCACCGGGCTGCGGCGCCCACGACCCGTCGACGTCGACCAGCGCACCGGCGAAGGTGACGCCCGCGGTGGCGGCGAGGGCCGGACCGGTGAGGCGGGTGGCCGTCGCGGCCGTCACGGGTTGGCCGGCATCGACCTCGACCTCGACGGGGCTCGCGCCGCTCGAGATCACGATCACCCGAAGCGAGGTCGGCGAGCTGCGCACGGCGTGCACGCGCAGCGACGGGTCGCCCCCCGCCACCTGCACCGCCGCGAGCGGCCCGGTGCCCGCCGCCGCGGCGAGCAGGAGCCCGTAGAAGAGCGGACGGATCTGGG
>CAYUOL010000251.1:0-10147 GCA_964446345.1 uncultured Iamiaceae bacterium | reverse complement strand
CGTGGTGGTTGTCGGTGCCGTGGTCGTGGTGGTGGGCGCCGTGGTCGTGGTGGTGGGCGCCGTGGTGGTGGTGGTCGGTGCCGTGGTCGTGGTGGTGGGGGCCGTCGTCGTGGTCGTGGGGGCCGTGGTGGTCGTCGTCGAGGACGGCGCCGTCGTGGTGGTGGTGGCCGGCGCGACCACGCGGGTGCTGGCCAGGACCTGGTTCGGATCGGTCGGCGTGCAGGACTCCGGCCCGGTGACGCCACCGGTGACCGGCGAGCCGAAGACGTAGGTGCCCACGAGGAACTTCAGGTCGAAGGTGATGGGGCCGGGGTGCAGCACGATCGTCGTGCCGTCTGGCGTGCTCGGGTCGACGAGCCCGTCGACGTCGAGGGTGACCGAGAACACCGGGAGCTGCGGGATGGTCGAGCTCGTGGTGCTGGTGGCGTTGGCCGGGATCGTGCCGTACGACGCGGCCTGGATCGTGCCGATGCTGACGACGAGGTTGCTGCCGACGATCGCCGCCGAGGACGCGGGCGCGCCGGACGGCGAGGACGAGGCCGACGGGTTGGAGGCCGTCACACCGGCGGGCACCGGGAAGGACGCCTTCATGTTGGTGAGCGTCATCTCGAGGAACGCGGCGTCGACCTGGGTCTGGCCCTGGCCGGAGGCCTTGATCGCCGGCCGCACCTGGTTCACGAGGATGTCGTTCGCCTGCGACTGCACGTCCAGGTTCATCGTGCCGGTGGTGTGGATCGTGCCGCCGGGGGCGACCGTCGCCGTGGCGGTGATGTCACCGGGGATCGTGAGGGTCAGCGGGGTCGAGGTGACCTGCGTCTTGATGGGCCCGCTGATCTGGGTGAGGCCGAACTCGGTGGCCGAGGCAGCCGGCATCGAGCACGACGAGCTCAGGGTGACCGGTGCGGCACCGACTCGCTGCAGCACCAGCTGGCTCACGATGAGCGTGGCGACGACGGCGACGAGGGCCGCGGCATACGCGCGACGCCCCTTGATGGAACCGATCATGAAGCACCCCTCCAGGGATTCGCCGCCAAGCGGCGGAACGTCCGTGAGACTGTAGTCGACGGCGCGTCAGATTTCTGTTTTCGCGACCATCTGGCACTGGCACCACTGGCACCACTGGCGGGACGGGCGCGCGCTTCGCGTCAGGGTCGCACGGCGTCGATGGTGGTCTGCGCGGCGTGCAGGCCCTCGGAGCCGACCCGCACGGTCTCGCGGACCAGGTCGAGCGCCGAGACGACACCCGCATCGCCGTCCACCCCCGCGACCCGGCCGGTCCGGTTCCAGTCGGGGGAGTGGATGGCGGCCACCTTGTCGGCCAGCTCGGTGGCGCCGTCGCTCAGCTGCGCGAGCGCGTCTTCGACCGTCAGGCCGGGCGGGGTGTCCCACGACCGCGCGTCGGCGTCGGCGACGGCGGGGTGCAGGACGGGGTCATCGGTCGTGAGCACCTGGTGCAGCGCCTGGCCGAGCAGGACCCACGAGCTCGTCGTGTGCCAGAGGATGTCGATCACCGATCGCCCCTCGGGCCCGACCCGCTGCGCCCACTCCTCCACGTCGGGGTCGCCCTCGATCGGGATGGCCGCCGCCCGGAAGCGGCGGGGGAACGAGCGCAGCGCCACCAGCGCGTCGGGGCCGGACAGGTGGGAGACGTCGATCGAGCTCATCGCCGGAGTCTGCCAGTCGTCGCCGCGGCGCGGGTCGGGTGGGGCAGGCGCAGGGTCACGGACGAGGTCAGGGGCGGGATCACGGGCGAGGTCGGGGGCAGGTCCAGCGACGGGGTCATGGCTCACTGGTGCGCCAGTTGCGCGTCGCCGACCGCCACCGCCGACGCCACCAGGTGCTCGGGCAGCACGTCGTAGTGGTCGTGGCGGGCCGTGAACGTGCCCCGCCCGCTGGTGCGCGAGCGCAGGTCGATGGGGTAGCGGCGGATCTCCGCCGTCGGCACGTACGCCGAGACGACCTGCTCGCCGGGGTGCGCGTCGTCGCCGGCTTCGGTGCCGAGCACGTGCGCACGACGCGCGTGCAGGTCGCCCATCACCTCACCCGCCAGGTCGGTGGGCACCGTGACGTCGACGCGCGAGATCGGCTCGAGGATCACGGGGTGCGCCCGGGCCATCGCCTCGCGGAACCCGAGGCGTCCCGCCATCTTGAAGCTCATCTCGGACGAGTCGACGCTGTGGAACTTGCCGTCGACGCACGTGACGCGCACATCGACCACCGGGTGGCCGTGGGGCCCGCCCTCCTCCATGGCCTCGATGACGCCCCGCTCGACGGCGGAGATGAACTGCCGGGGGATCGCGCCGCCGACGATCTTGTCGACGAACTCGAACCCGGCGCCACGCTCGAGGGGCTCGATGTCGAGCACGCACACGCCGAACTGGCCGTGGCCCCCGCTCTGCTTCTTGTACTTGCCCTCGCCCTGCGCGGCTGCCGTGACCGTCTCGCGGTACGCGACCTTCACCTCCTCGGTGTCGACGTGCACGCCGAACTTGCGGGCCAGGCGCTCGAGCGTGATCTGCAGGTGGGTCTCGCCCATCCCCCTCACGAGCGTCTGGCGCGTGTCGTCGTCGCGGACCACCTCGATGGAGGGGTCCTCGGCGACGAGCCGGTGCAGGGCCGTGGCCAGCTTGTCGTCGTCGGCCTGCGTGCGGGCGACCACCGCGATCGCGAGCATCGGCTCGCCGCGCACGATCGGCGGCGCCACCACCGGGAGGTGCTTCGGGGCGAGCGTGTCGCCCGTGGTGGTGTCGGACAGCTTGGCCACGGCCCCGATGTCGCCGGCCTCGAGCTGGTTGACAGGCAGCTGCTCGTGGCCGCGGAGCCGGAAGAGGCCGTGCAGGCGCTCGTCGCTCCGGGTGCGCGTGTTGACGAGGTGGTCGTCCGTGCGGATCGTTCCCGACAGCACCTTGAAGAGCGACAGCTGGCCCACGAACGGATCGGCGATCGTCTTGAACACGAACGCCAACGGGTCGGCGCTCGGGTCCGGGGCCACCTCCACCGTGGACCCGGCCGCTTCGACCGCGACCGGCGGCAGGTCCTGGGGCGCGGGCCCGATCTCGCAGATGAAGTCGGCGAGGCGATCCACCGCGATGTCCTGCAGCGCCGAGCCGCAGACGACGGGGAAGACCTTCGCGTCGTCGACGCCGACCGCCAGCGCGCGCTCGAGCTCCTCGACCGACGGGATGTCGCCTTCGAGGTAGCGCTCGAGCAACGCGTCGTCGGCGACGACGATCCCCTCGACGAGGTTGTCGTGCACCTCGTGCTCGCGCGACGCCATGTCGTCGGGGATCGGGGCGACCGTCGCCCGCCCGGACTCGTCCTCGTACAGCGACGCCGTGTCGGTGAGCAGGTCCGCGATGCCCCGGAACGAGGCCTCGCTGCCGATCGGGAGCTCGAGCGGCGCCACCCCCGCGCCGAACACCTCGCGCAGCTGGTCGAGCGTGCGCTCGAAGCTGGCCCGTTCGCGGTCGAGCTTGTTGATGAAGACCATCCGCGGGAGGCCCCGGTCGGCGGCGATCTGCCAGAGCCGCTCGGTCTGCACCTCGACGCCCTCGACCGCGCTGACGACGAAGACGGCGAGGTCCGCGACGTGCAGCGCCGCCGCCGCTTCGCCTTCGAAGTCGGCGTACCCCGGCGTGTCGATGAGGTTGATGCGATGGCCCTTCCACTCGAACGGCGCCACGGCCAGCGACAGGGACTGCCCGCGCTGCTGCTCCTCGGGATCCGTGTCGCACACGGTGTTCCCGTCCTCCACGCGCCCCCGCCGTCCGATCTCGCCGGACGTGTAGAGCAGCGCCTCGGCGAGGGTGGTCTTCCCGGTCCCCCCGTGGCCCACCAGCGCGACGTTGCGGATCTTCTCGGGGGCGATCGGCGACACGGCGACCTCCTGAGGGAGATGGTGAGGGAGATGGTGGGGGAGATGGTTGCTCGGGGTGCGCCCACCCTACGTCCGCCCCGGATGCGGTGCGTCGGGGGAGCGCGCTGGTACCCTTGCGGGCACGGATCTCGAGTCGTGGGTAGGTACCGCACACCGGTGCCCAGACCTGCGGGCCGGTCCCCCACCTGAGGAGAGCCCATGCTCGACGGACGCTTCCGAGCGACGGTCGACAAGACCGTGAAGCCGATCGGTCAGAACATCAAGAAGACCGGCCTCACCGCGGACCACTTCACCATCTTCGGCCTCGTGCTGTCCGCGTGCGCGGCCGTGGCGATCGGCACGGCGCACCTGCGCCTGGGTCTGCTGCTCGTGGTGCTCACGGGTCTCTGCGACACCTTCGACGGCGCGGTGGCCAAGGCCGCCGGCACCTCGTCGACCCGTGGTGCCTTCTTCGACTCCGTCGCGGACCGCGTCAGCGACTCGCTGCTCTTCGGTGGCGTGGCGTGGTACTTCGCCAGCCAGAACGACGCCTACCTGGTGCTGCTGCCCATGGCCGTGCTGGCGACCTCGTCGGTGATCTCGTACGAGCGCGCCAAGGCCGAGTCGCTCGGGTTCGCCGCCAAGGGCGGGATCATGGAGCGCGCCGAGCGCATCATCCTGCTGGCGCTCGGGCTGCTGTTCGACGTGCTGCTCGTGCCGATGCTCGTGGTCATGCTGGTGCTGACGCTGATCACCGCCGTCCAGCGCTTCGCCAAGGTGTGGACGCAGGCCAGCCAGGAGCCCCAGCTGCGCAGCCGCACCGCGGCCCGCCGCTCCGCCCGCCGCCGCACCCGCCCCAGCGTCGCCGAGCGCCGCGAGGCCTGGCGGCAACGAGCAGGGGATCGTCCTCGCAGGGCTCGCTGACGCTCGCTCTCTCGGGGGCGAGTCACCCACGTCTCGGCCGGTAGGGTCCGCTCGTGGCACTGGATTGGGTTACGCCCTTGTACAAGACGGGGTTCGGGGTTTGTCGGACGTTGCCGCGTCCGGTGTCAGATGCGATGGCGACGACCGTGTACGCCGCGGCGTCGCGCTTGTCGGAAGAGCGGCGCCTGCTGGTGCAGCGCAACCTGAAGCGGGTGAAGGGCGAGCAGTTCTCGGGTCACGAGCTCGAGGTCGCCACGCGCAAGACCTTCGAGTCGTACGGTCGCTACTGGGTCGATTCGTTCCGGCTGCCGTCGTGCACCGACGCCGAGATCGACTTCGAGTTCTCGTTCGAGGGCGTCGAGCACATCGCCCGCGGGCTGGCGCAGGGGCGCGGCACGCTCCAGGTGCTGCCGCACCTCGGCGGCTGGGAGTGGGCGGCGTTCTGGTTGGCGCGGATCATGGGGTGGCAGGTCACCGCGGTCGTGGAGACCGTCGAGCCCCCCGAGCTGTTCGAGTTCTTCGCCGAGTACCGCCGCGGCCTGGGCATGAACATCGTGCCGTTGGGTCCGGACGCCGGCCGCCAGGTGCTCAAGGCCATCAAGGAGCAGCACATCGTCGCCCTGCTGTGCGACCGCGACATCGAGGGCACCGGGGTCGAGGTCGACTTCTTCGGCGAGCGCACGACGCTGCCGGCCGGCCCCGCCACGCTCGCCCTGCGCACGCACGCCGCGCTCATACCGACTGCGATCTACTTCCGGGACAGCGCGCACTACGCCGTGGTGAAGCCGCCGTTGCCGGTGGAGCGCCGCGAGAAGCGCCTCAAGGACGACGTCGTGCGCATCACCCAGGACATCGCTCGTTCGCTCGAGGAGCTGATCGCCGTGGCGCCCGACCAGTGGCACCTCCAGCAACCGAACTGGCCGAGCGACTGGGACGCGCTCGACGCGATCGGCAAGCCCTACCCGCGCCCCGGCGAGCACTGAGGTACGAGCACGGACGTACGAGCACGGAGGTACGAGCAGCGCCGCGTCAGATCCCGTCGGCGAACCAGATCGACTTGGCGCGGGTGTACGCCTCGAGCGAGTGGAGACCGAGCTCCTTGCCCCACCCGCTGTGCTTGAAGCCGCCGAACGGCGCCGCGAAGTCGTAGCAGCCATAGCGGTTGACGAAGACCTGGCCGGCGTCGAGGGCCTGGGCCACCCGTCGGGCGCGGGCGCCGTCACCGGTGTAGAGGCCGGCGGCCAAGCCGTACTCGGTGTCGTTCGCGATCTCGATCGCCTCGGCTTCGGTCGCGAACGGGATGCACGCGAGCACTGGTCCGAACACCTCGTCACGGGCCAAGCGCATCGTCGGGGCGACCTCGTCGAAGATCGTCGGGCGCAGGAACAACCCCTGGGCGTTCGTCCCGTCGGTGTCGCGCGTGCCGCCCGCGCGCAGGCGGGCGCCGTCCTGCTGCGCGAGGTCGATGTGCTGCAGCAACCGGGCCAACCCGGCTTCGGTGCACTGCGCCCCCTGCGTGGAGGTCGGTGCGAACGGGTCGCCGCACACAACCGCGTCGGCCCGGGTGACGAGCGCGTCGACGAAGGGCTCGTAGATGTCGCGCTGCAGGAGGAAGCGCGTCGGCTCGCTGCACTTCTCGCCCTTCTGCGAGAACATCAGCTGGAACGAGCGGTCGACGCAGGCGTCGAGGTCGGTGACGTCGTCGAACACGATGTTGGGGGACTTGCCGCCGAGCTCGAGCGTGACCGTCGCCAGGTTCGAGTGCGCGACGCCCGAGAGGATGGCGCGCCCGACCGCCGTGCTGCCGGTGAAGCTGACCTTCGCGATCCCGGGGTGCGTCACCAGCGCCTCGCCCGTCGGTGCGTCGCCGAGCACCACGTTGAGCACGCCGGGCGGGAGCAGGCCGGCCTCGTGCACGAGCTCGACGAAGCGCAGCAGGGAGAAGGGCGTGAACGGGGACGGCTTGACGACGACGGTGTTGCCCATCGCGAGCGCCGGAGCGATCTTCCACGCGGCCAGGAGCAACGGGAAGTTCCACGGGACCAGCAGGGCGCACACGCCGACCGGCTCACGCGTGACGACGTTGATGGCGTCGCCCTCGACCGGCGACGACTCGCCGTAGACCTTGTCCGTCCAGCCGGCGTAGTAGTCGAAGACGTCGGCCGTGTCGGGCATGTCGTCTTCGAGGGACTCGCGGAAGAGCTTGCCGTTCTCGCGCGTGATGAGGGTCGCCAGCTCGTCGGCGTTGGCGCGCACCACCTCGCCGATGCTGCGCAGCACGCGGGCGCGATCTCGCCGGCTCGTGCGCGCCCACGGCGAACCCCGCCCGCCGGCTGCCGTCGCGGCGCCGACCGCGCGATCGACGTCGGCACCGGACGCGGCGGGCACGGTTCCGAGCGGCGCGCCGGTCGCGGGCTCGCCGCGCTCGGTCGGGGTGAAGCCGGGCGCGGGCGTCGCCTCCGCCCAGCGGCCGTCGATGTACAGCGACGTGGGGGTCATCGCGGCGTCGGTTCGTCGGAGGTGCGCTCGGCGGTGAGCTCGCCGAGCCGGGCCTCGTCGAGCTCGACGCCCATGACGCACCCGTGGTTGAAGCGCTCGGTCGCCTCGGTCAGCAGGCTCAGCGCATCGAGGGTGTTGACCACGGCGACGTGATCGAACACGTTCAGGTGCAGCTCGGCGTGCGCCGCGGCCGCGCGCACCGAGGCGTCGTACCCGACGACCTGGATGCCGGCGCTGATCATCGACTCGGCCACGGCGGGGTTGCGCTTGTCGCCGAAGAAGCTCGAGCCCTCGATGACGTGGGGGAGCACGACCTCACCGAACCCGCCGCTCGGGCCGGACGCGAGCAGGCGCAGGTCCCGGGCCAGCTTCGTGATCACGGTGGCGATGGCCGCCAGCTCGGCCGACACCGCGACGAGGTCGTCGCTGTGCTGCAGCGCCGAGGGCCGGTCGGGGTGGAGGAAGAGGTTGCGCCCGGTGATCTCGCAGAGGTGCGGCACGACGCGGTCGCGATAGCGCTCCGGCGCGTTCGCGCCGGTGCCGATGACCGTGCCCCCGAGCACGACGCCGGCGAGCGGGCTGACGGTGTGCGCCAGCGCGTCCAGGCGGCGCGTCAACGCCGAGGCGGTGCCGGCGAAGAGCAGGTCGGCGGGAGCCGGCAGCGCGTCCTGCAGGCAGGTGCGGGCCAGCGTCGTCGACCCGGAGAACGCGGCGGCGCGCTCGCGCAGCGTCTCGACGAGATCGGCGACGACCCGCTCGAGCAGCTCGACCCCGGCGACCACCGCGAGGCGTGACGCCGTGTGGCACACGTCGGCGGTCGACTGCGACGCCGCCACCTGCTGCTTCGGGTGCACCGGGTGGTACGCCCCGAACGGGTGGCCCAGCTCGAGGTTCGCGAAGTTGGCGATGACCTCGTTCGCGTTCATGTGCACCCCGATGGAGCCGCCGCCCGCGAGCGGGTCCGCGATCAACGAGGCCCGCACCTCGGGCGCGTCGTTGGTCAGCAACGCGGCCGCGTGGTCGACGGCCTTGGCCACCGGGCTGGTGAGCACGCCCGCGTCGAGGTTGGCCCGAGCCGCCGCCTGCTTCACCGCGCCGAGGGCCGAGACGAGGTCGGGGTAGTCGGACAGGCGCGTGGGAGAGATCGCCAGCGCGTTGACCGCGCGTGCGGTGTGGATGCCGTAGCTGGCGCCCGCGGGGATCGCCAGCGGTCCGAGCGCGTCGCGCTCGAGGCGCATCGGCGCCTCGTCGGCGGTCAGGTCGATCACCGGCGGGGGATCGGGCGCGGGCGCGTCGGCCGGGGGAGCGATGTCGGCCGGCGGACCGATCTGCTGCTCGCTCATGCCGTCCGCCCGTAGCGCACGAGCTGCAGCAGCTCGCTGCTCGCGGTGTCGGGCTTCGTGTCGTACCCGAAGAGGCCGACGAGTCGCGTCGTGCCGCCGCTGATCGGCGTCACCCGGTGCAACGAGTTGCGGCCCTCGAACACGAGCAGCGTGCCCGGCCGCATGGGCAGGGTCATCACGTCGTCGCTCTCGCCCGCGATCGCGCGCCGGACGTCGTCGTAGCGCTCGTCGTCGTCGGTGCGCACCCGGGGGGCCACCTCGAAGTCGCCGCCGGCCGGCGACGACCGCACCGCCAGCGAGACGACGAAGTCGGTCTGGTCGAAGTGCCACTGCAGCTGATCACCATCACCCATGGTCGCCAAGTTCAGCGCGCCGAGCGGGTCGGCATAGGGATGGATGGGGCCGCGCTCGAGGATGGCCTCGACGAGGGCGCGCAGCGGCGCCCACTCGTAGAGCTGGCGCATGGGCGAGGCCGGCGGGAAGAGGTCGTATGCGACGGCGCCGACGGCGTAGTCGCCGAGGTAGCGGCGGGGGTGCCCGTCCGGGAGCGACTCGTCCGGGAGCCCGAGGTAGGCGGTGCCCAACCCGCCGCTGCGATGGGCCAGCGGCTCGAGCGCCTCCGCGTCCTCGACCAGCTGCGCGACGCCCGCCGGGTGCACGAAGCCGGGGAGCTCGGCGGCGCCGATCGCCTGCAGCTGGGCGCGGGCGGCGGTCACGATCTGCTGCGCGCGAGGGTCGTCGAGGTCGAGGATCGGGTAGCGGTCGAGGTCCACGAGCGCGGCGGGGCCGGTCATGCGCGTTCTCCTTGGGGTGGTGGTGCGCCGAGGCGGGAGGTGGCCACGAGCACGAGGTGGTCGAGCATCGCGTCGTAGTGCGACTCGTCCGCGTCGGCGATGCGGCTCAGGGCCATGCCCTGCATGGCCTCGAACAGGAGGTCGAGGGTGATCGGGAGCTCAGGATGCGCGGCGAGCTCGGGGAACAGGCCGACGGCGTGCTGGCGGGTGCGCAGCGCGTGGGCCGCCACGATGTCCTGCATCCGCTCGTTGAGCTCGGCGTCCGTGCGCGACGCCGTCGTCAGGTCGAGCGCGGCCGCCCACGGCGCGCTCTCGAACATCTGCCACAGGAGGCGGATCGCCCGATCGAGCCGGGTCGGCAGCTCGAGCGCACCGTCGAGGGCGTCGAAGCGGTCGAGGTACGCATCGACGAGCTGGTCGTAGAGGTGCTCGGCCGTCTGGGCCAGCAGCTCGGCCTTCGAGGGGAAGTGCTTGAACAGCGCGCCCTGCGACACGCCGGCGCGCTCGACGACGACGGTGGTGGTCGTGCCGGCGTACCCCCGCTCGACGAGGCACGCCGCGGTGGCCTCGAGCAGCGCTCGCCGCGTCGCCGCGCGCCGTTCGGTCTGGGAGCGCCGCACAGGGGTCGCAGGAGCCACGGGGTCCGCAGGGTCCACAGGGTCCGCAGGGTCCACAGGGTCCACGGGGGCGGTGGGCGGTGCAGGAGCGGGCACGGCGCCGAGCGTAGAGCT
>CAYUOL010000250.1:0-10192 GCA_964446345.1 uncultured Iamiaceae bacterium | reverse complement strand
CCCCTCGGACGCGCCGTCGCCGACGACCGTGTGCATCTCGTCGTTGAACGTGATGCCCTCGCCCTGCGCGTCGGCGATCTCCTTCAGCACGGCCTTCAACCGCTCTTCGAACTCGCCCCGGTACTTGGCCCCCGCCACCATCGATGCGAGATCGAGGGAGATGAGGCGCTTGTGCTTGAGGCTCTCGGGCACGTCGCCTTCGACGATGCGACGAGCGAGCCCCTCGACGATGGCCGTCTTGCCGACGCCCGGCTCGCCGATGAGGACCGGGTTGTTCTTCGTGCGCCGGCTGAGCACCTGGATCACGCGGCGGATCTCGTCGTCCCGCCCGATGACCGGGTCGATCTTGCCGGCGCGAGCGGCCTCGGTGAGGTCGCGGCCGTACTTCTCGAGCGCCTGGTACTGCTCCTCGGGGGTCTGGCTCGTGATGCGGTGGCTGCCGCGCACCGACTGCAGCGCCACCAACAGCTCGTCCCGGGTCGCTCCGACCTTGTCCGCGTCGGCCAGCGCGAGCAGCAGGTGCTCGGTCGACAGGTACTCGTCGTGCAGCTCGGTGCGGGCCCGGTCGCCGGCGTCGAGCAGCGCGGTGAGCGCCTTGCTCATCCGAGACTCACCGCCGTAGGCCTTGGGCAGCTTGGCCAAGACGTCTTCGGTCTTGTTCCGCAGCGACGGCGCCGACACCCCGACCTTCTGGAGGATCGGGAGCACGACCCCTTCCTCCTGACCCAGCAGCGCGAGCAGGAGGTGGTCGGGGGTGACCTCGGGGTTGCTGGCGGAGCGGGCGAGCTCCACAGCGGCGTTGAACGCCTCCTGCGTCTTGAGGGTCCAGCGGTTCGGATCGAGCGTCATGGGCAGAGCTCCTGCTTCGTGGTCGTGGCGGGGGCTGCCCCACCGAGTGATTGTCCCCGGCCTTCTCGCATCTGTCAGCCGATCCGAGCGAACCGCTCCGGACTGACGTCATCAGACGCAGAAAACCTGATGGTCATTGTATCAACTTTGGATCGGGCCGACCAGGTGCGTGACGAATGACCAGTGCCGACCGGCCAGGGGTACCTGGAGCCCGCGCGGCTGGAGGCGCCCCGGGGCGGGTACGAGGGTCGCGGCCTGGCCGGTCGAGCCACGACCGCCCTCGGCGGCCGACCGTCGTGCGTCCGGCGGGCGCCGGGCGGGCGTCCTCCGCCGCCGTAACGATCTGGCCCCCGTCCGGACAGAACCCCCGTGGCCCCGTCCGTGGCCGGCCGACCAGCGCACGTCCCAACCCACGAGAGGAAACCGATCGTCCCCATGGGAAATGCAACTCCGAGGCGCAATTCGTTCGATGACGGGGTTACCGTTCCCCGGACGTCGGCGACCCTCCTCCGGGAGCCGACGCTCGGACGAGTCGAGGGGGTTCGCACCATGTCGGAAGGTCCGTCGCTCGAGGATCGGTGCCTCCGCCTGCCGTCCATCCGCGACCTCGCCTGGGTCGCCGCGCACTTCGGCCACCGGTAGCGCCGCCCGTCATGCCTCCCCCTCTCGCGCCCCGGACCCCCCGAACACCCACGCCACCGTTGACCCTCGAGGTCCTGACGGAGCACGTGCACGACCACGTCTTCGGCACGGCGTCCAGCGCCGCGATCAGCACCGAGCTCGCCCGCCGCTCCGTCGGCATCGAGCTCGAGTGGCTGACCAGCTACCGCAGGCAGGACGAGCGGGTCTCGCTCGAGCAGCTGGCGGCGTTGATCGCGGATCTCGGTCCGCTGCCGCGCGGCGGTCGGCTCACGATCGAGCCGGGCGGGCAGCTCGAGCTGAGCAGTGCCCGGTTCGACACCTTGGACGACGCCCTGCACGGCACGGCCACCGACCTCTTCGTCGTCGACCGGGCCTGCGCCGAGCGACGGATCGACCTCGTGGCGCTGGGCACCGACCCCATCCGCCCCCCGAGCCGCGTGCTCGAGGCTCCGCGCTACGACGCGATGGAGCAGTTCTTCGACGCCGACGGGCGCGCCGGTCGCATGATGATGTGCAACACGGCGTCGATCCAGGTGAACCTCGGGCTCGGTGCCGCCGACGAGGTGGCGGACCGGTGGCGACTCGCGAACGCCCTCGGGCCGACGCTGATCGCCTGCTTCGCCAACTCGCCGTTCCACGAAGGGCACCCGACCGGGTGGCAGTCCAGCCGCCTGCAGGCGTGGTGGCACCTCGATCCCACGCGGGCGACGCCGCCCTGCTTCGAGCGCAGCCCCGAGGAGTGCTGGCTCGACTACGCCCTCGATGCGCGAGTGATGCTCATCCGCTCGGCCGACGGCGCGTCGCATCCGATCACGGGGCGCCTGACGTTCGGGCAGTGGATGGTCGAGGGCCACGAGCTCGGGTGGCCGACGCTCGACGACTTCCGGTACCACCTCACGACCCTGTTCCCGCCCGTGCGCCCGCGGGGCTGGTTCGAGGTGCGCTACATCGACGCGCTGCCCACGCCGTTCTGGCAGGTGGCGACCGCCGTGCTGCACACGCTGCTCGACCACCCCGAAACCCGGGCCCGCACCTGGGCGGCGATCGCGGGGACCACCGATCTGTGGATCGACGCCGCCCAGCTCGGGCTCGCCGAACCGCGCTTGGCCCGGGCCAGCCGCGACGTCTTCCTGGTGGCGCTCGATGCCCTCGAGTCCCTCGATGCGGGGGACGCCGACGACGGCACGACCGATCTGGTGCGCGGCTACTTCGACCGCCGGGTCGCACGCCAACGCACCCCGGCCGACGACCGCCTCGAAGCCTGGCGCCAGGACGGCACCCTGCTGCCGCGGCGTGAATCTCCGGTGCCGTACGTCCACGAGCTGATCCCGGAGCGAGGTGCACGATGAGCGCGGTCGAAGCAGCGAGGGCGGACGGGGACGACACCAGCTGGGCCCGTGACGCCACGTTCGTCGCCGCCGAGCTGCAGCGGGCCCGCGACCGCACCTTGGGCCTCGTGGACGCGCTCGACGAGGACGAGCAGCGCGCCCAGGTCTCGCCGCTCATGTCACCGATGGTGTGGGACCTGGCCCACATCGGCAACTACGAGGAGCTCTGGCTGCTGCGCGAGCTCGACGGCCGCCCCGCCATCGACGAGGCCCTCGACGACCTCTACAACGCGTTCGAGCACCCGCGTTGGGAGCGGCCCTCGCTGCCGATCCTCGGGCCCCGAGAGGCTCGGGCCTACGACCGGCAGGTCCGCGACGAGGTCCTCGTGCTCCTCTCCCGCGCCGACCTCCGACCGGACAACGGCGTGCGCCTGCTCGCGGACGGCTTCGTGTACGGCATGGTCATCCAGCACGAGCACCAGCACGACGAGACGCTGCTCGCCACCCGCCAGCTGATGGGCGCCGCAGCCCGCCCGCCGGACGGCGCCACCGAAGCGCCACGCCACCCGCGCATCGATGCGTCGTCGCTCCCCCCGATGCGCACGGTCGACGAGGGTCCCGTCACCGTCGGGACCGCGACGCACCCCTGGGCCTACGACAACGAGCACCGCGCCCACGAGGTGGACCTGCCTGCGTTCCGCATCGACACGTTCCCCGTCACGAACCGCGCCTACTGCGAGTTCATCCGCGCCGGCGGCTACGAGGCCGAGTCGGCCTGGAGCCCGGAGGGGTGGCGCTGGCGCAACGAACATGCCTCCGCGCCCGATGCGGCGCACCCGGCCTTCTGGCACGACGAGGGGGGCGGCGCCTTCAGCGTCGAGCGCTTCGGCGTCCGCCTCGACCTCGAGACGATCCTCGACGAGCCCGTGCAGCACGTGTGCTGGTTCGAGGCCGACGCGTTCGCCCGGTGGAGCGGCAAGCGGCTGCCGACCGAGGCCGAGTGGGAGAAGGCCGCGCAGGGCACACCGTCGCCGTACCCGGACGCGGCCGCCGACCTGAACCTCGGCCAGCGCCACACGGGGCCGTCGGTCGTCGGCGCGCATCCCGGTGGCGCGAGCCGGTGGGGGGTGCACCACCTGCTCGGCGACGTGTGGGAGTGGACCAGCTCGCACTTCCAGGCGCATCCCGGGTTCGAGGCGTACCCCTACAAGGAGTACTCCGAGGTGTTCTGGGGCCCCGACCACCGCGTGCTGAAGGGCGGCTCGTGGGCCGCCGACCCGTCCGCGGTGCGCGTGTCGTTCCGCAACTGGGACTACCCGCAACGCCGGCAGATCTTCGCCGGCTTCCGCTGCGCGGAGGACTGCTGATGTGCCGCCTGTTCGCCTACGTCGGGCCGGCGGTGCCCCTCTCGGCGCTCCTGTACGCGCCGCCGCACGGGCTCGAGCGCCAGGCCCACAAGCCGCGCCACCAGCTCCCCGGTCGCATCAACGCCGACGGTTGGGGCGTCGCCTGGTACGACGGCGAGGCCGGCGAGATCCCCGCCCGCTATCGCACCGCGACCCCGATCTGGGCCGACGAGAGCTTCCGCGGCATCGCCGATCACGTCCGCGCCGCGCACGTCGTCGCCGCGGTGCGCAACGCCTCCCCCGGCGCCCCGGTGGAGGACTCGGGGGCGTCGCCGTTCGTGGGCGACTCGTACGCGTTCACGCACAACGGCTACGTCGAGGAGTTCCGCGGCGCACTCGGGGTGCAGTTGCACCGCGACCTCTCGATGCGGCGCGCCGCCGGCGTCCGCGGCGGGGCCGACAGCGAGGTCGTGTTCGCGATGGTCCTCGACTGCCTCGATCAAGGGGCGACCATGGCCGACGCGCTCCTGGCGGTGCTCGGGCGGCTGCTCGACCTGAGCGGCGGCAAGTTCAACTTCCTGATCAGCGACGGCCGCAAGGTCGTCGCCACCCGGTACCGCAACTCGCTGTTCACGCTCGACCGCGGCGACGGCGGCCGGATCATCGCCTCCGAACCCTTCGACGACGCCGAGGACTGGTGCGAGGTGCCCGAACGATCGCTCGTCACCATGACCGACACCTCCCTGAAGGTCGAGCCCTTCTGACCGGGTGGGACCGGACGCCTTCCCCCTCCCCTCCCCGAGGAAACGGAGCCTGCACATGAGCACCAGCCAGCCCCCCGCCGCGAGCCCGGCGATCACCGTCGACGTGCACCTCGGCCCCGACGACATCACCGAGGCCCTGCGCCACGACGTGCGCCGCGGCCTGGGCTCGCAGCCGAAGGACCTGCCGCCGAAGTGGTTCTACGACGACCACGGGTGTGACCTCTTCGACCAGATCACGCGGCTGCCCGAGTACTACCCGACCGAGACCGAGCGCGGCATCCTGCGGGCCCAGGCCGCGGAGATCGCCCGCGTGAGCGGCGCCGACACCATCGTCGAGCTCGGCTCGGGCACCTCGGACAAGACGCGCACGCTGCTCGACGCGTTCACGGCGGCGGGCCAGCTCCGGCGGTTCATCCCGTTCGAGGTGAACGAGGCCACGGTCCGCGCGGCCGGCGAAGCCATCGTCGCCGAGTACCCCGGCGTCGCGGTCCACGCGGTGGTCGGCGACTTCGAGAGGCACCTGCACGAGATCCCCCAAGAGGGGCGCCGTCTGGTGGCGTTCCTCGGCTCGACGATCGGCAACTTCGCTCCGCACGAGCGCAAGCAGTTCCTCTCCGAGCTCGCCGACAACCTGCGGCCCGGCGATTCCCTGCTGTTGGGGACCGACCTCGTGAAGGACGTCGCCCGGCTCGAGGCCGCGTACAACGACAGCCAGGGCGTCACGGCGGCGTTCAACCTGAACGTGCTCACCGTGGTCAACCGCGAGCTCGGTGCCGACTTCGACATCACCCGGTTCGAGCACCACGCGTTCTTCGACCCGCACGAGGAGTGGATCGAGATGCGGTTGCGCTCGCTCGTCGAGCAGCAGGTGCGGGTCGAGGCGCTCGACCTGACCGTGTCGTTCGCCGGCGGCGAGGAGCTGCGCAGCGAGATCAGCGCCAAGTTCCGACGCGAGAAGGTCGAGGCCGAGCTGGCCAGCGCCGGCCTGCGCCTCGACCGGTGGATGACGGACGAGCACGGCGACTTCGCGCTGAGCCTCGCCTTCCGCGACTGAGATCGAGGCCTGGTCGTTCAGGCGACCCGCTGGACCCGCGCCCGCACCAGCCGGTAGATGGGCGACACCGCCTGCGGGTCGGCGGCGATGCGGCGCGAGGCGTCCGCGAAGACCGACGTGAGGATGCGGTCCTGATCGGCGGTCGAGCGGTGCAGGACGCTGCGGAAGCTCGGCTCGAGGAACCCCTGGAGGAACCCGGCCTGCGCCGCGCCGTACGCCGCGGCGTCCCCGTCGGCTTCGTACGCCGACCAGAACGGGTCGGCCAGGAGGTGGGGCTCGAGGTCGACCAGCTCGAGCTGCGCGCCCGCGGCGCCCACGAAGGTGGGGGTGAACGGCGCCCGCATCTCGTCGAGGCTGCGGAACCACGTCGGGTACACCATCGCCTCGTACTCGGTGTCCGTGATGCGCGCGTCGGCGCGGGCGGCGCGCAGCGCATCTTCGAGGGCGCCGAACAGCGCCTCGGAGCCCATGCAGCCGTCGTCGTCCATCAACACGTCGACGATCACCACCGAACCGGTCACCGCCAGCTCGCTGGCGCGGTGGCGCAGGAACGTCACCCAGTCGTCGGCCGAGCGGGCCCGGAACGCCGCCTGCGCGTCGGCGTCGGTGGAGAGCTGCACGAAGAAGTGGTCGCGCACCGTGCTCGGCACGGCGCTCAGCCAGTGCAGCGCCGACGACGCCCAGCCGAGGTGGAGCGTGGCCGGCGGGAAGAGGGAGCGGTAGAAGGAGCGGCCGACGGTGAACGGGTGCACGTCGTCGTGCCCGACGAGGTAGCTCGCCGGATCGTTCTCGATGACCGCGAACAGCGTGGCCCAGTCGTTGGTCGGCAGGTCGGTGTGCACGACGTCGATCGCCGCCGCGCCGCGCGCCTGCAGCTGCTCGACCGCCGCCCGCACGGGCACGAGCGAGTTGTTGCCCTGCGCGCACCCGAGATCGGCCACGCGTACGGGGCCCGCCGGGAGCTCGAGCGCGGCGGCCGCCGCTTCGATCTCGGCCACCCCGATCGAGGTCGCGCTGCCCTGCGTACGGGAGTGCAGGTCGTAGTAGCCGCCCCGCGCCATGACCCCGACCGACCCACCTGCGTCTGCTGCCATCCGATCCCCCTCCGCTCGTCGGCGGCTCTGGTTGCCGCTACTCGTCGTCGAGCACGCGGCGCATCATCTTGCGATCGTGGCCGTACACGATGACGGCCTGGTTCACCGGCACGAGGTCACGACGGTACTGGCGGTGCGTGTCCTCGACGGCCTTGGTCGACGCGGCGCGCGCCTCGGCGAGGTCGTGCTGCAGACGGGCGATCTCGGCCTCGAGCTCGAGCACGCGCTGCACGCCGGCGAGGTTGAGCCCCTGCTCGGTCAGCTCTTGGATGCGGCGCAGCAGCTCGATGTCGCTGTCGCTGTAGCGCCGGCTGCCGCCCTGCGTGCGGGCGGGTTCGAGCAGGCCCTTGCGCTCGTAGATGCGCAGGGTCTGCGGGTGCACGCCGGCGAGCTCCGCCGCGACGGAGATCACGTAGACCGCCCTCTGCTTGCGATCGCTCATCGTTCACCTCGCTCCCGGCTCATCATCGGTTGCTCCCTCACACCCCGAGGTGCGCGCGCGGCGAGTCGTCGGCGACGGCCGCGAACGCCTCCACCGCTTCGCGCTGCTCCTTCGTGAGCTTCGCCGGCACGGCGACGTCGACGGTGACCATGAGGTCGCCCCGGCCCTTCTTGCCGTTCTCGATGCCCCGGCCCTTGACCCGGAACACCCGCCCCGAGCTGGTGCCGGCGGGCACCTTGATCGTGACGGCGTCACCCTCGGCCGTGGGCACCTTGAGCTTCGTGCCGAGCGCGGCCTCGGGGAACGTGATCGGCACGTGGATGGTCAGGTTGGACCCGTCCCGGCCGAACACCTTGTCGGCCGCGACGTGGACGTGCACGTACAGGTCGCCCGGCGGGCCGCCGTTGCGACCAGGACCGCCGCGGGTCTTCAGCTTGATCGTCTGGTTGTCCTTGACCCCGGCCGGGATGCGCACCTTGACGTCGCGCGGTCGTCGCTCGACCCCGGTGCCGTTGCAGGTCGTGCACGGATCGAGGATGAGCACGCCGCGGCCGGCGCAGCTCGGGCACGGTCGGCTGAAGGAGAACAAGCCCTGGTTCTCGTCGAGCACCCCACGACCGCCGCAGTTCGAGCACACGGCCGGGCTGCTGCCCGGCTTCGCGCCGGTGCCGGCACAGGTCGAGCAGGCGGCGTCGGACGTGAGGTGCAACGTGGTCGTGATGCCGGCGATGGCATCGCGGAAGTCCATCGTGAGCTCGGTCTCGAGGTCGGCGCCGCGCTGGGGACCGGGGCCTCGCGACCCGCCGCCGCGCCGGGCACCCGCCCGCTGGTTGAACAGGTTGCCGAACAGCCCGCTGAGATCGCCCAGGTCGTCGGTGCTGAAGGTCGCACCACCGGGCGCGCCCCCACCACCGAAGTTCATGCCACCCATGCCACCCATGCCGCCCATGCCCCCGAGGGGACCGAGCTTGCGCGCTTCGTCGTACTCCTTGCGCTTCGCCTCGTCGCCGATGACGTCGTACGCCGCGGACACGTCCTTGAACCGGTCCTCGGCGCTCTGGTCACCCGGGTTGGCGTCGGGGTGCAGCTCGCGAGCCAGCTTGCGGTAGGCGCGCGTGATCTCCTTCTGCGTCGCCGTCTCGGACACGCCGAGCACCTTGTAGAAGTCCTTCTCGAACCACTCCGGCTGTGGCGCCATCTACGCCCCTTCGACCTTTCTCTGCTGCGCCCTCCCGTGCGGGAGGTCGCGCGGACCCTGCTCGTTCGGCAGAGCCCGCGCCTCGCGCCGGCTCAGCCCCGGACCTTGACCATCGCCGGTCGCAACACGCGACCGCCCCAGGAGTAGCCCGTGCGCAGGCTCTCGAGGACGATGATCTCGCCGCCGTCGCCTTCCTCGTGCAGCACGGCCTCGTGGAGGTTCGGGTCGAACGGATGGCCCTCGGGGCTCATCCGCACCAGCCCGCCCTTCTCGAGCGTGTCGAGGAGCGACTTGTAGATGGGCTCGACGTCGGTCGAGCCGTGACCGAGGGCCGCCTCGCACGCGTCGAGCACCGGGAGGAGCTCGGTCACGAGCTTCTCGGCCGCGCGCTCGACGGTGAGGGCGTGGTCCTTGGCGACCCGCTTCTTGTAGTTCTCGAAGTCGGCCTTCATGCGCACGAGCGCATCGCGGTACTCCGCCGCCTCGTCGCCGGCGTCGGCCGCCCCGGGGGCGGCGTCGGCCTCGGCGTAGAGGATGCCTTCCTCGAGCAGCGCCGCCTCGACGTCGATGTCGTCGAGGTCGGGCGGCGGACCGTCGGGTCCGCCGCTGGCGCCCGGATCGGCGTCGGCGTCGGTGCCCTGGGCGTCGGACGCCCCGGCGGCCGGGCCGTCGCCTCCGCTCGCCTCAGCGGCGCCGGGTGGGCCGCCGGGTGGTGTCGACGGATCGTCGTCGAACCACCCCTCCTTGTCGTCGCGGGCTGCCATCACTTGTCCTCGTCATCGACGATCTCGGCGTCCACGACCTCGTCGTCGTTCGGCACGGACTCGGAGCCCCCGGCGCCGGCGGAGCCGCCGACGTTGGCGCTGTCATCGGCCGCGGCCTGCTGGTACAGCTTCGTGGTGAACTCGTTGTTCGCCGACAGCAGCATCTCCATGGCCTGACGGATGGCATCGACGTCGTTGCCGTCGAGGGTCTTCTTGAGGTCGGTGAGCCGCGACTCGATGGTCTCGCGATCCTCGGAGGACATCTTGTCGCCCTGGTCACGGAGCAGCTTCTCGGTCTGGTAGACGAACGACTCGGCCTTGTTGCGCTCGTCGACCATCTCCTTGCGGCGCTTGTCCTCGGCCTCGTGGGCCTCGGCGTCCTTGATCATCTGGGCGATGTCGTCGTTGCTGAGCGACGACTGACCCGTGATGGTGATCGACTGCTCCTTGCTGGTGGCGCGGTCCTTCGCGGACACGTGCACGATGCCGTTGGCGTCGATGTCGAACGTGACCTCGATCTGCGGCACGCCACGGGGCGCCGGCGGCAGGTCGACGAGCTGGAACTTGCCCAGGGTCTTGTTGAAGTCGGACATCTCGCGCTCGCCCTGCAGCACGTGGATCTCGACCGACGGCTGGTTGTCCTCCGCCGTGGTGAACACCTGGCTGCGGCGCGCCGGGGTCGTGGTGTTGCGCTCGATGAGCTTGGTCATC
>CAYUOL010000249.1:0-10212 GCA_964446345.1 uncultured Iamiaceae bacterium | reverse complement strand
TGGAACTACGCCGAGATCTGGGAGACGGTGGCCAGCGCCATCCCCGACGCACCCGCCCAGATCCAGGGCGACACCCGCTACACCTGGCGGGAGTTCGACGAGCGCGCCAACGGCGTGGCCCACGTGCTGCTCGAGGCCGGCGCCCAGGAGCAGGACAAGGTGGCGCAGTACCTCTACAACTGCCCCGAGTACATGGAGTCGATGTTCGCGGCGTTCAAGGCCGGCCTCGTGCCGGTGAACACCAACTACCGCTACGCCGACGACGAGCTCACCTACCTGTGGGACAACGCCGACGCCGTCGCCGTCGTCTTCCACGGCACGTTCACCGAGACCATCGAGCGCATCCGTGGCCGCGTCCCGGTGCGCATCTGGTTGTGGGTCGACGACGGGACCGGCCCCTGCCCCGAGTGGGCCGTGCCCTACGAGGAGGCCGCGGCCACCGAGACCGAGCGCGTGTTCGCGCCGTGGGGTCGCGGCGACGACGACATCACGATGATGTACACCGGCGGCACGACCGGGATGCCCAAGGGCGTCATGTGGCGCCAGGACTCCCTGATCCGCGCGGTGTGCGGGGCCGCCAACCCGCTGTACCGCGAAGAGGTCGACTACGACGCGGTGCGGGCGGGCATGGCGGCGGGCGCCGGCGGACGGCTGATGCCGGGCTGCCCCCTCATGCACGGCACCGCGCAGTACACGAGCATGATGTCGCTCGTCGGTGGCGGGGCCGTCGTGACCCTCGAGGGCCGCACCTTCGACGTGACCGAGCTGCTCGACGTGATCGAGCGCGAGAAGATCAACGTGGCGGTCATCGTCGGCGACGCGTTCGCGAAGCCGATGCTGCGCGCCCTCGACGCCGAGCCCGACCGCTGGGACCTCTCGAGCCTGTTCATGCTCACCTCGTCGGGCGTGATGTGGAGCCAGGAGACGAAGGACGCGCTGCTCGCGCACCACCCGGGCATGTTGCTGTACGACGCCTTCTCGTCGTCCGAGGCCATCGGTCTCGGGCAGTCGATCTCCAGCGCCGGCGGCACCTCCGGCACCTCGAAGTTCAGCCTCGGTGACACGGCACGGGTCATCACCGACGAGGGCACGGACGTGGTGCCGGGCTCGGGAGAGATCGGTCGCGTGGCCGTGAAGGGCTACACGCCCATCGGGTACTACAAGGACGAGGAGAAGTCGAAGAACACGTTCGTGCTCATCGACGGCGAGACCTACTCGATCCCCGGCGACTACGCGACTGTCGAGGCCGACGGCAGCCTGACCCTGCTCGGCCGTGGCTCGGTGTGCATCAACACGGGCGGCGAGAAGGTCTTCCCCGAGGAGGTCGAGGAGGTCCTCAAGCTGCACCCCGATGTCCGCGACTCCGTGGTCGTCGGCCTGCCCAGCGAGAAGTACGGCGAGGTCATCACCGCGGTCGTCGAGACGCACCCGGAGTCGACGATGGACGAGGCCGACATGATCGGCCACGTGAAGGGCAAGCTCGCCTCGTTCAAGGCCCCGAAGAACGTCGTCGAGATCGACACGATCGGCCGCGCGCCGAACGGCAAGGTCGACTACAAGCGCATGAAGGCGTACGCCGCCGAGCAGCTCGGCGTCGACCTCCCCACCCCGCCGAGCTGAGCGGGCCCCGAACACCGCCCCTGAGCAGGGCCTGACCCGCCGAGGACCCCTGGTCCGGGGCCCCGGCGCCGCGCGCCCGATCGCGCCCCGACGTCAGGCAGCGGACAGCTGCGGGCAAGGCGCGCACAAGCCAACAGATGCGCGACCGTCGCCGGGCGGCAATTCGAGGGAAACCGCGGTTACCTACGTTGGCCTGCGTGTATACAGCGTCGGATACGGAGTCCGACGGTGCCGGAGGGGCACACAGCACACCCGTCTCCCGTGCGGAGCAGGCCTACGGCGTGCTCAAGGAACGGCTGCTCGCTGGTGACTTCCCCTTGGGTGGCCGTCTGGCGGAGGAGCGCCTCGCCACCCTCGTCGGGGTGTCGCGCACCCCGGTGCGCGAGGCGCTGTCCCGGCTCCACGTAGAGGGGTTCGTCACCCGCCTGCCGGACGGGGGCTACGGGCCGAGCGCGCCCGACCTGCACTCGGTCCGCGAGCTCTACGAGGTGCGCCGGGGGCTCGAGCTGCTGGCGCTGCGGCGTCCCCTCGAGGGCGGCGCCGACGGCGGCGAGGCGCACGACCTCGAACGGCTCGTCCAACTGCGCGACGACTGGCGCAGCCTCGGCCGATCCGACGTGGAGCCAGGGCCGGACCCGTCGTTCGTGCTCCTCGACGAGGACTTCCACATCCGCCTGGCCGAGGCCGCGGGCAACCACGAGCTGGTCGTGCTCCTGCAAGGGATCAACGAGCGCATCCGACTCGTGCGCATCTACGACTTCCTGACCCCCGAGCGCGTGCAGCGCACCGTCGAGCAGCACCTCGCGATCGTCGACGCCGTCATCGACCGTGACCTCGCGACGGCCGAGCAGCGCCTCAACGCCCACCTCTCCGAATCGCTCGCCGTCGTCGAGCAGCGCGCGGCTCGCGCGCTCGCCCGCATGATCAACCACCGGAGGCCGTCATGACCGACGAGCACTCGCCCGCGGCGCCCGTCCCCCCGGACGCCGTCCCCGACCTCACGGCCGGGCTCGGGATCACCTCGAGCGCGGCGCTGATCGAGCCGACCGAGGGGATCCCCCGGTTCCCGATGGCGGATCGGCCCCCGGTGCTCGAGGCGCGCGGCGTCACCATGCGCTTCGGCTCCCTCGTGGCCAACGACAACGTCGACTTCATGATGCGGGCCGGCGAGGTCCATGCGCTCCTGGGCGAGAACGGCGCCGGCAAGTCGACCCTGATGAAGGTGCTCTACGGCGTGAACCACCCGCAGAGCGGGCAGCTCTACCTCGACGAGGAACCGGTCACGATCGGGTCGCCGTCCGAGGCCCGGGCCCACGGCATCGGCATGGTGTTCCAGGACCTGCGCCTCGTCCCGGCGTTGACCGTGGCCGAGAACGTCGAGATCGCCATCGGGTCCGGCCGTTACAAGCGCAAGGAGCTCGAGGACAAGGTGCGCGAGGCGGGTGAGCGCTTCGCCCTGCCGGTCGATCCTCGAGCCCTCGTCCGCCACCTCTCGATGGCCGAGCGCCAGCGGGTCGAGATCCTGCGCGTGCTCATGGCGAACGCGCGGATCGTGATCCTCGACGAGCCCACCAGCGTCCTCGCCCCGCAGGAGGTCGACGCGCTGTTCGCCGTCATCGACGAGCTGCGGGCCAACGGCCTGGCGGTCGTCATCATCACGCACAAGCTGCGCGAGACGAGGTCGATCGCCGACCGGGCGACGATCCTGCGCGGCGGCAAGCTGATCGTCGCCGGCGAGGCCCCGGGCCGGTTCACCGACGACGAGCTGATCGAGGCGATGGTCGGCAAGGTGGTGCCGCCCCTGCCCGCTGACCGCCCTGCGCCTGCCGGAGACCGGCCCCCGGCGCTCGTGGTCAGCAACCTGACGGTGAAGGGCGATCGCGGCCACATCGCGGTGGAGGACGTGAGCTTCACCGTCGAAGCGGGTGAGCTCGTCGGCATCGCCGGCGTGTCCGGCAACGGGCAGAAGGAGCTCTACGAAGCCGTCCTCGGCCTGCGGACCCCGGTGCACGGCTCGATCGCCATCGCCGGCGAGGAGGTTGCGCGGCCCTCCCCCGTCGCCATGATCAAAGCCGGCGCCGTGGGGCTGCCCGAGGACCCCGAAGACGCGGTCGTGCCCGGCATGTCGATCCTCGAGCACCTGTCGCTCGGCGGTACGCCACCGCCCCGCAAGGGCCTCAAGGTCGACTGGAAGAGCGCCCGCGCGAGAGCCAGCGGGCTCGAAGAGGCGAAGACGCTCAACCTCGCGGCGTTGGACCGCAACGTGGCCACGCTGTCCGGCGGGAACATCCAGCGCGTGCTCTACACGCGCCTGCTGACCGCGGACGCCGAGCTGCTGGTGGCCGCGTACCCGAGCCGGGGCCTCGACATCGCGACGGTGCGGGCGGGCCAGGAGCTGCTGCTCGACCGGCGGGAGAAGGGCTGCGGCGTGCTGCTGATCTCCGAGGACCTCGACGAGCTGTTCGAGCTCGCGGACCGGATCGTCGTGCTGCACGACGGCGAGGTCGCCGGGATCGTCAAGCCCATCGACACCACCCGCCACCAGATCGGGAGCCTGATGCTCGGGAGCGCCGCATGACCGCACCGACCACGCCGACCGGCGAGACCCGCGGGTCCGCCGAGACCACCACGAGCGACGCCATGACCGACGCCACGACCGAGACCACGACCGACCGCACGACCGTCGAGGCGCCACCCGCCCTCGCCGCCGACGCACCACCCGTCGAGAAGCCGCTGCTGGAACGAGCCGCGCGCTCGACCTTGCGCTGGGTCCTTGCGATGGGGGCGGCGCTCGTCATCTTCGGCGCCTTCCTCCTGGCCAAGGGGGCGAGCCCGCTCGAGGTGTACCAGACGATGTGGGAGTCGGTCGCCGGCGACACCAACTCCTTCGGCGAGATGCTGGTGCAGGCCACGCCGTTCCTGCTGGCGGGCCTGGCGGTCGCCGTGCCTGCCCGTGCCGGCCTCTTCAACATCGGCGGCGAAGGGCAGCTCGTGCTGGGCGCCATCGGGGCGGTGCTCGTGGCGGAGATCCTCGGGAACAGCCTCTCGCCGATCATGCAGCTGACGCTCATGGCGATCGGCGGCGCCCTCGGCGGTGCGCTCTGGGCGGCGGTGCCGGCGCTGCTGAAGCGGTTCACCTTCACCTCGGAGGCGATCACCTCGCTGCTCATGAACTACCTCGCCGTCATCATGCTGGCGTGGTTGGTGAACGGGCCCTGGAAGGACCCGAAGAGCTTCGGGTACCCGGCGTCACGGTCGCTCGAGCTCGACGAGCGGTTCCCGATCATCTGGGGCAGCCGCGTGCACGCCGGCATCTTCATCGCCTTGGTCATGGCCGTGGTGGTGTGGGCGATCCTGAAGTACACGCCGTGGGGCTTCCGCTTGCGGGTCGTCGGCGGGAACGCCGAGGCCGCCCGCCGGGCCGGCTTCGCCGTGGGCACCATCTCGGTCGTCGCGATGCTGTTCGGCGGGGCGCTCGCCGGGCTCGCCGGGATGATCGAGGTGACCGGTGTCGAGGGCCAGCTGCGGCCTTCGATGATGGTCAGCTACGGGTTCATCGGGTTCCTCGCCTCCTGGCTCGTGCGCCACGACCCCTTGAAGATCATCGGCTCGGCGATCCTCCTCGGTGCCATCGCCGTCGGCGGCAACGGCCTCAAGCTCAGCGCCGGCCTCTCCGGCGCCTCCGTGAACATCCTCATGGCCGTGATGCTCCTCGCGATCCTCGGGTGGAGCCAGAAGCAGAAGGCGACGCGATGATCATCGACGCTGTCCTCACCGGTGCCGTCCGCGGCGGCACGTCCATCCTCTTCGCCTCGGTCGGCGAGACCGTGACCGAGCGCTCCGGGGTCATCAACCTGGGGATCGAGGGATCGATGCTGTGCGGCGCCCTCGCGGCGTACGCCGCGGCGATCGCCACGGGCAGCCCGTGGGTCGGCGTGCTCGCGGGGTGCCTCGCCGGCGGCCTGCTCGCGGCGGTGCACGCGGGGATGGTGCTCGGCCGCCACTCGAACCAGATCGCCACGGGTCTGGTGGTCACGTTCCTCGGCATCGGGCTCACCGGCCTCTTCGGCCAGAGCTACGTCGGCCAGGGCGTCGTCGGGTTCTCCCAGATGCCGATCCCGGGGCTCAGCTCGATCCCGTTCTTCGGGCCGATCCTCTTCGACCACGACCCGCTCACGTACTTCTCGTACTTCGTCGCCCCGGTCGCCTGGTGGTTCCTGTACCGCAGCCGGGCCGGCCTGAAGGTCCGCACCGCCGGCGAGCGCGCCGAGGTGCTGCACACGTTCGGCACCGCCCCGGCCCGCGTGCGCTTCGGCGCCATCCTCGTCGGCGGCGCCCTGGCGGGGATCGGCGGCTCGCAGCTCTCGCTCGCCTACGCCCGCAACTGGTCCGAGAACATGACGGTCGGACGTGGGTTCGTCGCCGTGGCCCTCGTGATCTTCGCGGCGTGGAACCCCATCAAGGCGATCGCCGGGGCCTACCTGTTCAGCGGCTGCATCGCCCTGCAGCTGCAGCTGCAGGCGCAGGGCTCGTCGATCTCCCCGTTCTTGCTCGATGCCATGCCGTACATCGTCGTCATCGTCGTGCTCGCGGCCCTCGGCCGGAGCCGGGTGAACGCGGCGCCGGCCGAGCTCGACAAGGTCTTCGAGACGCAGTCCTGATCCGCGAACCAACGGGGTCGCGGTCACCCGCGACCCCACCTTCTCACCACGACCCCCGTTCCCGACCGCCACCGGCGGATGCCAAGCCAGACCCCCTGCACACCCCCGTGCGCCCTGCCCATCAAGCGATTCCAATCGGAGGAACAACACCAATGCGCAAGAAGACCTTGCTGGCCCTCGGGCTCGTGCTCGTGGTGTCGATGCTCGCCGCATCGTGCACCAAGAGCTCGACCACCTCGACCGGCACGACAGGCGGCACCACCGCCGGCGGTGCGGCGCCGGGCACCGGCGGAAAGGCCGTCGGGTTCATCTTCGTCGGCCCGAATGACGACTTCGGCTACAACCAGGCCGCCTACGACGGCAGCCAAGCGGTGGCCAAGGCCTACCCCGACCTGAAGGTGGTCACGGCGGAGAACGTGCCCGAGACCGCAGAGGCCGAGCGGGTCATGGAGGACATGATCACGAAGAACGACGCCAAGATCATCTTCGCCACCAGCTACGGCCACCTCGCCGCCGCCACCGCCGTGGCCAAGCGGCACCCGGACGTGGTCGTCGTGCACCAGGGCGGCCTGCTCACCGACAAGCTGCCGAACCTCGGCACCTACTTCGGCACGGTGTACGAGCCGGTGTACCTGGCGGGCATCGCGGCCGGCTCGGCGACGAAGTCGAAGAAGCTCGGCTACGTCGTCGCCTTCCCGATCCCCCAGACGCTGGAGAACGTCAACGCCTTCGAGCTCGGCGCCCAGACCGTGAACCCCGACATCACGACGACCGTGGTGTTCACCTCGAACTGGTGTGACCCGGCGAAGCAGGCCGAAGCGGCGAAGAGCCTGCTCGATCAAGGCGTCGACGTGATCACGCAGCACCAGGACTGCACGAAGACGATCATCGAGACGTCCGAGGCCGCCGGCAAGATGTCGGTGGGCTACCACGCCGACGCCTCGTCGCTCGCCCCGAAGGGCTGGGTCACGGGCTCGCAGTGGAACTGGGCCCCGCTCTACACCGACATCGTCAAGACCGTGCTCGCCGGGCAGTTCGTCGGCAGCAAGTACAACGGCGACTACCGGGTGGGCCTGCAGACCGGTGACAACCCGTTCGTCGAGAGCAAGTACGGCACGATGATCACCGCCGACACCAAGGCGAAGATCGAGAAGGCCAAGGCGGACCTCAAGACGAAGTCGCCCTTCACCGGTCCGGTCCTCGACCAGAGCGGCGCCACCAAGGTGCCCGCCGGCACGACGCCCACCTACGCCGAGAACGAGCAGATGGACTACCTCGTCAAGGGCGTCGTCGGCAGCATCCCGGCGAAGAACTAGTGCCGTGGCAGGGGACGCTGTGAGGGGTGCGGCGGACCACGGTTCGTCGCTCGCCAGGACGCGGGACGAAGGCCCACTTGGTCCGTGCGGCGAGGACGAGGACGCCGCGAGCGGCGAAGCTGGCCGTCGCACCCACGCAAACGTCTCCTGCTACGGCACTCGTACTCGGTCCCCCTCGAGCGGGTGGCGGAGCGCCCCGGGACGACGATCGCTCGTCGTCGTCCTGGTCGGCGCCCCGGAGGTGCGATCCGCAGGTCGCACCTCCGGGGCGCAGGCGGGCCCGCACCGCGGCGCCTGTCCCTCCCTGCCCGTCATCTCCCTGCGCTCCTGCACCCGACCCCTCTCCCGCAGCGGCGCTCTCCCGCACTGATGCTCTCCCGCACCGACGCTCTCCCGCACCGACGCTCTCCCGCACTGACGCTCCGGCCCGACGCCCTGAGGACCCGATGCCGCCCTCGCCTCTCGCCCACGACCGACTCGGCCACGGCCCGACGGTCGTGCTCTTGCACCCGACCGGGCTCGGACCCGCGGTCCTGCTGCCCTTCGCCGAGCGACTGGCGGTGACCGGCCACGACGTGGTCGTCCCCCACCGCCGCGGCTACGGACGCAGCGCGAGCCTGGACGCCGCGACGACCCTGGACGATCACGTCGACGACCTCACCCGACTGCTCGACGACCTCGTGGCCGGCGGCGCCGACCAGCCGATCACCCTCGTCGGGGTGAGCGCGGGCGCGACGATCGCGCTGGCGCTGTCGACCCGGCGCCCGCACGTCGACCTCCGGGTCCTCGCGCACGAGCCCCTGATCGGACCGCTCGCCCCTTTGCTGCACGCCCGGGTCAGCGGGCGCATCGACCGGCTGCTGGCCCGCCAGGACCGACCCCTCGAGCTGTCGCTCTTCATCAGCGAGCTGATCGGGCGGCTGACGTGGAACGCCCTGCCGGCCGCCTGGCGCGACGGCGTCGAGCGCAACCGCCTCGCCGCGCTCGCCGAGGTCGGCTTCTACGGCAGCTTCGAGCTCAGCGAGCAGGAGCTGCGCGACCTGGGGCGCACCGGGGTGACGACGTCGGTGGGCGAGCGGAGCAGCGAAGCCCGCCACGAAGCGGCCGACGTCCTCCGCGCCCACGGGCTCGGGGTGCTCGTGCTCCCCGGGTGCGGCCACCTCGCCCCGTTCGAGGCGCCGAGCGCCTTCGCGAACGCCGTCGACCTCGTGCGGGGGCCGGGGGTCGTGGTCGCCACGGGCGCCGCACCCGACGACGGAGGCCCCCGATGAGCCAGACCGAACCCACATCCGCGACCACCGGCGGATCCCCGCGGGTCGTCGCAGGCACCGTCCCGTACGCGTGGCCCTGGGACGGACATCTCGCCGGCGGTCGCCTCGCGCTCGTGTGCGCGGGGTCCGATCCCACGTGGCGCCGAGCCGCACCCCTCGACGACCTCGCGCGGCGCCGGCTGGCCTCGGCGACGGCCTCGGTCCGCGCCGCCGGCGGGATCGTCGTGCACGTGAGCCACGCCGCGCCCAGCCGTCCCGGCCCGTTCCTCGGCTCCGTCCCCTCGGACCCCGACGGCGGCGCCGATCCGGGCGATCCCGTCGACCCGCGCGACCACGCCGTGGTGGCTGCCGGGGTCGACGGCTTCTACGGCAGCCCCCTCGACACGCTGCTGCGCAGCGCGGGGCGCGACCAGCTCGTGCTCGCCGGGTGGGGCCTCGAAGGCCCCGTGCACTCGACCATGCGCACGGCGAACGACCAGGGGTACGAGTGCCTGCTCCTGACCGACGCCGTCGGCGCGGGCTCGACGGCCACCGGTGACCCCGCGCTCTCGATCGTGACCATGTCCGGCGGCATCTTCGGGGCGCTCGGGTCCACCGACGCGCTCTGCGCCGCGCTCGCCCCGCTCACGACCGCCCCGGATCCCTGACCCGCCCCCTCCCCCTTCCTGCTCGCATCCGTCTCGAACCAGACAGTGAAAGAGGTCCTGCCATGACCGACACCACGACCGCACCCCCCGAGCCGGCGTCGGCCCCCTCGCCGGCCACCGGCGAGATCGCCCCCGGCCAGGTCGCCGCCGAGCCGTACACGTGGCCGTACGACGGCCGCATCGACGTCAGCCGCACGGCGCTCGTCAACATCGACTGGCAGACCGACTTCTGCGGTCCGGGCGGCTACGTCGATCACATGGGCTACGACCTCGGGCTGACACGGGCGGGCCTGGCCCCGACCGCCCGGGTGCTCGAGGTGGCCCGCGAGGTCGGCCTCTTCGTCATCCACACCCGTGAGGGCCACAAGCCCGACCTCAGCGACTGCCCGCCGAACAAGCTGTGGCGCTCGAAGCAGATCGGCGCGGGCATCGGCGACTCCGGCCCGTGCGGCCGCATCCTCGTGCGGGGCGAGCCCGGATGGGACATCGTGCCCGAGGTGTACCCCATCGACGGCGAACCGATCGTGGACAAACCCGGCAAGGGCGCGTTCTACGCGACCGACCTCGACCTGCTGCTCCGCACGCGGGGCATCACCCACATCGTCCTGACGGGCATCACGACGGACGTGTGCGTGCACACGACCATGCGGGAGGCGAACGACCGCGGCTACGAGTGCCTGCTGCTCTCGGACTGCAC